>JAOZSE010000028.1 GCA_029939835.1 Pontiellaceae bacterium
AGCCGGTTATGCAGAAGGCCAGAAGCCACGGGCTTCAGCCCGTGGAGCGGTTCACAAGCAGCCGGAAAAACGCGTACTGGGTGTAATGGAAGACAAGGCCGCCTATAAGGTCAAAGGGGATTTTAAAATCACTACAGAAGAATTTATGGGGTTGAAGTGAAGTATTTGATCGATACACATGTCCTGCTTTGGACGCTTTTTGACCCGTCCCGGCTGAACCGGCGCGTAAGAAAACTGATCGAAAACCCTGAAAATGATATTCAGATCAGCGGCGTTTCTTGTTGGGAAATCGCACTGAAATATCAGCTTGCCAAGTTGGCCCTTCAGGGCTGTGTGCCGGACGAATTGCCGGCGCAGGCCGAACTCATGGGAATGAGCATCAGTCCGATGGATGCCGGGTTGCTGGCTTCCTCCTACCGCCTTCCCCTGAATGCACATCGGGATCCCTTTGACCACCTTCTGGCCTGGCATGCCATACAAGGGAGGATGACACTGATTACCAAAGACAAGGCCTTTGAGGAATATCAGGCTGCCGGGTTAAAAACGATTTGGTGAATTCAGCTCAATATTTCCCGAATCTGCGCAATATCTTTTTCGATCTGTTCAATCAGCGCCTCTTTGGAGGGGAAGGGCACAATATCCCGGATTTTTTTGTGCAGGCAGACTTCAATGGCCTGTCCGTAGAGTTCACCGTCGAAATCGAGCAGATGGGTTTCAATCACCGGTTCGGGGTCATCAAACGTTTTGCGCTGGCCGATGAATACGGCGGAGGGGAATTCAGTAATCAGGGGACAGGGGGCAGGGGACAGTTCGGAATCTTCAGCTTCTGGCTCCTGGCTCCTGACTCCTGACCTCTGACCTCTGACCCCTGATCCCTGACTCCTGATTTCTGACATCTGAAGCCGCGTATACGCGGCGTAAACGCCGGGAGCAGGAATCAGCTCGTTTTCAGGCTCAATGTTGGCGGTGGGGAAGCCGAGCTCTTGTCCGATGCCGCGGCCTTTGACGACGGTGCCGAACAGGCAGAAGGGGCGTCCGAGCAGTGCTTCGGCGAGCGGGATGTCGCCATCGTGCACGGCCTGCCGGATGTGGGTGCTGGAGATTTTTTCTTCGTCGTAGAGCACGGGCGGTATGGCGGTGGCGGTGATGCCGTGTTCCTCGCAGAGTTTTTCCAGGGTTTGGACTTTTCCACGTGCCTTGTAACCGAAAGACCAGTCGGTACCGCAAACGATGCCGCTAAGAGTCGGCCATTTTGTCCAGAGATCGGAAAGAAACTCCGCTGGCTCGGTGTGAGCAAAGGCATTATTGAAGGGCACGGCAATGACGCCGTGCACGCCGAGCGCTTCGAATTTCCGCAGGCGGCAGGGTTCGGCGCTGATGAGCGGCGGCGCGGTTTCCGGGCTCAGCACTTTGGCGGGATGCGGATTAAAGGTGAAGACCCACGCCTCACCGCCGAGCGCTTTGGCCTGCTCAACGGCGGTGGAGATTACTTTTTGATGGCCCATGTGCACGCCGTCGAAACAGCCCATGGCGAGGACGACGGGTTTGTCCGTTGCCGGTATCTCCGAAATGTTTCTGACCAGTTGCATTTTGAAATTTCGGACAGAATAACAGGATTAAGCGGATTGAGAATCCTGAATTTAAACCTGATGAATCGGAATCAGGTGCTTCGATAGCTCAGCGCGATCCCATTCGAGGACGTCGTCGAGTTCCCATGCATTGGAAAGGCTGAATTCGCCGGATTGCGTGCGGCGCAGCTCTGAGAGGCAGGCACCGCAGCCGAGGCGCCGGCCGAGATCGTGGGCGAGGGTGCGGACATAGGTGCCTTTGGTGGACATGACTTCGAAGGTGGCGCGCGGCGGGTTGAATTCGTGCAGTGCGAATTTATAGATGTGAATGAAGCGCGGCTCGCGTTCGACCTCCTGACCTTTGCGGGCAAGTTTGTAGAGCGGCACACCGTTTTTTTTGATAGCGGAGACCATGGGGGGCATCTGCATCTGGTCGCCGAGCGCTTTTTTCATCTCTGCGCGGAGCTGCTCTTCGGTGACGCCGGACGGATCTTTTTCGGCGACGGTCTCGCCGTCGGTGTCCTGCGAGTCGGTTTCGACGCCGAGGAGTATTTCGCCTTCGTAGGTTTTGTCGCCCCCCATCAGTTTGGCTGAGAGTTTGGTGCCGCGACCGATGAGCAGGGCGACGAGGCCGGTGGCATTGGGGTCTAACGTACCGCCGTGGCCGACCTTGTTGAGCTGAAAATGGTTGCGGATTTTGGCGACGAGATCGTGCGAGGTCCATTCGCGGGGCTTGTCCATCAGCAGGATGCCGTCGGGATCGGGCTGGTGCGGATTGCGTTTACGCATCGTCGAATCCTTCGAAATGACTATTGTCTTTTTCCGGTTCCTCCGGGATATCGAGCTCGGAGAGGATCCCGAGGACGCGGTCGCCGTCTTCGAGGGATGCGTCGAGTTTAAAGTGCAGACGCGGTGTATATTTGATGATGACGTGCCGGCTCATGCGGTGCTGAATCTCTTTGCGGTGCCCGTTGAGGAAGCGGATCATGCCGGCACGATCTTCTTCGTGACCGAAGATGGAAACGTAGACGGCGGCGTCACGCAGGTTGGGCGCGGTTTCGACGCGGGTGACGGTGACGGCGCCGGTGTCGAAATCCGTGTTGGAAAAAAGGCGGTGAATATCGGCGGCGATTTCACGCTTCAGCAATTCGTTGACCCGAATAATTCGCGTACTGGACATGATCGTTAAAAGGGCCTCCGGCCTCGTTGAAATCGTTCAAAACGTTAAAATCGAAAATCCAGTACTCCAATTATCCGGCAATCCAACACTCCGCGGCCCGAAAGGGACGCTTAGAGTTTCTGCGCGATTTTTTCGATGGTGTAGGCTTCGATCAGGTCGCCTTCCTCAAAGCCGACAAAGTTGTCGGGGCGAATGCCGCATTCCTGACCGTCGCGCACTTCGGCGGCATCGTTCTGGAAGCGTTTGAGCGAGCCGATGGTTCCTTTGTAGAGCACGTCATCGCCGCGCTTGATGCGGATGCTGGCGCGGGCGGTGATTTTGCCTTCCACCACCATGCATCCCGCGATCTTGTTGCGTTTGCCCATATCGAAGACCTGACGGATTTCGGCCTTGCCGAGATAGTTCTCGCGCATCTCGGGTTCGAGCAGTCCGCACATCGCGGCTTCAACTTCTTCGATCAGCTCGTAAATGATGCTGTAGAGGCGGATCTCGACGCCTTCGCGTTTGGCCGCGGCGACGACTCCGTTTTCTTTACTGACGTGGAAGCCAAGGATGATGGCGTTGGAGGCGCTGGCGAGCATAACATCGTTGATGGTGATGTTGCCGACATCGCTGACGAGAGTTTTAAGTTTAACCTTGTCACTCTTGATGCCCGAGAGCGAGTGGGTGATAGCTTCGACTGAGCCTTGCACATCGCACTTGATAATCACGGGAAGTTCTTTAACCTCGCCGCCGTCGGCCTGTGCAAAAAGATCATCGAGCGAAAGTTTGCTGCGCGAAGTCTGCTGGAGATCCTCCGCCCTGGTTTCCGCCAGCAGGGCTTCAGAAAGTTCTTTGGCTTCGGCTGCGTCGGCGCAGACGGTGAACTCGTCACCGGCACCGGGCACGCCGGTAAGGCCGAGACACTTTACGGCGAAGGAGGGGCCGGCGGTGCGAACCTTTTTGCCCTGATCGCTGATCAGCGCCTTGATGCGGCCCCACTGCGCGCCGCAGAGAACGCTGTCGCCGACTTTAAGGGTGCCGTCGCGCACGAGCAGGGTGGCGGTCGGGCCCATGCCGGGCTCCATCTGCGCCTCAATGACGTAGCCGCTGGCGCGTTTATGCGGATTGGCCTTGAGCTCGAGCATTTCGGCTTCGAGCGAGAGACGCTCGAGCAGTTCGTCAATGCCTTCGCCGGTCTCGGCGCTGACCGGACAGCAGCCGACGGCTCCGCCCCAGTCTTCGACCATCACATCGTGCTCATTGAGTTGCTGCTTCAGTCGGTCGGGGTTGGCGCCGGGCAGATCCATTTTATTCATGGCAATGATGATGCAGACCCCCGCGGCTTTGGCGTGCTGGATGGCTTCCAGGGTCTGCGGCATAACGCCGTCATCGGCTGCGACGACGAGCACGGCAATATCGGTTACATTGGCGCCGCGGGCGCGCATGGCGGTGAAAGCGGCGTGGCCGGGAGTGTCGAGGAAGGTGATCTGGCGGGCATCCAGATCAACGGTGTAGGCCCCGATGTGCTGGGTGATGCCGCCGGATTCGCCGGAGACCACCTTGGTGTCGCGGATACGGTCGAGCAGCGAGGTCTTTCCGTGGTCGACGTGCCCCATGAACGTGACGATGGGCGGGCGGATTTCAAGATCTTCCGGCCGGTCTTTTTCGGTGGGCGCAGCCGGTTTGCGCGCCGCGGCCTCAACCGCCTTCGGCTGCGGCTTCTCTTTCTTTTTATGCTCGATGACGAACCCGTGCTTTTCGCCGATCTGTTTGGCGATCTTGATGTCAATGTCCTGAGTGATCGAGGCGAAGATATTCATCTTCATCAGCTCGGCAATGAGCTGATTGGGCTTGAGCTCCATTTTTTCGGCCAGCTCTTTGACGGCGACCTGCGGCTTTGTAAAGACAATCGTTGAGGAAGACTCCTCTTCCGGAACTTCCGCCTCTGCCGAGGCTTCCTCCTTCTCCGCTGGGGCTTCCTCCTTCGACCCGACCTCTTGCAGAGTCGGGACTTCGGCGGACACGTCGGCCGGGGACTCTTCCGGAGCTTCCTCTGTGGCCGGTGCGGCGGCTTTTTCCTTGGCGGCGCGGGCTTCTTCGATGGAAGCGAAGCCGAGCTCATCGCAGACGATGGCTACTTCGTTGTCGGCCAGCAGGCTGTCGCCGTTATCGGCCTTGATCTCCACATCACTGAGGATTTCAAGAAGCTCTTCAACGGTTACATCCAGATCTTCAGCTAGTTCGTGAACTCTCATTCTTTAATTTCACCATGTTTTTCTGTGTAGGCTTTTTCCGCAGCGCTCCAGAGCTCCTGCGCTTTTTCAGGAGTGACATCCTCGATTACTTCGAGGTCAGACAAATCCGCGGCCATGATGCCTTCCGCTGTCAGGAAGCCGGCATAGACCAGTTTTTCAGCCCATTCGGGGCCGATACCCTCGATCGCGGCCAGGCCGGAGACGGCGGCGGCGACGCGTTCTTCGAAGTCCATCGCTTCTTCGTCTTTCTGGATATCCACGCGCCAGCCGATGAGTTTGGAGGTCAGGCGGGCATTCTGGCCGCGCTTGCCGATGGCCAGCGAGAGCTGATCTGTATCAACCGTCACGGTGACCGTGCGGGTGGGCTCGTCCACCTCGACATGCTTGAGTTTAGCGGGTGCCAGGGAGTTGACGACGAGCGTTTTGATCTCGTCACTCCAGCGGACAATATCAATTTTTTCACCGTTGAGTTCACGGACAATGTTTTTGACGCGCATGCCGCGGATGCCGACGCAGGCGCCGACGGGATCGACCCGTTCGTCGTGGGAGATCACGGCCACTTTACTGCGGTAACCCGCTTCGCGGGCAATGCCGCGGATTTCCATGGTTCCGTCGGCGATTTCCGAGACTTCGAGTTCAAAGAGGCGGCGGACAAAATCGGGGTGGGCGCGTGAAAGCAGAATTTCCGGCCCCGCTTCGCGATCCGTTACCGCCACGATGTACGCGCGAACCCGTTCGCCAACTTCATACTCTTCGGTCGGAACGCGCTCTTTGGACGGCATGACACCTTCCGCGCCGTGATCGAGCTCAATGAGAACCGTGCTGCGTTCGAAGCGGCGTACAGACCCGGTGACAATTTCACCGGCGCGATCCTTGTAGTCTTCAAAGATACGGCTTTTTTCGGCCTGCCGGATGCGCTGCAAAATGGTCTGCTTGGCAGTCTGGGCGGCGATACGTCCGAAGTTGCGCGGGGTGGATTCAATTTCGATGGTTTCGTCGAGTTGCGCCGAGGGGTTGGCCCTCCGGGCTTCGCCTAGGCTGATTTCATTGTAGCGGTCGTTAACCGTCAGCACCACCTTTTTGCTGGCAAACGCTTTGATGTCCAGCGTTTCCCGGTCAATTTTAACGCGCAGATCTTCCGCATCCTCCGTGCTCTTGCGTTCGGCATTCTGCAGGGCGGATTCAATCGCCTCAATAATGGTTTCGCGATCGACTCCGCGTTCGCGTTCCATATATTCCACAACGGCACTCAGTTCGCTGTTCATCGTTTCCCTCCGACTGTCAAAAAGCTTTAACCAGCAGGCCGTTGAGTAAAAAAGAGCGGGCTGGGGGCCCACTCTCTATCAAGAGACCGACTGCAAAGCGGGAAATTTACGCCTCGCGGCAAAAGGGGTCAAGGGGGTTTTTGAATTATGGTTGCTGAATATTTGATGTTGAATCTCAGAAAAACACAGCCATTTTCCCGTTCCAAGCTTCCGTGATGAAACCGTTTTTCCGATGTTTGAACTTGCAAAAACCCACTTTGTTCAGTACTTTTTGAACAATCTGAATTTTCAGGGAGACCTTGCATGAGTACGCCGCTTTCAGAGATGGAAAAAGAGGTCATCGATATATTTGTTCGCATCGCCGGAGTACTGAGCCTGCCGCGATCAATAGGGGAACTCTACGGCCTGCTTTTCATTTCGCCGGATCCGCTGTGCATTGATGATTGCGTGCGAAAGCTCGGAATCAGCAAGGGATCAACAAGCCAGGGGCTGAAAATCCTGCGGTCGTTCGCTGCGGTGAAACCGGTTTATATGCCGGGAGACCGCAGGGATTTCTTTACGGCGGAGGCGGAACTGCGTAAAATCGTCGGCGGTTTTGTAAGTGAACAGGTTCGTCCTCATTTGGACAACGGCAAGGAGCGTGTGGCACGGATCCAGCTTCTCTTGGCTGAAGAAACCCCGGAGCGGAAGGAATTTTTTGCTGAACGGATCAAACGGCTTGAGGGATGGCAGAAGCGCGCGAATGCGGTTCTGCCTTTTGCTTTGAACTTTATTAAACCCGACTAATGAACCAGTCATCCAGCCATCTAACTTCCCAATTCCCTTGGCGGTGCGTGAGAACGCAGCCAAAGCGGGAGCATATTGCCGCCGGTCAGCTGGAACGGCTGGACGGCGTGGAAGTGTTTTGTCCGCGCATCCGCTTCCAGCGCAAGACAAAACGCGGGAAGGTCTGGTTCGAAGAGGCGCTTTTCCCCGGCTATCTTTTTGCCCGTTTTGATGTAATGGAGAGCTTGCGCGCTGTTTCGAGCGCGGTGGGCGTGCGCGGACTCGTTCGGTTTGCGGGCGAGTGCGCGGTTGTGCCGACCGAGATGATTGACGTGCTCCAAAACGAGGCACAGGAAACAATTGTTATTGAGGAGCCCGCGTTGAAGGCGGGCGATGAAGCGGTGATGACCGAGGGCTCCATGCGCGGACTGCGCGCGGTGGTGACGCAGGTGCTTTCCGGCGGCGAGCGGGTTAAGGTTCTCATGGATCTGATGGGAACCGCTGTGGAAGCCGAAGTGCCGATGGAGGCGCTGGAGGCCGCATAGACCAGAATTTCGCGTTGAAAGCGAAATACATAGTTAAAATTGGAATGGAAGGTTTCGGGCAAAAAGCCCCGAGCGACCGGGGGCGGCAGCCTGCCCGCAGGGCGGGGGAGATTGTGGAAAGTGGAATGTAGGATGTAGAAAGACAGGAAATTTCACCTCCAACTTTCCATGTTCCACTTCCAACATTCTACAGAATAAATCAGGAACTGATTTATGAAGATATTAGTAACAGGATCGGCCGGGTTTATCGGCATGCATCTGGCGGAGTCGCTGCTGGATGACGGGCACGAAGTGGTCGGATTCGATAATTTTAACGACTACTACGATGTTTCCCTGAAAGAGGCTCGCAACGCCCGGCTGGAAGATCGCGATGGATTCACCCTCATTCGTGGTGATTTGACCAACTATGAACTGTTAACTGATAACTTTGAACTGCACGAGCCTCAGCTCGTGTGCCATCTGGCAGCGCAGGCCGGTGTTCGTTACTCACTGACCCATCCGTTTGCCTATCAGAAATCCAATCTGGAGGGGCATCTCAACATTCTGGAAGCCTGTCGCCGCGCGGAAATTTCGAGATTGATATATGCTTCGAGTTCAAGCGTTTACGGCGGAAACAAAAAAGTGCCTTTCAGCGAGGGTGATCCCGTGGACAGCCCGGTCAGTCTGTATGCCGCGACGAAAAAGGCTGATGAACTGATGAGCCACACCTATACACATTTGTACGGCTTGCAAACGGTCGGCCTGCGCTTTTTCACGGTGTACGGGCCTTGGGGCCGTCCGGATATGGCCTACTGGCTTTTTGCCGAGGCAATGCTTAAGGGCGAGCCGATCAAGGTCTTTAACCATGGAAAAATGGAGCGCGATTTTACGTATATCACCGACATTGTTTCCGGCGTGAAAGCGGCGCTGTTCGCGGACGGGCTGGAGCCCTGTGAAGTGATTAATCTCGGCAACAGCAACCCCGAAAATCTCATGGATTTCATTCATACCATCGCGGGTGCGCTGGGTACGGAGCCGGAAATGGAAATGCTGCCGATGCAGCCGGGCGACGTGCCGATCACGTTTGCCGATGTTTCCAAGGCCGAGGCTAAACTCGGTTATGTACCAAAAACCCCGATTTCTGAAGGCATCCCGGAATTTGTAGAGTGGTATAAGCAGTACCATCGGAAAGGTTAATAGACGTGGAACTAAAAACAGCGAAAATAGGCATCATTGGTTTGGGCTATGTCGGCCTGCCGCTGGCGGTGGAGTTCGGCAAGCAGTATCCGACGGTTGGGTTTGATATCAATCAGGCGCGCGTGGATGAACTGGCGTCCGGCAAAGACCATACGCTGGAATGTTCTCCGGAGGAACTTGCCTCCGCAACGGACTTAACATTTTCAACCGACATAAACGATTTGGGTGACTGTAACGTGTACATCGTTACGGTGCCGACGCCGGTGGATGCGCAGAAACGTCCGGATTTGACTCCGCTCGAAAAAGCGAGCGAAACGCTGGGCAAGGTTGTTTCTAAGGGCGATGTCGTCATTTATGAATCAACCGTTTATCCCGGCGCTACCGAAGAGGTTTGCGTGCCGGTGGTCGAGTGCGTGTCCGGTTTGAAATTCAATGAGGATTTTTTCGCGGGCTACAGCCCTGAGCGCATCAACCCCGGCGATAAAGAACGGCGGTTGACCAACATCATCAAAATCACGTCCGGCTCTACGCCGGAGGCCGCGGATTTTGTGGATGCTCTTTACCGGAGCATTCTGACGGTCGAAACCCACAAGGCGGGCAGCATCAAAGTGGCTGAAGCGGCCAAGGTGATTGAAAACACGCAGCGTGATGTCAACATCGCGCTCGTCAATGAGCTGGCGATGATTTTCAGCCGGGTGGGTATTGATACACTGGAAGTGCTGGAAGCCGCAGGCTCCAAGTGGAATTTCCTGCCGTTCCGGCCCGGACTGGTAGGCGGCCACTGCATCGGCGTCGATCCGTATTACCTGACCTTCAAAGCGCAGGCGGTCGGGCATTATCCGGAAATGATCCTGGCACAGCGCCGTGTGAATGATCGCATCGGACTTTTTATTACTGAGCAGGTGATCAAGCTGATGCTGATGAAGCGTATCCATGTGCGGGATTCCAATGTGTTGATCATGGGCTTTACGTTTAAGGAAAACTGCCCGGATGTGCGCAACACCCGCGTGATCGATATCGTGCAGGAGTTCGAAAAATATAATGCCGTTGTCGATGTCTACGACCCCTGGGCCGGTGCCGATGAAGTGCGGCATGAGTACGGTATCGAACTGACCTCCGAAGTGAAGCCGGACTCCTATGATGCCATCGTGATGGCCGTTGCCCACAATGAGTTCAAGGAAATGGGCGCTGAAGATATCCGCAAGCTCGGGAAATCCGATTGTGTGATTTATGACATCAAGCGGGTGCTGCCGGCCGATGCCGTTGACGGCGCGCTGTAAGGAACGGTGTGGGCTTTTTATCCATTGTAATAGATGCGGCGCTTCGCGCCGGCGATGCGATTCTGCATATTTATGGGCGGGATTTTGACGTCGAGTATAAGGCGGATGATTCGCCGCTGACGGAAGCGGACAAGGCGGCGCACCATATCATCGTCGATGCGCTGGCCGATACGGGTCTGCCGGTACTGTCCGAAGAGAGCAAGGCAGTTTCCTATGAGGACCGCAAAGACTGGCCGCGCTTCTGGCTGGTCGATCCGCTCGACGGCACCAAGGAGTTTATCAAAAAGAACGGCGAATTCACCGTCAACATTGCGTTGATCGAAAACGGACACCCCATTCTCGGTGTTGTTTACGCGCCCGTTCTTCAAACCGTTTACTACGGTTTGAAGCAAGAGGACGGAGGACAGAGGACAGAAGACGGTGCTTGGAAAGTAACGGATTGCGCCAATAAAACGGTCGATGAAATTTTAGCCTCAGCTGTTTTACTTTCCACTTTCCACTTTGCACAGTCCGCACCACGCGAAGCTCCGCTTCGCGTGGTTGCCTCCCGCTCGCATTGCAATGACGAAACGAAAGCCTTCATTGCTGATTTGGAAAAGACGCACGGGGCCGTTGAGCTGGTTTCAAGCGGCAGTTCGCTGAAGCTGTGCATGGTGGCGGAAGGCGTTGCGGATATTTATCCGCGCATTGCGCCGACGATGGAATGGGATACGGCTGCCGCGCAGGCTGTGGTCGAAGCGTCCGGCGGAAGAGTTGTCCAATACGACGCGGCCGTTCCCGCCGCATCTTATTTGTGTGAAAAGTTGGATATAGAAAGTAGGATGTCACACTCCACGTCCCACCTTCCACATTCTACAGAGTTCTTGTTGAGGCCTTTGGCCTACAACAAGGGCGATCTTCTAAACCCGTTTTTTGTTGTTTCCCGCCAATAAATGGTGGACATACCACATTTATTTAATAAATGATCACAATACTAGTAAATCAAAAGGTTTTCTCATAGATGAGTGGTTATAATTTATCGCATTTAAAACAGCTTGAAGCGGAGAGCATTCACATTATTCGCGAAGTGGCGGCGGAGTTTGAAAAGCCGGTGATGCTTTATTCGGTCGGCAAAGACTCTTCGGTGATGCTGCATCTGGCGCACAAGGCATTTGCGCCGAGCAAAATCCCGTTCCCGCTGATGCATGTCGATACGCAGTGGAAATTTCAGGAGATGTATAAGTTTCGCACGCTGATGGCGGAAAAATACGGCGTGGAGCTGCTGGTTTGGATCAACCCCGAAGGCAAGGACATCAGCGATCCCTTTAAGCATGGTTCAGACAAACATACACAGGTGATGAAAACCGACGGCTTGAAGCAGGCTCTCGGTCATTACGGTTTCGACGCGGCCTTTGGCGGCGCCCGCCGCGATGAGGAAAAATCGCGCGCCAAAGAACGGGTGTACAGCTTTCGCAATGAGTTCCATCAGTGGGATCCGAAAAATCAGCGCCCCGAGCTGTGGAATCTTTACAACGCCAAAGTGAACAAGGGCGAATCGATTCGCGTCTTTCCTCTTTCCAACTGGACCGAACTCGATATCTGGCTCTACCTGCTGCGCGAAGAGATACCAATTGTTCCGCTTTACTTTGCCAAAGAGCGCCCGGTGGTGGAGTGCGACGGAACGCTCATTATGGTCGACGATGACCGCATGCCGCTCAAAGAGGGCGAGACGCCGATGACGAAGAAGGTTCGTTTCCGTACGCTTGGTTGCTACCCGCTGACCGGCGCGGTGGAGTCCGAGGCTGAAACGCTTGAAGAGATCGTGCAGGAAATGTTGCTCACCACCACCTCCGAACGCCAGGGCCGTGTTATCGATCACGATGCCGCGGCTTCTATGGAAGAGAAGAAGAAGGATGGTTATTTTTAACCAGAGGCTGAAAGCAGCCTCGTTAAAGCCGTTAAAATCGTTAAATCGTTAAAAATATCGGGGATGCATCATGAAGGTAGAGCGATTTGAAGATTTAGATGCGTGGAAGGTTGGGCGCGAACTGGCCACTCTGATTTATGCGTGCGGACGTGAAATTTCGCTTTCTAAAGACTACGGCTTTAAGGATCAGATTCAGCGAGCCGCTGTTTCGGTAATGAATAATATTGCTGAAGGGTTTGAGCGGGGTAGCAACAAGGATTTCGCCAAGTTCCTTTTCATCGCGCGAGGGTCAGTGGGAGAGGTTCGCAGCATGCTGTATCTCGCTTTGGATCAGAAATATATAACAGAGCAACAGTTCGAAGATGCTTCTAATCTGTGCGTGAGGGAATCGCAGCTCTGCTGAGGCTTGATTAAGCATTTTCAGAAAAACAGCGGCTGGAAAACGGGATTGCAGATCGCGCTGATGATGTTGATTCCCGCACTCTCTCGACTTTAGCGATTTGAACGAGCCGCAAAGCGGCTTTTCAACAATTTGAACGGAACGAATGCAATGACTGAACAAGCCTACAAAATTCAGGAAGAGGATTTGATTCGCGACGACATCACGGAGTATCTCCGCCGTCATGAGACCAAGGATTTGTTGAGGCTTCTGACCTGCGGTTCGGTGGACGATGGCAAGTCGACGCTGATCGGGCGGCTGCTGTACGACAGCCATATGATCTACGAAGATCAGCTGGCGGCCGTTACGAAAGATTCCAAGGTGCACGGAACCACCGGGGATGATTTTGATCCCGCGCTGCTGACCGATGGCCTTAAGGCTGAGCGCGAGCAGGGGATCACCATTGATGTGGCCTACCGCTATTTCTCGACCGACAAGCGTAAATTCATCATTGCCGATTGCCCCGGCCACGAACAGTACACGCGTAACATGGCGACGGGAGCTTCGACCTGCAATCTGGCGGTGATTCTGATTGATGCGCGCCACGGCGTGATTACGCAGACCAAACGCCACAGCTTCATCTGTTCACTGCTCGGCATCAAACACGTGGTTGTGGCGGTCAATAAAATGGATCTCATCGACTGGTCGGAAGAGGTCTACGAAAAAATCCGCGAAGACTACAACGCTTTCGTTGCCCGGCTCGGCTTCTCCGACATCCACTTTATTCCGATGTCGGCGCTGAAAGGTGATAACGTCGTCGATCATTCACAGAACATGGCGTGGTATGATGGCCCGACCTTCCTGCATCACCTCGAGGGTGTTAATATTTCGACCGACCGCAACCTGATCGACATGCGGTTTCCGGTTCAGTATGTGCTTCGCCCGCACCTCAACTTCCGCGGATTCAGCGGTACGATCGCCTCCGGGTTTATGCGGGTCGGCGATGAAGTGATGAGTCTGCCGTCGCGCCGGGCTTCGAGACTCAAAGCGATCATCGGTCCCGACGGGGAGATTGCGGAGGCGTTTGCTCCCATGGCGGTGACCGTTACGCTCGAAGATGAAATTGATGTGTCGCGCGGCAATATGCTGGTTCCGGTGAAAAATCTGCCGCACGTTGGCAACGAATTTGAGGCAATGGTCGTCTGGATGCACGAAACGCCGGCGAAGGCGGGTCGTTCCTATCTGATCAAGCAAACGACCAATATGGTGCCGGGCGTGCTGGCCGATATTCGCTACAAAGTGGACGTGAACACGATGCGGAAGCAGGCGGGGGGCGAGGCCCCCGCCGTTAAAACCGTTCAACGGGGGGAAAATTCTTCCGATTTTAACGAGCGAAGCGATTCAACGTTTAACGAGTTGAACGCCGCAACAGAGTTGCAATTGAATGAGATTGCCCGTGTGCATATTACGCTTCATCGGCCGATCGCATTCGACCCCTACGAGAAGAACCGGTCGACAGGTGCTTTCATTATTGTTGATCGCATGACGAATATCACGGTCGGTGCGGGCATGATCGTTGATCGCGTGGTGCCTAAGCCGAAGTCGTCTGCACCGGTCAGCAAAAATATTGTGAAAACCGCCAGCCTCGTTTCCGACGAAGACCGCCGGAAGTTGCTGAATCAAAAAGGCGCAACGCTCTGGCTGACGGGGCTGAGCGGTTCGGGCAAGTCAACGATTGCCCGCCAGCTGGAACGGGAACTGACCGATATGGGCCACGCCTGTTATATTCTCGACGGCGATAACATCCGCCACGGTCTCAACCGCGATCTCGGATTTTCCATGGAAGACCGTTCCGAAAATATCCGCCGTATTGGCGAAGTCGCGCGGCTTTTTAATGAAGCCGGTATCATAGTGATTACCGCCTTCATTTCGCCGTACCGTGAAGACCGGAAGCAGGCGCGCGCCATTGTAAATGGCGGCATCGTTGACGACGGTGAAACCGTTCAAGACGTTAAAATCGAAAAAGACTCTTCGGCTTCAACGATCTCCGAATCTTCGGAGCGTTTCAACGGCTTAAACGAAGGCGGCGCCCGTTTGAACGACTCAACGAATCCGCGTGAAACGCGGTTCGTTGAGATATTCGTTGATACACCGATTGAAATTTGTGAGCGGCGTGATCCCAAGGGGCTCTACAAAAAGGCGCGTGCGGGCGAAATTTCGCAGTTCACCGGCATCACCGATCCCTATGAGCCGCCGCAGAAACCGGAGATAACCCTCTTGTCCGCCGATCTACCGGTTAATCAGGCCGTGGGTCTTGTTATCGAAAAACTTCGGCAGGAGGGGATTGTCGGCTGACGACTTAACAACCAGCAACTGACAGCTAGGAGCTGAACTATGATGAAAAAAGCACTTATTACAGGCATTACGGGGCAGGATGGGTCGTATTTGGCGGAACTTCTTCTTGATAAAGGGTATGAAGTCCACGGGATTATCCGCCGTGCCAGCACGTTCAATACGAACCGCATTGACCACCTCTATCGGGATCGTCACGAAACCGGCGTCAAAATGTTTCTGCATTACGGTGACCTGACCGATTCGAGCAACCTCAACCGGATTATCGAAAAAACGAATCCGGATGAAATCTACAACCTTGCCGCGCAGTCGCATGTGCAGGTTTCGTTTGAAGTGCCCGAATACACGGCTGAGGCCGATGGCATCGGCACGCTGCGCCTGCTGGATGCCATTCGTGAAACGGGCGTGGATTGCCGGTTCTATCAGGCGTCCACTTCTGAGCTGTACGGGAAAGTGGTTGAGGTTCCGCAAACCGAAACCACGCCGTTCTATCCGCGCTCGCCGTACGGTGTGGCCAAACTTTATGCTTTTTGGATTGTTAAAAACTATCGTGAAGCATACGGCTTGCATGCCAGCAACGGGATTCTCTTCAATCATGAATCGCCGCGTCGCGGCGGAACCTTTGTGACCCGCAAAATCACCATGGCCGCGGCCCGTGTTTCGCGCGGCCTGCAGCAGTGCCTTTACATGGGAAATATTGACGCAAAGCGCGACTGGGGCTATGCACCCGATTTTGTTCAAATGATGTGGATGATGCTTCAGCAGAAAGCGCCGGATGATTATGTGGTGGCGACCGGAGAAATGCATTCCGTCCGGGAATTCATCGAAAAGTCGTTTGGTCACGCCGGCATTGAAATCGCATGGGAAGGCGAGGGCGTCAAAGAGATCGGTAAAAGCAAAGCCACCGGCGACATCGTCGTGCGGATGGACGAGCGCTACTATCGCCCCGCCGAAGTCGAGCAACTGCTCGGCGATCCCTCCAAAGCCAAAAAGCAGCTTGGCTGGGAGCCGAAAGTAAAGTTTGAGGAACTCGTCAAAATCATGACCGATGGCGATCTCAAAATCCTTGATGGCGCGCCGTACTCAAAAGGATTTTGAGATCGGTTGTTAGGTTGATGAGTTGATGGTTGTTAGGGGCGCAGCGAAGCAACTGACAACCAATAACGTAACAACCGCAACTACCGGAGGTGGAAAATGAAAACGTTTGAAGAGGTGGAGTGCTACAAACTGGGCCGTGAATTGCGTAAAGCGGTTTCAAAATTCTGTAAAACCTTGCCCAGGGAAGAAGAATACAGGCTCAAAGATCAAATCATCCGCTCTTCACGCTCTGTTACAGCAAACATATCCGAAGGCTATGGAAGGCATCACCATCAGGAAAATGCGCAGTTCTGCAGAACCGCTCGCGGCTCATTGTCTGAAACTCTGCATCATTTGAACACGGCACAAGACGAAGAATATTTAGCCGATAGAGAATATTCTGAACTGCGCAAGCTGCTGGAAGAGACATGGAAAGTCCTCAACGGATACATCTTGTATTTACAAAAGTGTGCGCAATCCGGAGTTCCCCGGCAACCTGACAACTAAACAACCAACAACCCTTTAAATCCTATGACCGCAACAACCAGCAACCAGCAACTAACAACTTCGGGCGCTCCGCGCCTGCCGCGCGACGCGCGGATCTACGTCGCCGGCCATTTAGGCCTCGTCGGCTCCGGAATCTGGCGGGCATTCGAGCGGCACGGATACACCAATCTGCTGGGACGCTCCATTGATGAAATGGATCTGATGAATCAGCAGATTGTAGATGACTTTTTTGCCGCTGAAAAGCCGGACTGCGTGGTGCTGGTGGCCGCGAAGGTCGGCGGAATCAACGCTAACAATACTTATCGCGGACAGTTCATCTACGAAAACCTCATGATTGAGCTGAATGTGATTCATTCCGCCTATAAGCACGGCGTCAAAAAGCTGCTGTTTCTGGGGTCGAGCTGCATCTATCCCAAGCTTGCGGAGCAACCCATCAAAGAAGAGGCGCTTTTGACCGGACCGCTGGAACCGACGAATGAGCCGTATGCCATTGCCAAAATCGCGGGCATCCGGCTGTGTGATGCGTATAACCGGCAGTACGGCACCAACTTTATTTCCGCCATGCCGACCAACATGTACGGCCCGGGCGATAACTATCATCCGGAAAACTCTCACGTCCTCCCCGCCATGATCCGCAAGATACATCTATCCCGGCTTTTAGAGGAGGGTGATTTTGACGGTCTTGCCAAAATCAACGAATACGAAAGCCGGGCGTTAAACGTTAAAGGTTCAGCGTGCAACGATTTGTTCGGGTGGTTGAATGAATCCGGAATCACAGTCTCCGGCTTGAACGATTTCAACGACTTGAACGAGGTGCAACGCACCGTTTCAACGAAAGGAGTGACGCTTACCCTTTGGGGAAGCGGAACTCCATTTAGAGAATTTCTCTACAGTGACGACCTCGCTGAGGCCTGTGTCTTCCTGCTGGAAAATGCTGAGTATAAGGACATGGCGTTTACTGATGAATCCGGCACGGTGCAATCGCATATCAATGTTGGCTCCGGCGTTGAAGTTACTATTAAAGAACTGGCCGAGACCGTCAAAGAGGTGGTCGGCTTTGAAGGCGAGATTTCCTTCGATACCTCCAAGCCGGATGGAACGCCTCGCAAACTGATGGATTCCTCCCGCCTGCGAGCCCTCGGCTGGTCACCGAAAGTTTCGCTGAAAGAAGGCATTACTTTCGCGTACAAGGATTTTCTTTCACGTTTCCGGTGACCGGCTAACAGCTTGCTTTTTGATCGGAAAGTTGCATTCATAAGCTTTGGAAAAGGGAGCGATAATGAAGACTATAGAAATTGATCCGAAAGTTTGTAACGGCAAACCGGTTATTGCGGGAACGCGAATACCGGTAACGGTCATTCTGGATCAGCTTGCAGATGGATGCAGCATGCCGGATATTCAGCGCAAATATCCTGAACTGACACCGCCCCTGATTACAGCAGCGCTTCGCTACTGTCATGCTATGATTGACCACTGTGAACTGGAGGCGGCAACGGCATGACCTCGGCCCGGTTTCTGCTTGATCAGATGCTCGATGCGGACGTTGCCGATGCGCTGAATCAGCAAGGATTTTCCGCTGTACGGGTGGCTGCGCTTGGAATGGCCCGCTCAGCAGATGATAAAATTTTAACGGCTGCTATTGCCGCCGGGCAAACACTGATTACTCTCGACGAACATTTCGGTGATTGGGCCGTTTTGCCGCTGATGAGAACCTGGCGATCGCCCGTTTGGCGCTCGAAGGCGGATACTACAACGCTTCTTTGCAAAAAGCTCAACAGGCGGTTGAAAAACATCTAAAAACAGCTTTGTTGGCCCGGGATGTTTCTTTTCGGAAAACGCATAATATCGGACTGCCTGCCAAGCCGCAGCCTTTGGCGAAGGATGGATTCCTTGACGGTTCTCTGACCCGCTCTGACTTACTCCAGGGAGTGACCTGTCCTCCGTAGCTTTATGCGAAGGGGGAAACGAACGGTTGTAAAAACCTTAACTGCATTTAAATCCGCGTTTATTAGCGATTCAAAGGAAGTTTATGAAAAAAATCAAAATCATGTCAGTCGTCGGCGCGCGGCCCAATTTTATGAAAATTGCACCGTTCGCACATGCCATCGCCGCGCATAATCAGAAGTCAGATGACAGAGGTCAGACGACAGTAGCTGGTAACCGAGAACCGATAACGGATAACCGGCACCAAAAAATTGAGCATTTTCTGGTTCATACCGGCCAGCACTACGACAAAGCCATGTCGCACTCGTTTTTCGAAGCGCTCAACATTCCGCATCCGGATGTGGATTTGGGTATCGGTTCCGGGTCACACGCCGAGCAGGTCGGAAAAACCATGATAGAGTTCGAAAAGGTGCTTCTTGAACAGAAGCCCGACTGGGTCGTCGTGGTTGGTGACGTTAACGCGACCTGCGCCTGTTCCATCACCGCCAAAAAACATCACGTCAAAGTGGCGCATATCGAAGCGGGCCTGCGGTCGTTTGATGAAAAAATGCCCGAAGAAATCAACCGGATGGTCACCGACAGCCTTTCCGACCTGCTGCTGACGCCGGATCAGTTTGCTAATGAAAATCTGCGGCGGGAAGGGCACAGCGAAGAGCAGATTCAATTTGTCGGTAACATCATGATCGATACATTAGAGGCCAATCGCGGCAAAGCCGCGGATCTGGATCTGGATCAAATCATTCGGGATAATTTGATTGATCCTCATCAACCATCAACTTGCCCTGTGAAAGCTTCTTTCACTGGGGCGAACAACCATCAACTGGTCAAAGACGCCTTCAGCGTTTTGACCATGCACCGCCCTTCGAATGTTGATGAGAAGGCCGTGCTTGAGCCGCTGGTGCGGGTGCTGATTGATTCGGTTTCCGCCGAACTGCCGCTGGTTTGGAGTGTTCATCCGCGCACGAAAAAGAATCTTCAGCAGTTCGGGCTGTGGGAAGAGGTGCTCAATGCCGAAAACATTATTTTGATCAACCCGGTGGGCTATCATGAAATGCTCAAGCTCAACATGAGCGCAAAACTGATGCTGACCGACAGCGGGGGCTTGCAGGAGGAATGCTGTGTACTCGGAACCCCCTGCATCACCATGCGCGAAAACACCGAGCGGCCCGTCACGCTGGTTGAGCATGGCGGGGTTTCCGAGCTGACCGGCCCCGACCCCGAGAAAATCCGCGCCGCCTTCCAGAGATTTTTGTCTATGGACTGTTCCGGGCATACGCCGGAACTGTGGGACGGCCATACCGCCGAACGGATTGTGGAACTATTCTGTTCTCTTGTAACCTCGCGGGTTGTCTGATATAGAAAAAGGC
>JAOZSE010000029.1 GCA_029939835.1 Pontiellaceae bacterium
ATGACGGAGCACGTGGGGAGGGGAAAACAGCAATGCATTCTAAGATTCATAGGCTACCCCCTTTTTGACCCCTTTTTCGGGATAGGGAATAGGCCTTACCTTTTTTACTCAACGGGGACATATCATGACTGGTAAACAAAAAGCAGTTTGGATAATGACCGTCGCAACTGTTGCAATAGCAATTACTGCTGTTGTTACTTTGTGCAAAAGGAAGGCGTCCTCTTTTGCGTCGATTCAGCAGAGTGTTGCGGATGATAGTGTAGGTGTGGTTAATACAGGCGGTGGAGACACTGTTGTGCATACCGGTACCGGCAATGTGACCATTGGCATCACGCTGGAACAGTATGAAGCTGGCCTAAAGAGGCGCGAGGAAGAAGTAATCTGGTCAGCTCAAGACTGCACATGAGCAGGAAAAGGCCCTGCTGAAGATCGAAAAAGAACGAATTGAAACAAAACTGGCCACTTTGGCGGAAAGTTACATTGCTCATGTTCGAAGTCTGAAAGAATGGATTGAGCAATTGGAAACGATTCGCAGGCAAGTTCCTGAAGAACTTCTGGCGGCGGCTCAAACTGCATTAGCTGAAGGTAATACCCAGAAAGCGGACAGGTTTCTTGAACAGATTGAGAACGAGGCTTTGGCAATGCTTAAAGTGGCCGGCGAAGCGGCTTTTCATCGCGGAAACATTGCCTTGAATGAGGTTCGTTATCAAGAAGCCTTGGAACATTTTAAACATGCTGTGCAGCGAGTTCCTGAAAATGGCGCCTACCTGAATAACTTGGGTTTAGTTGAGTATGTTCTCGGGCGTCATCATACGGGTAGTAAACATTTAGAGCGGGCGCTGGCTATTGATCTGAAAACCCACGACAAAGAACACCCTGCTGTGGCTAACATTCGCGGTGCTCTAGGAGTGGCTTGGCAGAGGCTGGGCGAATATGAGACGGCGATTGAATCTTATGAACAGGCATTGCCGATATTAGAATCCCACCATGGGGCCGATGATCGGTATGCTATATATATACGGGAAAATCTCTCAGTTGCTAGGGGGGAGATGAATGCCGAAGCTGCAGCAAGCAGCATGCCTGATAGGCAGATTACAAAATGAGTTTCCACATGGAACAGCAGAGTCCGTTAAAGGGCGGGGATGAGAGCGCATGATGTTTTGGCAAAAAAAGTTAGTCATTGCAGGATGCCCCCTCACGATCCTGGTGCTTTTTGCTTTCGGGCGGTATCACACCCTTTTCCACACTACCGCCGATTACGATGTTTTCATGCACTTCCTCGGCGGAGGACTTTTCGTGATCACCCTTGCGGGGATCCTCTGGCATCTGCCGTGGACCAACAGGCTCATCCGCAGGATCCGCCCCGCGGTCTTTAAGGCCGGACTGCTCGCGGGACTCCTTCTTACCTCAATCGCATGGGAAATTCTGGAGGTTGTTTTAAACATGACCCCCAACATTACACAGTCCGTGGCCGATACGGTATTCGACATAATCTGTGCGCTGGGTGGTGCCGCACTCGCCCTCTGCTTTATCCGGTCAGATGATTGAATTATGAGCGTAAGCAATATTCTCAAGCCCTATACAAGGGTGCTGGCCGCCGTTTTGTGTCTGTCCGCAGGTCGCGCGACGGGCGCGACGGATCTTCGTTGCGAATATATGACGAATCCGCTGGGGATCGATGCGGTACATCCCCGCTTAAGCTGGAAGCTGGATTCGAGTTCTACGAATGTGATGCAGCGTGCATGTCATGTGCTGGTTGCGAGCACTCGGGAAAAGCTCGATGCGAATGAGGGCGATCTGTGGGACTCGCGCAGAAAGATTTCGCGGGAGGAAACCGGCATGGTCTATGCCGGTCGGGAGCTTTCGTCCGGGATGCAGTGTTTTTGGAAGGTGAAGGTGTACACGGGTGCGACGGATTCGCCGGAATGGAGCGCTCCGGCGTTCTGGACGATGGGCCTTCTTCAACCTGAAGACTGGGAGGCGCTCTGGATCGGTTTTGATAAGGGGCGAAGAAACGTCAGGGTGAAGGACGATCTGCTGCTTCCACCGATTCGTTACCTGCGCAAGGAGTTTAAAATCCGGCAACCGGTGAAACGGGCCACGCTGTATGCCACGGCTCTTGGACTTTACGGGATGCAGCTGAATGGGGAGCGCGTTGGAAACGACTATTTTACGCCCGGCTGGACAGATTACGATAAGCGGATCTATTACAACACGTACGATGTGACTCCGATGCTGAAGGAGGGCGACAATGTCATCGGGGCGTTGCTGGCCGACGGGTGGTTTTCCGGATACGTTGGGGGAAAAAAGCGGCGCGACCGCTATGGCGAAGATACGCGGTTGCGAGCCCAGCTGGTGGTGGAGTATGAGGATGGAAAAACGGAGATGCTCGGAACGGACAAGACCTGGTCGGCGACCACCGGCCCCACGATTGAAGCCGACCTTTTGATGGGCGAAACCTATGATGCCCGCCTTGAGATGCCGGGGTGGGATCGGGCGGGTTTTGATGCGGCGGCGTGGGGTGCGGTCAGTGTTACCTCAAAAATAAAAGTCATGCTGCAGGCGTATCCATCGGTGACCGTTAAACGGTTTCAGGAGCTTACACCCCGGTCGGTGACTGAGCCCAAGGCGGGAGTTTTTATTTTCGATATGGGCAGCAATTTTGCCGGGTTTGCCCGGCTGAAGGTGATGGGCGGGAAGGGCGCGAAGATTACACTCCGGTTTGGTGAGCGTCTGAATCCAGACGGGACTCTTTTTACGACGAATCTGATGGGTGCTCGGGCAACCGATACGTACATCTGTAAGGGCGATGGGGTAGAGATATGGGAGCCCCGGTTTACGTACCACGGGTTTCAGTATGTCGAGTTGACCGGCTATCCCGGCACGCCGGATAAGGATGCCGTAACGGGCGTTGAGCTGACTTCTTCAACCTCCGTGGCGGGCCGCTTCGAGTGTTCAAACCCGATGCTCAATCAGTTGTATAAAAACATCTGCCAGACGCAGCGGGCAAATTTTATGGACATCCCGACCGACTGCCCGCAGCGCGACGAGCGGCTTGGCTGGACGGGCGACGCGCAGGCCTTCATCCGCGCGGCGTGCTTTAATGCGGATGTTCAAACCTTTTTTCGAAAGTGGCTGGTTGATCTGGAAGACGCACAGCTCGCGAACGGCGACCTGCCGCGAGTGGCCCCGTCGAAGCCCTCTGGCGGATCCGGCGGCGCGGCATGGGCTGATGCCTGCGTGATCTGCCCGTGGGCTCTTTATGAGTTCTACGGGGATCAGGCCGTCCTTGAGCGCCACTATGATTCAATGGTTAAATTCATGGATTTTCGTGAAAAGAATAAAAAGTTCCACGGCTTTGGTGATTGGCTGCATCTCGGTGATCCCACGTCCAAAGAGTTAATCAGTATTGCCTATACGGCTGGCAGCGCCCAAATCCTTTCACAAATCGCCGAAGTGCTTGGTAAGAAAAGTGATTCGATCCGCTACCAAAAGCTCTATAAAACCTTTCGGAAAGCATTCAATCAAAAGTATGTGGGACGCAAAGGTCAGATTGAAGGCGACACCCAGACGGCCTACGTCCTTGCGCTGGGATTTGATCTTCTCGACAAAAAAGACACCCCCCTTGCTGCGGCACACCTGATTGAGAAAATTGAGGAAGCCGATGGACATCTTTCTACCGGGTTTGTCGGCACAAGAGATCTGATGAATGTGCTCACGAAGATCGGCCGGACAGATGTGGCCTACCGTCTGTTGCTTACCGACACCTTCCCATCCTGGCTTTTTCCGGTGAAGAACGGTGCCACTACCATCTGGGAGCATTGGGACGGCTGGACCCCGGAAAATGGATTCCATGAGTCGGAGTGGAACTCTTTTTCACATTATACCTACGGGGCTGTCGGCCAGTGGATGTTCGAGAACATCGGCGGGATTAAGAGCGCAGAACCCGGGTTCAAAAAAATCGTTATCCAGCCTGTGATGACTCAGGAACTGGACTGGGCCAAAACCTCCTACGATTCGATTCACGGACGGATTGCTGTAGAGTGGAAGCTGGACGGAAACAAGGTTACGATGGATGTCGAAATACCGCCAAATACAACGGCTACTATACATGTGCCGGGAAAAAGGCAGGCCGTGAGAGTTGGATCGGGGAACTATACGTTTGATAGTGTGATTAAATGAAAAAAGAAATTATTTACGGAAGACAGCCGGTTCGGGAACTGCTTCGGGCGGAACGGAGAACGGTTTCCAGACTTTCTCTGCTGGAATCCGGGAAACCGTCGCCGGATTTGAAGGAGATCGAAGGTTTGGCCGCCCGGGGGGGTGTGCGAATCAATCGGGTTTCGCGGCAGCAGCTTGATCAGGCGACGGACAGCCGGAACCATCAGGGGGTGATGGTTGAGGCCTCGGGTTATCCAACGGTTGGTTTCGATGAGTTGGTTGCATCGGCAAAGGCTGGGTCGCAGCCCGCGTTTATTCTGATTCTGGATCATATTCAGGATCCGCAAAATCTGGGTTCGCTCCTGCGTACCGCCGAAGCTATTGGTGTTTCCGGAGTGGTGATTCCGTCCGACCGCGCGGTATCGGTTACACCTGCGGCGGTGCGCGCCTCCGCCGGTGCGGCCGAGTGGATCAAAGTTTCGGTGGTCACCAATCTGGTTCGAAGCATGCAGACACTTCAGAAAGAAGGCTTTTGGCTGACCGGGCTCGAGGCGATGCCTGAAGCGCAGAGCCCGTCCAAGATTGATCTTTCCGGGGCGGTGGGCCTGGTGGTGGGCAGCGAAGGCAAGGGCATGGGCCGGCTGGTGCGGGAGACCTGCGATTTCCTGATGAAACTTCCCATCCAAGGGAACGTCACTTCGTACAATGCGAGCGTGGCGGGTGCCATGGCGATGTATGAAGTTTTAAGGCAGCGCGGGGCCGCTCCTGAAGCGGATTAAAGCCGGATTTGATTTGATTTTTTCGCAGGCGAGGGCGCCTGCGCCACTTGCTTAGGGTGCCGTTGCATTACGAAGATAACGGAAGTAGTCTGAGTCCGTGCTGAGCATCAGTGTGATTTTCCCGCCCAGCGATTGAGCGTAGCTCTCAAGAGAGCGGTAAAACGCGTAAAATTCAGGATCGGCGCTGTAGGCTTCGTTGTAAATCCGGGTGGCTTCCGCATCGGCTTCTCCCCGAAGGATTTCCTTCTGCCGATGAGCGTTGGAAAGAATTTCCGCCAGTTCTTTTCTGGTTTGCCCGAGGATTCTGGCGCTCTGCCCCTGTCCCTCAGCGCGGAACCGTTCGGCAATGCGCTGACGTTCGGAGATCATCCGGTTAAACACCTGTTTCTGGACGGACGGAATATAGTTGATGCGCTTGATGCGTACATCCTGCAGCTCAATTCCGTAGTTGGGCATTTCTTTTCTGGCTTCGTTTAGAATGGCTTGTGTCAGTTCTTCCCGACCTAGCTGAACTTGCTTCTGGAGAACCTGTTGGGTTTCATCGTCCGGCGCGATGAGGCGTTCCATGTCCTTTTCTTCAATCTTCCAATCCTTGGATCGTACAATCTCCACCAGCTCACTGCCCGATATCCTGTCGCGCACGACCGAATCGATGATGTCGTCCAGCCGCGACTGGGCACCCGTCTGATCCCGGACACTCTTAAGGAAAAGCAGCGGATCGGCAATACGCCAGCGCGCCGTGGTGTCGACCGATATGAACTCCCGTCCAAGGGTTGGAATCTGGTTCGGGTCGCCGTCCCACACGAGTAAGCGTTTATCGAAGCGGCGCACCTCCTGGATAAAGGGAATCTTGAGATGCAGTCCGGGTGTGCTCACCGCCTCTCCTACGGGGGCGCCGAACTGCACGATGACTGCCTGTTCTGTTTCATCGAGCATATAGACCGATGCGAGCAGAACGATTACGGTTACGAATACGGCCAGCCCGGCCGCGATGCCTGTGGCGGTTTTTACATTATTGTTCATTATTGGCTCCTCGCCTTCTCTATGGATCCGGCGGCATCCTCGTTCAGATTCAGGAGCGGAATCGGCATGATCCCTCCCTCTTCAACCACATAGACCTTGTGGACCTGCGACAGTACTTTGTCCATCGTTTCAATATAGAGCCGTTGCCGTGTAACGTCCGGCGCCTGGCTGTATTCGGTCTGGATGGCTTTGAATCGACTTGCCTCGCCTTTGGCGAGGTTGATGCGTTCGGCCGCGTACCCCTGGGCTTCGGCAATGATCTGCTGTGCTTCGCCCTGTGCCTTGGGCACCTCCTGGTTGCGCCGTTTCTCCGCCTCGTTGATCAAGCGTTCCTTTTCCTGGCGAGACTCGTTTACTTTGTTAAAAGCCGGTTTAACCGAATCAGGAGGCGTGACGTCCTGAAGTTGTATCGTCGCGATATGCACCCCCATATCATACGAATCGAGAATCTCCTGCATCTCACTCCGGGCCAGGGCCGCAATTTCGACGCGTCCGACGGTCAGCACGTCGCTGCCGAGACGATTGCCCACGATGCGGCGCATCACCGCCTCGGAAACATCCCGAATACTCGCACGCTGGTTCCTCACTTGATGCAGAAACTTGTTTGGATCCTTGATGCGATATTGCACCACCCATTCCACATTGATGACGTTCAGGTCGCCCGTCAGCATCAGCGATTCGTCCTCGTGTACTCTATTCCTCACGTACTGCGTTCGCTGACCTGCCTTTTGAGTGCGGAACCCGAACTCCTCTTTGAGAACACGCTCCGTCGGGACGAAATAGATCCGATCGATCAGGAATGGAAACTTGAAGTGCAGTCCGGGCTCCCGGATGGATACGACCTTTCCGAAGCGTTTGACGACGACCTTTCCTTCAGGTTGCACCGTATAGAATGAAGAGAGCACCAGAGCGACCAGCAGGAGAACGGGAATCCAAAGCAGCAGTCGCTTCAACTTTTCGGGATTCACCCGCAAAGTTACATTCTCCAAAGAATCTTTATCGAAAGAATATGCCATGTCTTAAATCCCCCTCCTTTGTCCACCATCCGGCTGACCATGGGATACGCTTCACGCTCTGTCAATGTCGATTCCTCTGCAGGCGGGCTGATAGCTGGCAATTTTTCCCGCCCGCGCTTTCAACCCTCGGAATAATCCGGTAAACGCTTCCTTTCTCATGATTGATTTTATTCAGGTTAGTAAGCGTTTTGGCTCGCAGGAGGTGCTCGCCGATGTCTCGTTCCGGATCAACGCGGGCGAGCACGTCGGGTCGTCGGTCCGAACGGCGCGGGCAAAAGCACCGTCTTCAGCCTCATCAGCGGCGAGCTTTCCACGAATAGCGGCGAGGTCTCACTTCCCAAAAACGTACGACTCGGTCACCTGCACCAGCAGCTCCACGCCTACGCGCAGAACGATTCCCTCATCGACTACGCTACCGACTCCATCCCCGAGCTGAAAACCATCCACACGGAAATCCATGCGCTGGAAAAAAACTCGAGGGTGCCTTGGCGGATGCCAAAGAGCAGACGCTTGCGCGTCTCGGCGACCTGCAGCACGAATACGAACACCTCGGCGGCTATGAAATGCGTACCCGCGCCGAAGCCGCGCTGAGCGGCCTCGGCTTCAAGGAGAGCGAGTTCAACAAGCCGTTTCAGTCCTTCAGCGGGGGCTGCCAGATGCGCGCCGAGCTCGTTCGCACCCTCATCGCACGGCCCGACATTCTCATGCTCGACGAACCGTCGAACTATCTCGACCTGCCCGCCGTCGAATGGCTCCAGCGTTTTTTGCGCGGGTTCGGCGGAACCATGCTTCTCATTTCCCATGACCGCTATCTGCTCGAAACGCTCACCGACCGCACGCTCGAAATCAACGGCGGCTGCGCCGTCAAATATACAGTCGGCTACACCTGGTACATCAAAGAGCGCGAGCAGCGCCATCATCAGCAGGCCGTCGCGTGGCGCAACTATCAGGAGCAGAAAGAGCATCTCGAAAGTTTCATTCGCCGCTTCCGCGCCAAAGCCACCAAAGCCGCGCAGGTGCAGAGCCGCGTCAAAATGCTCGAAAAACTCAAGGCCGTTCGCAGGCCGCCGAAGCCGCCAAACATTTCCAACCTGCGCATTGCGCCGCCGCCGCGCTGCGGCGCGCAAATCATGCAGCTCGAAAACGCAGGCTTTTCCTACGACCACGAACGCTGGATCTTCCGAGAGGTAGATCTCGATATTCAAAACGGACAGAAAATCGCCATCGTCGGTTATAACGGCATGGGGAAAACCACACTCCTGCGTCTGCTCGCCGGAACGCTCGAAGCGGGCGAGGGCGCCCGCCGCGAAGGATATAAAGTCGTTCTCGGTTATCAGTCGCAGGACTTCGCCGAAACTATGCCGCCCGACAAAACCGTGCTCGGCATCGTCCGCGAGGCCAACACGACTGTGCCGGAGCGCGATGTGCGCGGACTGCCCGGCTCCTTCGGGTTCAGTGTCGACGCCGTCACCAAGCCGTGCGCCGTCCTGAGCGGGGGCGAAAAAATCCGACTCGCCTTTGCCCGCATCTTTTCCATCACCGACACCGGCGTTGCCAGCTACCCCGGCGGGTACGACTACTATTTGGAGAAAACTGCTGCGCAGGAAACAGTCAAAAGTCCAAAGTCGAAGGTCAAAAGTGTTTCACTTCAAGCCTCAGGTCTCACGCCTCAGGCCGCGCGCAAATTGCGTGCTCACGAGCGCGAAGCGCAGCAGGGTCTCCGGAAAATGGAAGTGGAAATGGAAAAGCTGCACGCCGGGCAGCAGGAACTTCACGAACAAATGGCCTCCGGGGATCCTTCCATCGACTACAGCAAACTCAATATACAGCTTTCTGAAGTCATAAAAAAACTCACCGCTCTTGAAACCTGTTGGTTAAAAGAAGCGGATCGTCTCGGCAGAGATTAAATCTGTGTTTTGAGCCAGTCTAGAAGGGCGGCGCGGTCGGGAAAGCGCCCCTCGAGCTGGGCATCATAGGCTTTTTGCAGTAGCGCGCCCATCGGCGGGCCGGGCTGGACGCCGAGTTCGATCAGGTCTTTGCCGGTAATCCACGGTTTGGGGAGGACGGGTTCGTTTGGCATCTCTTCCAGTTTTTCGAGCAGAAATTCATAGTTGTCGAGCAGGCCGTGGCTTCCCTCGCAGTCGAGCCGGTGCAGTTCGAGTTCAAGTTTAAAGGTGTCCGCCCCGATCAGTTTGCGCAGGGTGGATCGCTTCATTCTCCGCACTTCCATGAAACGCATGTGCCCGCCGATGGCAGCGACGATCTGTTTGATCTCTTTGACCGGCAGTTTGAGGCGGCGCAGGATTTCTTCCGCCATTTCAGCGCTTTTTCGGTCATGCCCGTGGAAACGCAGGCGGTCTTCAGCCTGAAAGGCGGTGGCGGGTTTGCCGACGTCGTGCAGCAGAATCGTATAGGCGAGAAGTTTGTTGAAATTTGGTTTAGTTTTTTGTGGGGCAGACGCCCTCGTCTGCCATTTCCCCGTAGGCGGAGGCGTCTGCGCCACTTGTATTTTCGCAGGCGAGGGCGCCTGCGCCACTTGTATTTTCGCAGGCGAGGGCGCCTGCGCCACGAAAAGTGAGTATTCATTTTCCTGAAGCTGTGCTTTGTGCGGATTGTCCTGAATATACTGACTGTACTTCTCCAGCTTTTCCTGACTTCTGACGATATGGTCAAAAGACTCCTCCATCCAGAAAGCGCCACGACGGTTGAGCATCTTGTTTATTTTTCGGGCAGAAATGCTTTTCCAGGCCTGGAGAAGCTGGCAGAGCTCAATTCCTCTGTACGGTGCAAGCAGTATATGGACGTGGTTGGGCATGATGACATAAGCCAGAAGATCATATTGGATTCCGTCTTCACACCGTAAGGTTTCTTCCAGCATGGCGCGGCATGGACTGTTTTTCAGATGACATTCTCCGTGTCCCCGATCCAGAGCTTGTTCTTTTTCCTGAATTAAGTGTTTCTGATCTCGAAACAGTGAAGCCGGAAGAGAATCCTTGGTTCTGAATGTGATGAAATATATCCGGTTGCTCTGTTCCCAGTGGGGCAGACGCCGATGTGTTTTATAGATTTCTCCGTCCAGCGGGCGGAAAGGGGAATCTTTTGTGGGGCAGACGCCCTCGTCTGCCATTTTTTCGCAGGCGGGGGCGCCTGCGCCACTTTCTTTCATCAGATTGAGCATGAGAACGGTGTGCTCAAAGACATCGCCTTCGGGATGAAACTGCGGAGGCTGCTCCTGTCCGATCATGGGAAGAAGTTCCGGGACGATGTACTCCATCAGTCCGAGTTCAACCAGGTCGCGGAGCGCATCGCCGGGTTTTGCGCTTTCGGTGAGGGTGCGCGAGAATTCGTTTTCGATCCGCTCGGCACTGATTTTAGAGAGATCATCGGCGTGTTTCTGAATCGCGGCGCGGGTGGCGGGTTCGATTTCGAACCCGAGCGTGTGCGCGAAGCGAGCGGCGCGCAGCATGCGCAGGTGATCTTCCGCAAAACGCTTTTCGGGGTCGCCAATGGCGCGGATGATTTTTTTCTCGAGATCGGCCTGCCCGCCGATGTAATCAATTATTTTATCTTCAGCCGGGTCGTAGAACATGCCGTTGACAGTGAAGTCGCGTCGCTTGGCATCCTCTTCGGCCCCGCAGAATTCGACGTGATCGGGGCGGCGTCCGTCCTGATAGCCGTGATCAGCGCGGAACGTGGCAACTTCGGTTTCGGTGCCGTCGGCCACCACGACGATCACACCGAAGGCCTTGCCGACGGCGACGGTTTTGGGAAAGAGCGCTTCAATCTGTTCGGGCAGGGCATCGGTGGCGATGTCGTAGTCTTTGGCTTCGCGCCCGAGCAGGCGGTCGCGCGCGGAGCCGCCCGCAAAATAAGCGGTAAAACCCGCCGCACGGATTTGATTCAGGATATTCAACGCGTTATTATGGGCCTGATTCATAAGCGGCAGTCTGGAGTGAACACATGAAAAAGTTAATCCTTTTCTTGGCCCTTCTCGCGGCGGTTTGTTCCGTTTCGGCTCAAACCACCCATGCGCCGTGGGCGGAAAGCGTAGAACAGTTCGAGGTCGCCTACAGCGGTTCGGGCTACATGAACGCCGAAAATTTCATTGAGTTCCTTGATCAGGCGGAGGGTGGCAAACCCGACCGGACTTTTTACCAGCGGTTCACGCTCGACCCGGTTGTATTTTTTGAAAAATGGGGTCTGTGGCGTACCTTGCTGCTGATTCTGCTCGGCGGGCTGGCGCTGAACCTGACGCCCTGTGTGCTGCCGATGATTCCGGTGAATATCGCGATTATCGGGGCGGGCGCGCAGTCGGAATCGCGGAAAAAGGGATGGGCCCTTGGTTCGATCTACGGACTGGGCATTACGGTGGTGTACGGCATTCTGGGGCTGGCGGTCGTGTTGGGCGGCGCGCGCTTCGGTGCGCTCAACGCCAGTCCGTGGTTCAACTTCGGCATTGCGGCGGTCTTTCTGCTGCTGGCGCTGGCGATGTTTAATGTGTTCCATATTGATTTTACCCGGCTGCACAACCGCCTCAGCAAACGGCAGGTTGAAGAGGAATATCTGGCGGCCTTTACCATCGGCGGGGTGTTTGCGCTGCTGGCGGGGGCGTGCGTGGCACCGGTGGTGATCGCCGTGCTTTTACTTGCTGGCAATCTCTACGCGCACGGCGTACACGCAGGGCTGGTGCTTCCCTTTGTGCTCGGGATTGGCATGGCGCTGCCGTGGCCGTTCGCGGGCGCGGGGCTTTCGTTCCTGCCGAAGCCGGGCCGCTGGATGGAGTGGGTTAAGCGCGTCTTCGGCGTTTTGATTCTGCTGTTCGCGGTCTATTACGGCCTGCTGGCGACCCGTATTTTATGGTCGCGCACCGCGCCGTCCGCCGATGAAAAACATCTGGTATTTTGCGAGGGGAAAACCACCTGCTTCCGCGATGCGCTGACGGATGCCTCGGTGATCAGCCAGCCGGTCTTTATTGATTTCTGGGCCGACTGGTGCAAAAACTGCCACGCGATGGATCGAACCACCTTTAAAGATCCTGAAGTTCAGCGTCGCCTGGAGCGCTATCAGGTGATTAAGTTTGATGCCAGCAATTTCAAAGAATCGCCGGCGAAAGAGATTCTCGATCATTTCGAGGTGGTCGGTTTGCCGACGTATTTGATTTTGGAGCCTAAAAAATGACAAAACAGATTCTGACATTAATCGGGGTGAGTGTCCTTGTCGCCATCGCCGTTAACCTGATCCATCCGGAGGGTTTGCCGTGGGTGGAGGACTGGGCCAGCCGCGTTGAGGCGCAGGCGGTGCACGAAGAGGTCGCACTGGTGCAGCTCTCCGACATGCTTAAATTCATGCGCGACGGCTCACGCCTGTTTGTGGATGCGCAGCCCGCGGAGAAATACGCGCGCGCCCATCTGCCCGGTGCGCTTTCGCTGCCGTTCGATACGCTGGATGATCAATCCGCGGAGGTTGCCGAGGTGCTGGCTTCCGACCAGCCGACGGTCTTTTACTGTTCCGGCCCCGAGTGCGACGACAGTTTACTGCTGGCGGTGCATCTGCGCGAGCTGGGGTGTAAGGATGTCGCCGTATTCATTGGCGGCATGGAACTCTGGCAGTCCGAACTGCTCATCACCGAAGGGGAGGCCGTCCAGTGAGAAAGAAAAAACCGGTTGTCGATTTCAAGAAGGCCATCAACATGGAGTACCCCACGGAGTATTACGTGGCGCTGGTGCTGGGCGTTTTCTTTTTAATCATCAGCTGCACCAAAATCCTGCATCCGCACGTTTTTGCCACATCGCTTTTCCGCAGCCATCTCATGCCGTATCCAATGGTGAACATCGCGGCCCTGCTTTTTATGAGTCTTGAGTTTGTCGCGGCCTTCGCCGTGGTCTTTATGACGAAATGGCGGCGCGCGGGCCTCTGGATCCTGCTCGGTTTGATGGTGGTTTATACCGGCTGTGTGATGACGAATCTGCTGCGCGATATCAACACCATCTGCGGCTGCTTCGGCAGCCACGCGCGCATGTCACCTATCAGCCGCTGGACGCTGGTGCGCAATTTCGCCGTCATCATCGCCGGACTTTTCGCATTGCGCGGCAAGAGCATTTAAATTTTAACCGGCAAACTGGCGCACACAAACCGGCGCGGACGGGGCTTCCGAGACGAGGGCTGCCGCATAATCCGGGGCGATTCCCAGCGTTTGGAAAAACCACTTTCCGTCCGTCCCCATCATCGGATCTCCGGGCTCTCCGCCCGTCGGAACGGCGAACGTGTTGAGGTTTTTGTAAATACCGATGCCAAGTGCTTTGACGTAGGCCTCCTTTTTGGCCCAGATGTCAAAAAAACCGTCGCACGGGTTTTGCAGGCTTTGGAAAAATGCTCTTTCCTCCGGCGCAAACCAGCGCGCGGCAATGGCCTCCATACTCAGGTCTTTGCGGCGGAACTCAATATCAATTCCGACTTGGCGGCCCGATGTAACGGCGATCAGCGTGCGCTCGCGTGAATGGGACAGATTGAATTCGAGCGGGTGATTTTCGATAAACGGTTTGCCGTTCCCGTTGCGGGCAAAACGGATTTCCGCGGGCGGGCGGTCGAGATATTCACCCAGGATGCGGCGCAGCAGTCCGCGGGCGAGCACAAACCCGTCGGCGTCTGCCGGACGGAAAAATCGGGCCGCGCGATCGCGCTCTTCCGGTGTGAGCAGTTCGCGGAAGGCGGCCTGTTCTCCGGCATGATCGGGCAGGCAGATGTCCCAGACATCAATCCGATTTTCAATTGTTTCGAGTTTGTTCTTCATGCACTGAAGTGCGTTTTATACCATCCGCTCTTCATGGAAGCGAGTGCCGTACACCGATGAATTCAGTAATCCGAACTAAGAAAATATACCTGTTGCTCTTTCTGATTGTGGGAGCAGCACTCCGTGCAGAGGCGATTGATGTCCGCTCGCGCGATCCCTATTACAGCGCAGTGGTCATTGATGCGGACAGCGGCGCCATCCTCTGGGAAGATCACGCCGCGGCGGAAGCCTATCCCGCCAGCATGATCAAGCTGATGAATCTGTTTGTGATTCTCGACGACGTGAAGGCTGGAAAGCTTTGTCTTGATGAACCGGTGGAGATCACGCGCGCGGCGGAAAGAATTGGCTCGCGGCAGGTGTGGTTGCGTGTCGGGGAAATTTTTCCGCTCGAAGAGCTGATTTATGCAACGATGGTGCACTCCGCCAACGACGCGGCCACGGCGCTGGCGATCCATGCTTCCGGCAACAAAACTGATCATGCGGCGCGGATGATGGCCAAGGCGCGCGAACTGGGACTTCAGCATACCGCTTTTCACAATGTGCACGGCCTGCCGCCGGGGCGGGGGCAGAAGGCCGATGTCACATCGGCGCTCGATATGGCGCTGCTGGCCCGCGCGCTGCTTAAAGCGCACCCCGAGACGCTGAAATACAGCTCGATCTCTTCTCGCAATTTTCGTGAGCCAAAGCCGGTGCGGCTGACCAGTTCCAATAAGCTGCTCGGACGGGTGGAAGGATGTGACGGCCTGAAGACCGGCTATTTTTATGCCGGCGGCTTTTCGATTACCGCAACGGCGGAGCGCGCCGGACGGCGCGTGATTGCTGTGGTGATGGGTTGCAAGTCGTCTAAAACCCGCGATCAGTGGGCGGAAAAACTGCTGGAGCGCGGCTTTACGACGATTCCTTCCACTCGTTGAGATGGCCGTCCGCTTCACTCAGTGTCGGATAGCCTACCAGTGTGATCATTCGCTTGGTCATTTCTTGCATGCTCTGTCCGCTCTGGTACGCCAGATCCAGCAGGTCTTTGTGGAGCGCCTCGTTGGCGGTGGTCAGGGCCGCTTCGATGGAGCCGTTGATCACCGCTAGCGGCTGCATCAGCGAAAGCGTTAATTTAGAGATTTCCAGCACCAAATTTTCGCGGCGTTTCGTCTGATCTTTACCCTCACGCTCTTTGACCTTTTCTTCCATTTCATCAATCTGCGATTCAATCTGGCTGGTATAGTTGTTTATCTCGCGGCGGGCATCGTTGACGGCCGCTTTAGCCTCTTCGGGTTCATTCGTCTGCATGAGCCCGCCGAGTTTTTCAAGGGCTGTTGCGATTACGCTCATGTCTGCGCCGCCGCCCGGGCCTCCGGACAGCGATGAGTCACCGCTCTGTACCATCAATCGCTGCCACTCGGAAAACGGTATATCGGATGCCGCCAACTGTTCACGGGACTTCTCCACGCCCTGCTGCTGAATGAAACCAACGATTTTTTCTTCGGCCTTGCTCTGTTTTTGACACTGTTCCACATAGTGCGTGGACAGCACATCGAACTGGCGCTCTTTTTCCATCTCGCGAATGCCCGCCATAATGCGCCGGTCAAGGCCCGGGCTCTCGGCCCCTGCGGGTCCGCGGAGTTTCTCGATGATGGTTTTTTCGAGCAGGAGCATGGTTTTAGCCAGCGTGGCTTTCCCCCGGGCCGTCTCAAACTCGGATTCTTTGCGCATCCCGTCATAGGTGCGGCGCAAGCAGCCGACCACAATATCGGCCAGGCTTTCGCCTCCCTCCAGCGAAGCGGCAACTTGCCGGACCGCAGCCGCTTCCATAATCATCTGTCCGAGTTTTTCGGGGTCGGAAAGCATCTTCTTAACATCCGGGGATGCGGTTTCACCGCTGGGGTCACCCTTGAGAAAGGCTACAATCTGGTTAACCTGCACCGACGGAAGATCATCCTGCCCGGCCTTCGTTCCGCCTTCGCCGGTACCGGATCCGCGGCCTTTAGACACTTTGGTTTCGCCTTTGCGCAGGGCCACGTATTTCACATCCTCGATATCCACATGGGCCATGCCGGATTTAGACAGGGTCTCCTTCACTTGCTGATCCGTTCCCGCGCAGAGTGCAGCCAGAAGTTTCTTAAACTCTTCTGCGGAAAGTCCTTTATTCAGTGCCAGATGGGAAATGTGAATGGCGGCCAGCCGTTTCTCGAGCGCTTTGATCGGTGCGTCTTTTGCGGTAACCGGTTTTCCGTTGACGGTGAGCTCGCCTTTGATCGAACCCAGCGCAACGGTTCCGCTTTTTTTCAGGAGCGCCTGCAGATCACTAAAGGTACTCTCGATTGCCTTTTCGGCAGAAGGGTGATCCGTTCCGTACACCGCGATAATCCCAAGTGCGCGGCCCAGCGCCATAAGCACGGCATGAAGTTCGGCAGAGAGTGTGTCTTCCGGCATCGAAGATTTATCAACCATAGTTCTAATAGCCTCCTTTTCGCAGTGAGCTTAACAACGCGATTTTGCCTTGTCAGGGTGAAAAAGAAAAAAGCCGAGCCTGCGGGCGAAGAAGGTGATTCAGGATGGGTTTTCGGCGGATTGGTAACTTGCCTGCGCCCATACCTTTAGAGGTATGGGCGCAGAATTCTATAAACAGTTAATAAGAAGAAGTTTATAGAAATAGATATATCACACCTTTAAAGGTATGGGATTTGGTAGCAAACCGTTTATTATAAATGGATTAGCTTTAGAGCTTACGTCAGCATCGTTTTGGCGGTTTTATAGACATTGTCGGCGTTGATACCGAATTTTTCGGCCAGTACGCCGCCCGGCGCGGAAGCGCCGAAATGCTCAATGCCGATGATCTTTCCTTCGAGGCCGACGTATTTTTCCCAGCCGTGCGGATGTCCCGCTTCGACGGCAAGGCGACAGGTGCATTCCGGCGGAAAGACAGAAGCTTTGTATTCATCGCTTTGTGCTTCGAACAGCTCCCAGCTCGGGAAGCTGACCACGCGGACTTTTTTTCCTTCTTCCGCCAATTTTTTACCGGCTTCGATGGAAATCCAGACTTCCGAGCCGCTGGCGGCGATCAGGATGTCGTGATTGCTCTCTGCATTTTCCCAGATGGTGTAAGCACCTTTTTTTAAATTACAGGCGGAGGGCAGTTCCGTGCGATCAAAGATCGGAAGGTTCTGGCGGGTGAAGAGCATGGCGGTCGGCCCTGTTTTGTTTTCGAGCGCCGCGATCCACGCACATTTGGTTTCCGTGGCATCGGACGGACGGATCACTGTGACGTTTGGCGTAATACGCAGACTCATCAGTGTTTCAATCGGCTGATGCGTCGGGCCGTCCTCGCCGACATAGAAGCTGTCGTGGGTGTAAACATAGATGACCGGGAGGCCCATCAGCGCGGCCACGCGGGTGGTCGGGCGTACGTAGTCGGCAAATACGAGGAAGGTCGCGCCGAAAATACGGAACCCGCCGTGTACCTGCACACCGTTCATAATGGCGCCCATTCCGGTTTCGCGAACGCCGTAGTGGAAGTTGCGCCCCTCAAAGGCATTTGCGCCGATGTCGCCCATTCCTTTAAGGTCGGTATTGTTGCTCGGAGCCAGGTCGGCGGAACCGCCTACGAGGTACGGGACGGCTTTGGCGATATCCTGCAGGACTTTTCCGGAGGCGGAGCGCGTGGCGATGGAGCCGCCGGCTTCAAAGTCGGCAATCTGTTCCGCCAGATTTTCGGGCAGTTCGCCGGCGATGCAGGCTTTCCAAAGGGATGCTTTTTCAGGATTCGCTTTGGCGTATTCGGCAAAGAGATCATTCCAGTCAGATTCGCGCTGGGCGTTTTCTTTGGCCACTTCGGCAAAAGCGGCGCGCACCTCTTCGGGCACGAAGAATTTTTCCTGGGAAATGCCGAGCGCCTCCTTAGTGAGACTGACTTCGTCGTCGCCGAGCGGGGCACCGTGGCAGTCGTGGGAGCCTGCTTTGTTCGGGGAGCCAAAGCCGATCGTGGTATTGCAGATGATGACGGACGGTTTGCCGGTTTCTTTCTGCGCGGTTCGTGTGGCGGAGGCAATGTCGTCATGGTCATGACCGTTAATCCGCTGCACATGCCAGCCGTAGGCTTCCATGCGCTTCTGCACATCATCGGTATAGGTGATGTGGGTGTCGCCTTCGATGCTGATAAAGTTTTCATCATAAAAAACAATCAGGTCACCAAGGCCGTGATTACCGGCGAGCGAGAAAACCTCGTGCGAAATGCCTTCCATGAATTCACCTTCGGAGGCGATGACGTAGGTGTAGTGATCGACGATTTTGTGATCTTTGGTATTAAAGCGTGCGGCGAGCATTTTTTCTGCAATCGCCATGCCGACGGCGTTGCCGCAGCCCTGGCCGAGCGGGCCGGTCGTGGTTTCGACGCCGGGCGTGTGGCCGTATTCCGGATGGCCGGCGGTTTTGCTTCCCCACTGGCGGAAATTTTTCAGTTCATTGAGCGGCAGGTCATAGCCCGCGAGGTGGAGCAGGCTGTAGATCAGCATCGAGCCGTGGCCGGCGGAAAGAACAAAACGGTCGCGGTTGGCCCACTGCGGGTTTTGCGGATTGTGTTTCAGGAATTGCGTCCAGAGTACGGCGGCAACATCCGCCATGCCCAGCGGCAGGCCGGGATGGCCCGAATTAGCGGCCTGTACGCCATCCATCGAAAGTCCGCGAATCGTGTTGGCAATCAGTTTGAGATCCATTTTCTGCTCCTTATTAGTCGTTCGGTTGTCCGACAATCAGCTAAAATCTCGAAAAACTTATCAGATACCCAATAGCTGACAACTAACAACTGACAACTTTCTCATGATTGACCTGCACAGCCATTCCGTTTTCTCCGACGGCACCAACACGCCCGAAGAACTGGTGGCACTGGCCGAAGAGGCCGGGCTCACCGCGCTGGCGCTCACCGACCACGATACCGTGGACGGCCTGCCGCGCTTTATGGCGGCGGGAAAAGAGTCGCCGGTGGAGACGATCCCCGGAATTGAACTGAGCGCGGAGTATGCGGCCGCCCCGCTGCACCTCCTGGGTCTCTGCATCAACCCCGCCTCCGGTGCGCTTCAGGAAATGCTTGCATGGATCCAGGAAGGGCGGCATGACCGCAATCTCCAGATACTGGAAAAACTCAATGCGCTCGGCTACGAACTTACCCACGACGAAATCCGAAAACACTCCGTCGACGGAATCATCGGCCGCCCGCACTTTGCGGCCGCGCTGATGGAAAAGGGTCACTTTAAACACAAGCAGCACGTCTTTCGTCAGCTTCTCGGAAAAAACAAAGCTGCCTATGCCGACCGCCGCCGCCTCACGCCTGAAGCCTGTGTGGAGCACCTCTGCGCCGCGGGCGGCGTCGCCGTCATCGCCCATCCGGCGCAGATGCGGCTTTCGCGGAGCAGGCTTCGCCGTCTCGTTAAAAAACTCAAAGAACACGGCCTTGGCGGGCTCGAAGTGTATCATCCGACCCACCCGCCGCATCAGGTGCGCTTCCTGTTAAGCGTTTGCGAAGACTACGACCTTGTCGCCACCGGTGGTTCCGACTTCCATGGCGACCTCGCTCCCGACCTGCGCCTTGGCACCGGCTTCGGCGATCTCCACGTCCCCGACGACGTGCTCGAAAAACTCAAAGCCCGCGCCACCCCGTTAAGCGGGCGCGAAGCGACCGCTTAACGTCTGAAAGGAGCCTCGTGAAATGTGCTTCATCTGGGCGACGGGCGTCATCA
>JAOZSE010000030.1 GCA_029939835.1 Pontiellaceae bacterium
TATTTCTTATCGGCGATCATCCATTTGATTCCGTCCACCTGTCCGGCAATCCGGGCGAGGCTGTCAAGAGCTCCTTTGTGCTCAACGTCGTGCTTTTCTGTTTTCATGGACTCCTTCTATACCTATAGGGGGTAGGGGCACAAGGTAAAAGTGATAAAAACAATCGGTTTTTACGGATATCAGGAAGAGGGGGATGCGATGGCTTCGTCGATGATCGCTTTAAGAGCTTCTTCTACGGCCTGTGAGACGGCTTCAAGTCCCTCCGTCTCGAAGAGACCGATCACTTGAGTCGGCAGCAGTGTGGCGACGCAGGTCGCCCCGTTTTTTTCGTAGACTGATATGCGGCACGGCAACGCGGTGGAAATATCCATGTTGCTTTCCAAAACGTCTTTGGCGCGGCGGGGATTGCAGACATCGAACACCATGCAGGCCGGGGCGAACTCTAACCCCTTGGAGCGCATTTTTTCTCGCAGATCGGTTGCGTTCAAGATGCCGAACTGATGGTTTTGCGCCGCAGCGCGGAGTCGTTCCTCCATCGCTTCGACGGGGAGGGTGGTTTCTTTTTTGTACAGGATGTTCATGGTCTTCCTCCTTTTATCTATGTGTTTTTTATTTCGGGGTTCTTTTGAACCATTTTTTTGTGGCGCCGGTTTTGGCATCCGGCTTCGGAGTCTTTTCGAGTTCAATGCCGTCCGCCTTCATTTTTTTGATCACCTTTTTCGGGTCGGCCTTGATCACATCAATGCATCCCTTGCAGCAGACATAGATTCGGTAGCCTTTCACATCGACATATTGCTCCTTATCGATTTTGCCTCCCGTGATCGGGCAGACGGTTTGTGGCGTTCCTCCGGCAAAAGCGATGCTCGCCAGAGCCAGAATCAAAATTAGTAGTAGGTTTTTTTTCATATTCTCTTTTCCCTTTTCCAATACTCCATCATTCCGATATTCCATTACTCCATTCTTCAATACTGCTTCTTCATGACGCGGAGGAGTTTCTCCATTTTTTCATCGGCTTCTTTTTTCTTCCCAGACTCAAAAGCATTGCTGACGCAGTGGTGCATATGCTTCTTGAGAACCTGCAGTTCAACGGAGCGCAGGGCGGAACGGGCGGCCTGAATCTGAGTGACGATGTCGATGCAGTACTTTTCCTCTTCGACCATTCGTTTGACGCCCTGCACCTGCCCGGCAATGCGCGCAAGCCGGTTGAGCGTTTCCTTATGTGTTGTGCTGTGCGATCCGTTTTTCATATCTGGCCTGTATACCCCATTGGGGTATATGGCAAGAAAAGAAATAAGAAACAATCCGCTAAACTTGCTGCGGATTTTTTTCAGGGTTTGGGCGAACTCTGCTAAACTGCCGCTCATGCAGTGGCCGGAAAACATACAGAAGAAACTGAGGGATATTCCGGACGCGCCGGGTGTTTATCTGATGCGCGGGCGGACGGGCGGCATCATTTATGTCGGCAAGGCGGCTTCGTTGCGCAAGCGGGTGCAGAGCTATTTCCGTGAAAGCACCTGGCGCAAGGCCGAGCCGAAGCTGCGCGGGCTCATCCGTTCGATTGCCGATTTTGATGTGCTGGTGCTTAGAAGCGAGGCGGAGGCCTTGCTGACCGAAGGCAGGCTGATCAAGGAGTATAAGCCGCGCTACAACACGATGTTCAAAGATGATAAGCGGTTTCCTTTGTTGCGGGTTTATTTGAACAAACCGTTTCCGAAATTCGAACTTTGCCGCATTCGGAAAAGTGATAGCGGAACCTATTTCGGTCCGTACACCTCGGGGCTGGCCGCGCGCGCCGCCCTGGAGTTTGTCGAAAAGCGGTTCGGCATCCGGCAGTGCCGTCCGACCCGCCCGGATGCCGAAACCTATAAGCACTGTCACAACGATATCATCCGGCACTGTTCGGCGCCGTGTATCGGCAACGTGACGCCGAAGGAGTACATGGATCGCGTGCAGACCGCCTGCGCCTTTTTGCGCGGCGAGCGCCCGGAGTTTATCCGCGAGATTCGTGCGCAGATGGAAGCGGCCTCTGCGGAGCATCACTTTGAAGAGGCCGCCGCGCTCCGCGATATGATGCTGTTGCTTCACCGTGCAGTGAAGGAGCGGGCACTGGTTCGCAAGACCAGCAAGATGCTGTTGGACGAAGCGAAAACGGGCGTCAAGGAGCTGGGTGAGGCGCTCGGACTCAAAAAGCCGCCGCGCGTAATCGAGTGTTTTGACATCTCGAATATTTCCGGCACGTATGCCGTGGCGAGCATGGTGGCGGCGGTGAATGGTGCGCCCGCGCCGCAACGCTACCGGCGTTTTCGCATTAAAACGGTCGAGGGCAGCGACGACCCGCGCATGATGGCCGAGGCGGTTCGGCGGCGTTACAGCCGCTTGCAGAAAGAGGGTGGTGTGTTCCCGGATCTGGTGGTGGTGGACGGAGGGATCACTCAGCTTCGCGCCGCCCGAAAAGTGATGAACGAGTTGGGGATCAAATTGCCGAGCGTCGGGCTGGCGAAGCAGTTTGAGGAAATCGTGTGCGACGACGAACCGAACCTGCTGCTTTCTCGCGACTCAAAAGCGCTGCGGGTGATGACCAATCTGCGCGACGAGGCACACCGCTTTGCGATTTCTTATCACCGACGGCTTCGCTCGAAGCGGATCCGCGAGTCGGCGCTGGATGAAATTCCAACCATCGGAAAAAAGAAGAAGGAGCTTCTTTTGAAACACTTCGGCTCGTTCGAGCGCCTGCGCAAGGCGAGCATCGAGGAACTGCGCGCCGCGCCCGGCATCGGCCCGAAAACAGCCGAGCTGATCCGAAGTGTGTTGGAACAATCCTGAGCTTCCGAAGTTTTTAAACTCAGCGGAAGTTGCGGCGGTAGGTTCCGGGGGTCTGGCCGGTCATTTTTTTGAACGTCTGGCTGAGGTAGTTTCCGCTCACGAATCCTGCGCTTTCCGCAATCTGTTCGAGTGTCAGATCGGTTTCCCGCAGGGCGGTTTGGGCCGCCTCAATCTGCTTGCGGCGCACTTCCGCCTGCGGGCTGCAGTGCAGAAAAATGCGGAAGCGCTTTTCGAGCACACGGCGCGAGAGTCCGGCGGTGCGGGCGATCTGATCAACACTGATCCGGTTGGTCGCATTGTCGGTGATAAAGCGCAGGGCTTTCACCAATTGCGGATCCGGTATGTTGAAGAGGACGGTGGAGGCCCGCTCAACCACACTGCCGGGTTCCAGAAACAGCGGTTTTCGGGGCGGTTTTCTGGTTTTGAATATACGATCCAGCATTTGCGCGGCGCGGTAGCCGGCCATATGGGACGGAACCTGAATGCTGGAAAGCGGCGGGTTTTTGTTGTGGCAGAAAATATCCTCGTCATTGACTCCCAGCAGTACGATATCGTTCGGGATGATTAGCTTGTTTTCCCGGCAGAGTTTATAGAGCAGTCCGGCACGTGCGTCATTCTCCATAAAAAGAGCGAAAGGGCGGGGCTGTTCAAGAAGCCAGTTTTTCAGTGCCGGGCGAACCCAGCCCCAATAATTCAGCGGTTTGCCCTGGCTCCAATCGATTCCTGGAGCCGTCAATTGAACGGCTTTTTTTCCGTGTGCCGCCAGGCGGTCCCGGTACCCCTCCCAGCGTTCGTCTGACAGACGCAGTCCGGGAGACCCGAAATAGCCGAAATGGTCGAAACGACGGTCGAGAAAATAATCGGCGGCCACGACCCCGATATCATAGTCACGGGTGCCGACCTGCGGAAGCCGGTTGAACGGCTTGCAGCCGTGAAGGTTAATGCAAAAGGGATATACAGAGTCAGCGGCCTCTGCAGCGGCCTGGCGGTTGAACGGACCGATTACTCCATCGAATTCCCACGACAGCACCGTATCCAGTTCATTCTGGATACGTTCAAGATGCGTGATGTCCCACTGCGGCGAGTGAAGTCGCGCATACTGATAAATTCCCCGGAAAACATCGCGTCCGACCCTGTTACCCAATGTAATCCACACTAAAACCCGTTTTTTCATATTTCACTCGAGGCTCGAGTTCGCAAATACGAATATTTTATTCGCTTTAAGATATAGTACAAGCTTTTAGCGTACGATACTCTCTTTGGCAACAACAAACCCCTAGGTGCGGATTTCCAAGTAATTGGGAATCCGTGCCTTTTTTTATGCCCTGCAAAAAATCTAGAAAATCTCAGAGCCGGGGTGTAAACAGGAGCCATGAACAAATTTACGGAAATCAGCCCGAATGAGTTAAATGAGAGCGCGTTCCGCCTGATCGGCAAAGAGTGGATGTTGATCACTGCCGGGAATATGAAGAGCTGGAATACGATGACGGCGAGCTGGGGCGCGATGGGCGAGCTGTGGTTTAAGCCGGTCTGTTTCACCTTTATCCGTCCGCCGCGCTACACGTTTGAATTTGTTGAGCGCGAGGAATGTTTCACGCTGAGCTTTTTTGATGAAACCTACCGCAAGGCGCTCAATTTCTGCGGTGCGCATTCGGGGCGCGACTGCGACAAGGCCGCCGAAACCGGCCTGACGCCGTTTGAAGCGGGAGAAGGATGCGTCGCCTTCGAAGAGGCCCGTCTGATCCTCATCTGCCGGAAACTCTATTTCCAGGATATGGATCCGGCTCACTTCCTTGACCCGGGCATTGAGCCAGAATGTTATCCCGAAAAGGACTATCACCGGATGTATATCGGCGAAGTGCTCCGCGTGCTTTCAGCCGGCTGAACTTTCTGCTCGAAAAAAGCAGACATCTGTTTAAAGCAGCCTAAAACTACCAGCTGTTTTTAACCCTATTGTACGGAGCTTCGAAGATGCCTGTTTCCAATTTCAAACCGCTCGAATACGACTACCGCAGCAGCCGGCCGATCCGCACACTATTCTATCTGCTGAACCGCAAATGGCCTTACTATGTAGGGCTGGTCTTTGTATTTACCGTGAAACAGCTGCCGCTGTGGGCCGTTCCGTTTTTGCTTTCGCGTGTGATCAATACATTGGCCGATCCGAAGATCTATCCGATCGGCCGCTTGCCGCTGTACTTTGTCGTGATGGCGGTGCTGGCACTGCAGAATATTTTGTCGCACACCTTTTTCGTCTCGCTGCTGAGCGGGGCCGTGCGCGACATGGAGAAGCGGCTTCGCAGCGCGGTGGCCATGCGCCTCCAGCAATTGTCGATTGCCTTTCATGGCCGCACGGAATCGGGACGGCTGCAGACCAAGGTGCTGCGCGATGTCGAACAGATTCAGACGATGTGCATGTATTTGGGTGAAATGGGAATTGGCGCCGTGCTTACCTGCCTGCTGGCTGTCGGGGTGACAGCGGTGCGCGAACCGCGTTTGCTGATTTTCTATGTCATCCTCGTTCCTCTCAGCGCCGGTCTGCGAACCGTGTTCCGGCGGCAGATGCGCGAGCGGAACCGCGCCTTCCGCTCGGAAGTTGAACAGATGTCGTCCGAGATCACCGAAATGATCAATATGATTCCCGTGGCCCGCGCACATGGTCTGGAGGATGAAGCCGCGCGCCGGAGCAACGAGAAGTTTCACGCCGTGCATGAGCGCGGTCGGCGCCTCGATTTGATGAATGCACTGTTCGGATCGTCGTCGTGGGTGACGTTTCAGCTTTCGATGGTCACGGGGCTGTCGGTCCTGAGCTGGCTCTGCTGGAAGGGCTGGATCAATGTCGGCGAAATCGTTCTGTTCCAGGGATTGTTCAGTATGATCGTGATGTCGGTGACGGGGCTTCTGAATATGTATCCGCAGATCGCCCGCGGCGTGGAATCTATTCATTCGCTCGGCGAAGTGATCGAGTGTCCCGATATTGAGCATAACGAAGGCCGTCGAATCGTGGAGTCGGTGGACGGGCGTGTACAGTTTGAAGCGGTTAGCTTTGCGCATGAAAATGCACGCGAATCCGCCGTGCGTGACTTTTCCCTGTCGGTGGAGCCGGGGGAATGTATTGCGCTGGTCGGGCCGAGCGGTGCGGGCAAATCGACGTTGGTGCAGCTGCTGATCGGTTTTTACCGCGCGCAGCAGGGCCGCCTGCTGCTCGACGGCACCGATATAGAGGAGCTCGATATGCGCACCTTCCGCCGGTTTGTTTCGGTGGTGCCGCAGGAGACGGTTCTTTTCTCCGGTTCGATGCGCGACAATATCACTTACGGCAGACAAAGCGTTTCAGATGAAACGCTTTGGGATGTGCTGAAGCTGGCCAACCTCACGGAAGTAGTGGATGACCTGCCCAACGGACTCGATACCCGTATCGGCGAAGACGGCGCGCTGCTCTCCGGCGGTCAGCGCCAGCGCATTGCCATTGCCCGCGCACTGGTGCGCGATCCGCGAATCCTGATTCTCGATGAAGCCACCTCCGCGCTCGATGTCGTTTCCGAGAAACTGGTGCAGGAGGCAATCGACCATGCCATTCAGAACCGCACCACGTTTGTCGTGGCCCATCGCCTCTCCACCATCCGGCAGGCCGACCGCATTGTCGTAATGAAGGACGGTCGCCTTGAGGAAATCGGCTCCTACGATGAACTGATGGAACGCCGCGGCTTATTTTTCGAAATGCAGCAGTTACAAACCCTGGATTGATGGAACACTCTATGGAGTGCGCAGTCTTGCCTGCGCTTTGTTTGCCGAAGCTTGCTTCGGCGCTCTTGCGGAGCAAGCTCCGCAAGGGAAAGCGGCAGCGAGCTGCCGCACTCCAAATCTTTCTTTCCCAACCGTTGGAAAAAATGGCATACAGGGTGTCTAAACCTTGGAACTAGCGGAGGACGAATGAGCAAAGCGGCATTATTGAATCAGGTTGCGTGGGACGATTTCAGCGCGATGAGCGGCTCGGAAAAGGCACCGTACTTTCTCAAGCCGGGCGAACAAAAATCCTATCACGCACTGCTGGCGCAGCAGTTCAGCCGTCCGATGCTCGAAGAGCTCTGCTCGCTGGCGACCTGCGTGCGGCGCATTGCCAAAACCCATGAAGGCAGCCGCTTCCTGCAGAGCCAGCTTTTTGACAAACGCGCGATGCTTTATTTTTCCCAGCCCTCAACCCGCACCTATCTTTCGTTTTATTCCGCCTGTCAGATCATTGGACTGCAGACCATAAATGTGCGCGACAGCAAGACCTCCAGCGAGGTGAAAGGAGAGTCGCCCGAAGACACCGTGCGCACCTTCAGTTCCTACACCGACCTCATCATCATGCGTCATCCCGCGGGCGGTTTTGCCGAGCGGATTGCATGGATGCTTTCGAACACCTCGCGCCCGGTGCCCGTCATCAACGCCGGGTCGGGCAAAGACCAGCATCCGACGCAGGCGCTGCTCGATATCTACACGCTGGATCGCAGTTTTGAAAAAACCGGCGGCATCGACGGTAAATCCGTGGTGTTTGTGGGCGACCTCAAGCGCGGGCGCACCGTGCGCTCGCTGGCGTGGCTGCTGACGAAATATGAGAGCATAAAAATGTATTTTGTCGCTCCGCCCGAACTCCAGATCGGGGAGGACATTCTCGCCCAGCTCGACGCGGCGGGTGTTCCCTACGAACTCAGCGGAGATTTTGAAAAAGTCATTCCTGAAGCGGATGCCATCTATATGACGCGCATTCAGGACGAATGGGATGTGGACAACGAAAGCAGCGCCATCGACACCGAAGCGTATCACTTCAAGAAGGAGCATCTGGCGCTTTTGAAAAAAACCGGGGTGATTATGCACCCGTTGCCGCGCCGCAAAGAGATTGACCCCGCAGTAGATTCCGACCCGCGCGCGATGTACTGGCGGCAGGTGCGCAACGGCATGTGGATCCGCTCCGCGCTGATCTTGAGCATCTTTGGGTGCGACCAGGCCGTACGCGACTTTTATGAAGGGAGCCTGTCATGAAAAACCTGCTTTCACTGAAATGCTGGAGTCCGGAGGATATCCGGGAGGTGCTCAACCTTGCCGTCGAGGTGAAGGCCACCCCCGCGCAGTACGCCGACATGCTCAAGCAGAAAACCCTGCTGATGATTTTTGAGAAGCCGAGCCTGCGCACCCGCATCTCCTTCGAAGCGGGGATGACCCAGCTCGGGGGTCACGCCATTTACTACGACATGAGCACGTCGCCGATGGGTGGCGGCAAAGAAACCATTGAAGATTCCATCAAAGTGATCAGTCGTATGTGCGATCTGGTCATGGCGCGGCTCTTTAAGCACAGCGATCTGCTGGCCATGGCCGAGCACACCTCCATTCCCGTCATCAACGCGCTCACCGACGACAGCCATCCGTGCCAGATTCTGGCCGACCTGCTCACCATTCAGGAAAAGAAGGGCACCCTCAAAGGACTGAAGCTGGCGTATCTGGGCGACGGCTTCAACAACGTCACCCACTCACTGATGCGCGGGTGCACCAAACTGGGCATGCACATCAGCGTCGGCTCGCCGGAAGAACATATGCCCGCCGTGGAAGTCACGGAATCCTGTATGCAGTTCGCACAGGAATCGGGCTCCGAACTGATCGTGACCGACGATCCCGCCGAAGCAGTGCAGGGGGCCGATGTGGTTTATACCGATTCGTGGATGAGCTATCACATTCCCAAAAAGGAAGAGGCGAAACGGATTAAAACCTTCACGCCCTATCAGGTGACCGCCGAGCGCATGGCTGAGGCCAAGCCCGACGCCATCTTTATGAATTGCCTGCCCGCCCTGCGCGGTGCCGAGCAGACCGCCGAAGTGATTGACGGCCCGCAGTCCGTCGTCTTCGACGAAGCCGAAAACCGTCTCCACGCCCAGAAAGCCGTCCTGCTCAAACTTTCCGGCGTGGTGGTTTGATTCGGAACCGCGAATGAACGCTAATTAACGCGAATAAATTCATATTGGGCAACAAAGGTAGGGATCGCTCTCCGAGCGGTCCTCGGACGGTTCGGAGAACCGTCCCTACCATTCGCGTAAAGTAGCGGTTGAAAACTAAGTTTTTGGAGAAGTTAAGTGAATAAACGAATCCTGATTGTCAAAACCAGTTCACTGGGCGACCTGTTTCACGCGCTGCCGGCCGTGCATCTGCTCAAGACCGGCATGGACGCGGAAATCGACTGGGTCGTCAACGACGCCTGTGCACCGCTCGTCGAATGTTTTGACGATGTCGAGCGGGTCATTCCATTTCCAAGGCAGAATCTGTTTCCGAACCTTGCCGGATTCCTTTCCGGCCTCCGCAAGGAACGCTACGATCTCGTCGTTGATCTGCAGGGGTTGTTTAAGAGCGCATTGATCGCCCGCATGGCGCGTTCGCACAAACGCATCGGCCCGTCATTTCACCGCGAGTTTTCCTACCTGTTCTATGACCACGTCGCCGCCGAGCGCAACAAAGAGCGGCATGCGGTGGATGAAAATCTCGACGTCCTTCGTTTCCTCGAACTCCCAACGGAACCCGTCGAATTCCCCGTCACCTTTCCCTCTTCCGACATTCCACATTCTACATCCCACATTCTTATTTCCCCCTGTTCCCGCCACGCGGCCAAAAACTGGCCGGTCGAGCGCTTTGCCGCGGTCGGGACCGTTCTGCACGAACAGACCGGCGCGGATATCTATATCTCCGGCGTGCCGCAGGACTTCGCCGTCTGCAAAAAGCTTGAAAGCCTGCTTCCGCGCGGCTCGGTGCGTAATCTGTGCGGCAAAACCTCGCTCGTTGAACTGGGCGGAGTGCTTCAGGCGATGGATTTGGTGATTACCGTGGATTCGGGACCGATGCACATGTCTGCGGCACTCGGTACGCCGACCCTGGCGGTGTTTGGCCCGACCGATCCGCTCCGTGTCGGCCCCTACGGCTCTCAGCACCGCGTTGTGCGCCGCGCGGAACCCGGAAAATATTCCAAAGCGGATTTAAACAGCATTCTCGAAGTGACCACCGTGGATGTGGTCGCCGTCGCCGAAAAGATGCTCGCCTGATCTATTCATGAAAATGAATGAAAACAGTGTAAGGAGCTGGATTTGATATGGATATGAAGGTTGTAGAACAAAATATGTTTTCATCCATTTTCACCGAAGGCGCGACGATTGCCGCTTCGCTGCCGTCCTGCTTCCAGCAGGCCGGCCTCACTTCGTGTCCGGCACATCTGCTGCGTTTCAAAGGGTTTGCGGTATGCAAATACAGCGGCACTCTTTGCGCCTTGCATCTGCGCCGGACTTGTCGCGTGAATCATTCAGGCAGGGGCGCGTGAATGAAGAGAGTCTTTTGGTTTCTTCTGACCGCCGCGCTCGCTGTCCGCGGGGAATGGACGCTTCTTGAAAACTGCCGGCTGGCAGAAAACCTTTCCAACGACGGCGACAGCTTTGTTGTCGAATGCTCAATATCCTATCACGGGAAAGCGAAGAACCGCTTCCGGCTCTATTTCGTTGATACCGCTGAAATCGATTCCAATTCCGATTTCAAAAAAGAGCGTCTTCTGAAGCAGGCCGCTTACTGGGCCGGCGACGATCCCGGTTTCGCGCTGGAAATGGGCCTTCGTGCAAAACAGACGGTAAAAGGGCTTCTGCGCGGCGGCTTCGATGTTTACACGCGCGGTGAACACGCTCCCGCAATGGGTGCGCCGCGCTATTACGCCATGATTCGCGTTAACGGCCGCTGGCTCTCCGAAATCCTTGTCGAAAATGGGCTCGCGAGAATCTACGGGAAAGGAACCCGACTTCCGGACGGAACGGATGAAAAAAATCACTGGCGCAAACTGCACCGGCTGGAGCGCTTCGCAAAATCCGAGGGCTGCAACGGCTGGCGCATACCGAAAAGATGATTGAGTCGAGTGTGGCGCGATCATGAGCCGGCCCGGTTTGATTTATCGGGCTTCATGCAGAACAACGGGCAGATGCTTCGCGAAAAGAGGGAAGTCCTTGTCCGTTGTGTAGATCGCGAGCTGATTGCGCATGGCAACCGCGCAAATCAGGAAGTCTGTGTTGGAGCCCTGAACACCGTTGGTCCGGCAGATATTGAAAAATTTTGCAGCCGTCACGTAATCATCCGTTTTGAGCGGGATGTCCGGGAATGCGGCCAAATGCTTTTCGAGTTTTTTGAACTGTGCATTCTCGCGAAGGCCGGAAAGCACTTCCTGCCGAACAGGACCGATAATTTCCACCCGGTGTTCCAGAATTAGGCTTCGTAATTCGCTGACGACAACCGGCTCCGTCCGCTTTACGCGTCGCAGTGCGGCCGACCACACGCTGGTGTCTACCAGAACTTTCACGCGCGGACTCTCTGCTTTTTAGAGTTGTAACCGGGGTCGTATTCCACCGACCCGAACAGCGAAAGGATTTTTTCCTGCTCAAGATGGTGAATGTACTCAGTCAGCGCCTCCGTAACCGCCGCTTTCTTCGTGCGGTGGTGTCCGAGCTTTGCAGCACGTGTAATCAGCTTATCATCAATCTGTAAATTCGTTGCCATTTCTGTCGCCTCCACACATACTGTCACACATTGTCGTGTGTGATGTCAATGGTGGATATTGCACACGTGCAATATTCGGATAAACAGCATCCTTGAAGTCATCACCGTGGACGTCGTTGCCGTCGCCGAAAAGATGATTGAGTCGGGCAGGGCGTAACGTTAAGAAGAGAGCCGACTCCGGTTTGTACGTTGATAGAAAAATGGGCATTAATCGGAGTAGGCTGGGGATATTTGTCCGAATTTTTTACAGCCATTTAATTTCACTGGTTTTCACAAGCTCCTTTTGAACGTTTCCTAAAATAGCCTTTAGCTCTTCCCTGCGCTTGTTTATTACATCATCTTTAACGATATCAATAATTATCTTTTTTGGGTTGAGGATTTCCCGTGCCACGGCCCTGTGGTAAATGTCGGGATGTTTTATGTAGCTATATCGGGACAAAATGCGCTCTGAGAGCGCACTCTACAATATTGCCTTGCGATGTAGGGTCGGCTCTATGAGCCGAAAGGACTTTTGATTGATGACCGGAACCTATCACATCTGGACGATCGGCTGTCAGATGAACGAGGCCGATTCGCGGCACCTCGCTTCGCAGTTGGAGGCACTGGGGTTTGTTGAGACGCGTAAAGCGGACGACGCGGACATCGCGGTGCTCAATACCTGCGTGGTTCGCCAGCAGCCGGAGGATAAAGCGGTTCGTAAACTCACCGGGCTCGGCGGGGTGAAGAAAAGCCGTCCCGGCATGATCATCGCGCTGATGGGCTGCATGGTCGGCAAGCGTGAAGCGGAAGGCCTTCTGAAAACCTTTCCGTTCGTCGATGTTTTCATGGCTCCTTCGCAGACCGATTGCCTGATCGATTTTATTCTTAGGCACGATGCCTACAGCCATCTCGACCGCGCGCAGACGGAACTGGCGGACTACCGGCTTCCGGCTGTGAATCGCGACAAAGCGGTCACGGCCTTTGTCCCAATCACTCTCGGGTGTTCTCACGCCTGTTCCTACTGCATCATCCCGTACCGCCGCGGCCCCGACCGCAGCCGCAAGCCGGACGAAATTCTTGGCGAAGTACGTGCGCTGGCGGAGCAGGGGGTTAAAGAGGTCAATCTGCTCGGACAGATCGTGGACCGCTACGGCTTTGATCTCGAAGAGGGGATCAACCTCGCGTGGCTTCTCAAAGAGGTGGCGAAAACCGAAGGGCTGCTCCGCATCCGCTTTCTTACCAGCCATCCGGCCTATATGGACGATGAACTGATCCGCGCCGTGGCCGAAACGGATAAAGTCTGCCCCTACTTTGAGATTCCGTTTCAGGCGGGGAGCGACCGCATTCTTAAATCCATGCGGCGTGGTTATACACAGGCCGAATACCGGCAGATCATTTCCAATATCCGGAGTATTCTGCCGGATGCTTCCATCAACACCGACGTCATCGTCGGCTATCCCGGCGAAACCGAAGCCGATTTTCTCGAAACCGTGAAGCTGACCGAAGATCTGCGCCTCGATATGCATCACATCGCCAAATATTCGCCGCGCCCGCGCACGCTCTCGTTCAAAATGAAGGACGATGTCTCTGCGGAAGAAAAAGAGCGCCGCCGCGTGCTGCTCGATGAGGTGGTACGCCGAATCAATGTCGAGAAAAATGAAGGGCTGCTTGGGCAGACGGTAGAAGTGCTGGTCGAGGAGTTTCAGGAAAAGAAAAACCGCTGGAGAGGCCGGACTTCGCACAACAAACTGGTCTTTTTTGAAGCCGAAGGCGACTGCCTTGGGAAGCTGATGAACATCAAAATTGACTGGGCCGGCCCGTTTTCAATGATTGGAACGGCGGAATAGTTTTGTCGCGGCTGGATGCTTGACTTGCCTGCCGATTTCTATACCTTATTCGCCTTCAACATTCCTGCGTAGCTCAATGGTAGAGTAGGTGACTGTTAATCACTTGGTTGTTGGTTCGAGTCCAACCGCAGGAGCCAGTTTTCAAGGCGAACCATTTCGGGTCGCCTTTTTCATTGGCTCGAAAAGTAGGACAGGCTTCCAGCCTGTCTATCCGCGCAGGGTCGATTCACCGAGGACAGGCTGGAAGCCTATCCTACTTTAGCGCCTGTCGGCCCTGAATGGCGCGCTGAAGGGTGACGGGGTCGGCATACTCAATGGCGCTGCCGGAGGGGAGGCCGAAGGCGAGACGCGAGACTTTTACGCCGCGGCTGGTAAGCACTTCGGCCAGATAGCTTGCAGTTGCTTCGCTTTCCGTATCGGTGCCGAGCGCTACGATCACTTCCTGAACCTTCTCGGGCTGGAGCCGGGCGAGCAGCTCGTTTACGCGCAGGTCGGCTACGCCTTTGCCGAGCGCGGGCGAAAGGTGTCCACCCAGCACATGATAGCGCCCAGTGAAACCGCCGGCATTTTCGATCTTGATGATATCGCCCGGACTTTCCACTACGCAGAGGAGTCCATTGGCCCGGCGGTTTTCTGTACAGAGGGCGCAAGGGTCTTCCCTGGAAACCGTGATGCTTCCGCATCGCGAGCAGGTGCCGACCTGTTCGTCGGCGGCGAGCAGGGCGTCCGCCAGCTTGCGTGCCAGTCCTTCACGGTTCTGTACCAGCGCAAAGGCCATCCGCTCGGCGGAGCGTTTACCGATGCCCGGCAGCTTTTCGAGCGCGGCAACCAGATTGTCCAATGGAAGAAAATGTTTCATTTTCAAAACGGTAAATTCAAACCGGCGGTCAGGCTTTTCATTTCCTGGGCGGCTTTGTCCTGCGCGAGGTCAAGGGCGCCTTTGAAGGCATCGAGTACGGCCTTTTCAATTTTTTTGACATCGCCTTCTTCAATCAATGCGGGAGCAATGGTGACGCCCTGTGGCTTCATATCGCAGCTCATTTTTACGCTGACGAGTTTGTTGAAGCTGGAGAATTCAACCGTCTGACCGGCGAGCATCTTCTGCTTGTTTTTCATGTCCTTCTGCATGGTCGCGGCCTGTTTCATCATCTTCATCATGTCCATGGGCAGTCTCCTCTACATCTTATGGACTGCGGCGGCTTGCCGCCGCTTTGTCAACCGAAGCTCGCTTCGGTTCTTATAAACGCGGGGCAAGCCCCGCTCAACAAAGCGCAGGCAAGCCTGCGCACTCCAAATATAATTATTCTCGAACGTCTGTGATTTCGCCGCTGAAGGCCTCGAGGACGCTTCGAACGGACGGATTTTCATAATATTTTTTCGTATCCGGTGAACCCTGTACCGGTGCATCGGCCGGCAGCGGTTTTGGTTTACCGGCCAGCACACTGAAGCCGGCCGAGACCGGACGTTTCAGAAACGAGGTCAGCGTTTTCTGGATCAGCGAAAGAGTGCGCGGCGTTTCCAGATTGGATCGCTCGCCGGCAAACTCGGGGTCGATGCCGATGGTGACATGGGTTTCGGATACGCTGAGCGGGGCGGTATCGATCAGGTAGTGTTTGGCTTGCGGCGCGCCCTTGGCGATGTGATCAATCAGATCGGGCCATGCTTTTTTAAGGCGCTCTAAATCATCCGTGGGCTTTTTTTTTACGTCGTACTCCGCCGGGGCTTCCCGCACGGCATCGGGCGCGGCGGCTCCACCTTTGAGCGCGGCGACCTGCTGCATCAGCTCGTCCACGGTGGCTGTGGTGGCGGCGCGCGAGGCGCGGATCAGTGCGGCTTCGAGCATGGTGCGTTTGGAAAGGGCATAGCGCATCCGGCTGTCGGCATCAATCAGCAGCTCTATAATGCGCAGCAGACGTCCGTCGGAACTTTTGGCGGCCTGTTGTTTGAGGGTCTCGATCTGTGTTTCGGGCAGGTCGAATGCATCGGTGTTTTTCCCCGCGTGCAGGACGATCAGCAGGTTGCGAAAGTGGTCGAGCAGTTCAAGCACGACACGCTGCATATCCTTGCCGCCCTCGTTGATCTCGGCGACCGCCTCGATGAGGGCGGGAATATTTCCGTCGAGCACGGCCTCGCCCAGCCCTTCGAGCTGCGCGCGGCTGATCAGGCCGAAAACGGACAGCACGTCGGCCTCTTCAATCGTTTTTCCGCGGAAAGCGACGAGCTGGTCGAGCGCACTTTCGGCATCGCGCAGGCCGCCTTCGGCGCCGCGGGCAATAGCGAGCAGGGCATCGTCGCTGATTTTGATTTTTTCCGCCTTGGCGATTTTCTGAAGCTGCGCGGTGATATCGGCCACGGAAATGCGGCGCAGGTCAAAGCGCTGGCAGCGCGAAAGAATGGTGGTGAGAACTTTCTGCGGCTCGGTGGTGGCAAAGAAAAACTTAACGTGCGGCGGCGGCTCTTCGAGCGTTTTGAGGATGGCGTTGAACGCTTCGCGCGTGAGCATGTGTACTTCGTCAATGATGTAGATTTTGAACGGTCCGCGCACGGGGGCGTAGCGGACGTTGTCGCGCAGTTCCTGCACCGCGTCGATTCCGCGGTTGGACGCGCCGTCGATTTCAATTACATCGAGGCTGCTGCCGGATACAATCTCTTTGCAGGAATCGCACTCGTTGCACGGCTCGGCACCCTTTCGGTTCGGGCAGTTGAGCGCTTTGGCGAGGATGCGCGCGGTCGTGGTTTTGCCGGTACCGCGCGGGCCGACAAACAGGTAGGCGTGCGCCAGACGATCCGTTTCGATTGCATTGTGCAGGGTTTGGATCACGTGATCCTGACCCACCACATCCGCAAAAACCTGCGGCCGCCATTTTCGTGCTAAAACTTCGTAACCCATAAGCCAAGGACGTTACCGAGCTCTCAGGAAGATGGCAACATCCGTTATTCGTTATTGGCTGTTTGTTGCCGGCGGCCGGGCTGGGGCACCCGCTAATTGACGGATCGCCCGGAGAGCTCGCCCTGCCGGTTGAGTCGAAATTTGCGGGTAGGGCGACGCCTCCGGCGGAGCCGTTCTTATGATTTTGCTGTAAATGATTCTGCCATTTCGTTTCCAATTCGATACTCTGCTTTCGAAATTCCCAGTTGAGAGGTTTCTCAGCCGGGACTGAAACGGAGGAACCATTATGCGTTTTTCATTTATACTGTTTATTTTTGTGCTGGCGGCAGGCGGTGTGCTTTACGGCGAAACGGCCGCGCTCGATGATCTTTCCCACGCCGAAGAGGTGGTGCAGGACATGTCTTCGAAGCTGAACCGTGGCGTCGTCAACCTGTTGACGGGCTGGGGAGAGATCCCGCGCCAGATGATCAAGTCCGGCCATGAAAAGGGGGGGTGGGCTGTGATTCCTGTCGGCATTTCGGCCGGAGCCATTATGACGGTGGTTCGCACGGCAACGGGCGTGTTTGAAACCGGACTTTTCTATGCGCCGATCAAAGATTCCTACGGCCCCATCATCGAACCGGCCTTTGTATGGCAATAAAACTTTTTGGGGATACCCAAAAGTTTTATATCGGGGAATACCCCGGAGAATTCCCTGAAAGAGAGAATACACAACGAATGAAAAACAAATCTCCTGTCTCGAATCCCGCATCCCGCATCCCACATCCCGTTCGCATCCTTCTCTGCAACGACGACGGCATTCACGCCCCGGGCCTTTCCGTACTGCATGGTGCCGTCAAAGAATTCGGCGAGCTCCATGTGATTGCACCTGACGTGGAGCGGAGCGCCGCCGGACACGCCATTACGCTTTCCGAACCGATCAAAAGCACTCCGGTTGAAAAAAACGGTGAGCTTTTCGGTTACGGCATCGGCGGGACCCCCGCCGACTGCATTAAGCTGGCCGTCTGCGCTATGCTGCGCGACACGCCGCCCGACCTGGTGCTGAGCGGCATCAACCTCGGTTCAAACACCGGGATCAGCGTCATTTATTCGGGAACGGTTTCTGCGGCGACCGAAGGGGTGGTGCTGGGCATACCAGGTGTTGCGTTTTCGCTGTGCACCTATGTGGACCCCGAATGGGAAATGGCCGGACGCATTGTGAAAGAAATTACGCAGAAAGTCATTGAAACCCCGCCGCCGCCCGGCGTACTGCTCAACGTGAACCTCCCCAACCTGCCGTACGAAAAACTCAAAGGCATCCGAGTCACCCGTATGGGCCGCTCGCGCTTTATCGAAGAATTCCATAAGCGGCTTGATCCGCGCGGCCGCACCTACTACTGGCTCGACGGCGCGCTCGAAGTGCACGACGACGGCGATGATATTGACATTCACGCCGTGCGCGACGGCTACGTTTCCATTACGCCCATTCACCTCGACCTCACCGCCTACGACGCACTCGAAACGTTCCGCCCGTGGGAAACGGAGTTCTAGAGTCCTCTGCGCTTGACTCCGGATTCGATCCGGCTATGCTCTTGCGCTCTTGTTCGGGCGATTAGCTCAGCTGGTTAGAGCATCTCGTTTACACCGAGAGGGTCGGGGGTTCGAATCCCTCATCGCCCACCAGCCTTCGCTCCTTTGGAGCTACGGCTGGCAGGCCGCCCTTGCTATTCAAACAATCTGTGGTAAAACGTGTGCCATGAAAACGCTCAAGATACTTGTACTGAACGGCCCCAACCTCAACCTGCTCGGCACGCGTGAGCCGGAGATATATGGCACGGAAACGATGGACTCCATCGCAAAGGATCTTAACGCCTGCGCTGAACAGCTCGACGGCGTCGAGCTGGAGTTCCGCCAGAGCAACTCCGAGAGCGATCTCATTACCTGGATCGGTGATGCCAAGGGAAAATTCGACGGCATTATCATCAATCCCGCCGCCTTCACCCACACCAGTCTCGGTGTGGCCGACGCCCTCAAAGCGGTGGCGGGCATTGTGCCGGCCGTAGAGGTGCATTTGAGCAATACGCATGCGCGTGAAGAAATCCGCCACAAAAGCCTGACCGCCCCGGGATGCATCGGGCAGATTATGGGCTTCAAAGGCTACAGCTACATTCTCGCCCTGCAGGCGCTTGTAAGCTATCTGCGCAGTGAAAAGTAGGACAGGCTTCCAGCCTGTCTGGACAGCCAAGATGGCTGTCCTACATTGAAATCAGGCCAACTGCGAAAAGAAGTTATTAAACACCAGCCCAGCGGGCAGGTTGCGGTCAAACTGCCGTCCCATTTCTTCTACCGCGGCAACGCGCTGCAGGGCATCGGCCCGTGTACAGAGCATGGCCTGCCGTTCGAGCGTTTCTTTGTCGTCAGGAAAGTGCAGTGCGGATTCGCTTTGCTCCAGTACCAGCAGCAGTACGTCGCGCTGCCATTGGAGAATAGTGCGCAGAATTTCGGTACGCGCTTCAATCGTCCGCGCCGTCGCCCGCGCTTCCAGCAGTACTTTACTTTCTTTCGCCGAAAGGTCCTCCGGAATACCCGGTTTCTCCTCGGCTTCAAAGCGCCCGTAAAGCTCTTTGAGCATGGCCGCCATCTGCCCGGCGGCCAGACCGGCCTTGGGCACGGAGTGCGGCGGAAGGTCACGCAGAAGTTCGAGCAACGGTTCTTTCCACTCCCGGGAGGCCTCTTCGTCTTCATCGGTCAGTACGATGCGCTGGCAGC
>JAOZSE010000031.1 GCA_029939835.1 Pontiellaceae bacterium
TTTTTACCAGCCGGAGGACCTCTATTCAAATGTGCGAAAGATTTTGTACGCTATCCACGGACGTCTGGTATGTCGCCAACGGCTGGCTCTACTCCTACCATTTTGTAGACCAAAACGTCGGCGTCAGCGAGCTGCCGGCCGACACGGACAATGACGGCCTTCCCGACTCGTGGGAACTGGAGCACAGCGGAGGAATCACCAACATGGTGCCCTCCGCCCATAACGACAGCGACGGATTTACCAATCTGGAGGAATGGATCGCCTACACCGACCCGACCGACGAGCTCTCCTTTTTTTTCCATGACCGAGCTGACGGTGAACGACGGCATCACCAACTATGTGACTCGCTGGCCGAGCGCCTCCAACCGGGTATATGATGTGCTGTGGGCTACCAATCTACAGTCGGGGTTTTCGGCAATCGCCTCCAGCCTCTCTGCCACTCCGCCTGAAAACAGCTATACAGATACGCTGCACGCTGCTGAGCAAGTCGGATTCTACCGCATTGAAGTGGCTCTTCCGTAGTCCTGAGACCTATTCCCGCTTTAGCGGTTGCTTTGCAGCCGTTCCTTGAGCGTGGTGACACGCTCGCGCGATTCGGCGCGGCTGACGGCCAGCCCCATCGCTTTTTTCGTGCCGACCAGGACGGCAAATTTTTTCGCCCGCGTCACTGCCGTATACAGCAGGCTGCGCTGAAGCAGGACATAGTGCTGGGTGTGCATGGGAATAATGACGCAGGGGTATTCGCTGCCCTGTGATTTATGGATCGTCACCGCGTAGGCATGCACCAGTTCGTCGAGTTCGCGAAATTCATACTTCACGCGGCGGTCATCAATTTTAACAACCATTTCCCCCTGCACTTCGTCAATCGTAACGATGCGGCCAAGGTCGCCGTTGAAAACCTCTTTATCGTAGTCGTTTTCGGTCTGCATCACGCGGTCGCCCTCGCGAAAGATGATGCCGAAACGTTCAATCTGGTTTCCGTTCGGATTGAGCAGCGCCTGCATGACCTGATTAAGGTTGCGCGCGCCGAGCTCGCCCTTCTGCATCGGGGTGAGAATCTGGATATCGTCGAGCGGATTAAAACCGAGGCGCTTGGGAATCGATTCGCTCACCATTTTCTGAATGATCCCCAGCGTCTTCTGAGGTTCTTCCCCCTCGACGAAATAAAGGTCAGACGATTTATCGCCCTCTTCCGGAAATTCGGGAAGCTGCCCGTGATTGATGCGGTGCGCGCCGGTGACGATGCGGCTCTCGGCAGCCTGACGAAAAATTTCGGTCAGATTGATCGATGGAACCACTTTGGAGGCGATAACATCGCGGAGCACCCTGCCCGGTCCGACGGACGGCAACTGATCGGCGTCGCCGACAAAAATGACGGCGGCGCGCTGCGGAACCGCCTGCAAAAGCTGATACGCCAGCACCTGATCAATCATGCTCGCTTCGTCAATGATGAACACATCGCCTTTCAGCGGATTTCGATCATCATGGATGAAGCCTCCGGTACCGGGATTAAACTTCAGCAACCGATGGATGGTTTTGGCTTCCATGCCGGTTGTTTCCGCCAGCCGCTTGGCGGCGCGCCCCGTCGGCGCACAGAGCGAGACGGTCAGCTTTTTGGCCCGCAGCACTTGAATGATAGAGTTGACCAGCGTGGTTTTACCAACACCCGGCCCGCCGGTGACCACCATCACTTTGGCCTGCACAGCAAGCCTGAGGGCCTTGACCTGATGCTCGGAAAGTTCAATTCCGGTTTTTTTCTGCACCCAGTCGAGCGCCTTGGCAAAATCGATGCCCGGACAAGGATGTTTTCCATAATTCAGTTCAGTGAGTTTTTTGGCAAAGTTCCACTCGGCAAAATAGAGTTTGGGCAGATAAATGAGGGTGCGCCCCTGCTGGTCTTCATCCTGAATCAACCGTTTGTTTTCAATGAGGTGGTCAAGCGCACCGGCGACCTGCCCGGGCGGGATCTCGAGCATTTCGACGGTTTTACTTTGCAGGTCGCCGCGCGGCGCAGCGCAGTGGCCCTGATTGGTCATTTCCTGCAGGACATATTCAAGACCGGCGCGGGCGCGCAGTTCGGAATCTTTGGCTATGCCGAGGGTCTGGGCAATACCGTCGGCAATCAGGAAGCCGATACCTCGGATGTCGCGCGCGAGGCAGTACGGGTCGCGCTGGATGAACTCAATGGCGCGCTCGCCATAGGTTTTGTAAATGCGGAAGGCGCGCGCGGTGCTTACACCGTGGCTGAAAAGAAAGCTCATGATTTCGCGGATGCCCTTTTGTTCCTCCCATGCCGCGCGAATACTCGCGCGGCGGGTCGGGCCGATCCCTTCAACCTTCTGCAGTTTGGCGGACGAGTTTTCGATGACATCAAACACATCGCGCCCGAACGTGGCAACAAGGCGTTCGGCGTATTCTTTGCCGATGCCGCGGATCATGCCGGAGCCGAGAAATTTCTTGATGCCGTCGAGCGTATCGGGCTGTGAAACGCGCATGCCCTCGGCCTTGAACTGCGGGCCGTAGTGCGCGTCGGTAATCCATTCGCCGTCGGCGGCCACCCATTCGCCGGGGTTGACGCTTGCGGCCGTGCCGACAACGGTGACGAAATCTTTGTGTCCGCGCACTTTGACGCGCAGAACGGCATAGCCGTTTTCTTCGTTACGAAAGACGACCCGCTCGATCTGGCCGTCCAAACGGGTTTCGTCAGGGGTCTTCACTCAGAGAGAATCTCAATTTTTGACGGCACGATAATCGGCATTTCCATATCTTCAGCCCAGTAGGCTTTCCCGGTGATTTTGAGCGGAAGTTGTGCGTAGGCTTTCATCTGCGCCAGATTGCCGCGCACATAGCAGTGGATGATTTCTTCGACATCGACATCAACCAGTTTGTAAAGGATGGACTGAGTCGGTTGCAGCACGCCTGAAAACGTTTCCGGCACACCCTGCTCTTTATCCTGATCGGACTTGAGAACATCCGGCACCTGCGAAATGTTCGCCACGTCCGCGAGTATCTCCTGAATGGTCGGTTCGGCAACAACCTGTTCCGTTTCGACAGTGGGCTCAACTTCCACGACCGCTTCGGCGGGTTCGACCGGCTCAGCGGGAACCGGTGCCGGCGGCAACATCACGTCTGCATATTGACGACTGATCCAGACCGTAACTTCCGCCGTTGGTGCAATACGCAGCCATTTTTCCACCTGCGCGCGCACGGTGACCGGGCTGCCTTTGGGAAGAATCCCCACCACGCTGTGACTCAGGCTGGGCCCTGAACGGATATTCAACAGGGCGGGCATCACCGTGCCGTCGGTGATGTACTCACTGTGCACCCAGCAATCTACGGTTTCAGGCGCCACAATGCCGACCCATTCAGGGTTGCTGTTGTCCTTCAATTCAAATTCATCATCGGTCATGGCGCGGCCAAGGAGAACAGCTGTGGTCTTCGGTGCGGCGCGCAGGCTCACGCGGTCGCCCGTCACCTTGACGGTAACGGGCTCCTGCGCATAGGAGGTGACGGCAAATGTGAGAGCGATCAGTACAAGCAGACTTTTTTTCATAGCATTTTCTCCTCCAAACCAAACAAATGAACAACTTTGTGTGGTCGTTTTCGCCGACGACTCTACTGCACATCTCCGCCCTTCGGCAAGCTGTTAGGCCGCCGATACGTTATCTTTACCACAGCCACCATTTCTTCTTTGGTTTTGGCAGGCGGCTGATGCGGACCTGTTCGGGTATCACTCGCGTGAATCCTTCGGGCGTTTTTCGGATATCGGCGGCCTTAAAATTTTTCGAGTCCGGATTTTCCGGATCCTTCAGGGTATCCGGCAGATAGCCGTAGCGAACACCCACCTGATCGCCGACCTGCAGATCGGCGAAATCCGCCGCCTTTCCGTTCAAAAACAGTTCAACGTCTTCCTCAATTTCAAAAACATACGTCCGGTCGGCCTCGCTACCGTTTACCCAGCGATCCAAAACCTCACTATTTTTTGCGGCCCACTGATTGGGCTCGAAGGTGGTGGGCTCTCCGGCTTCTTTCTTTCGAAGCTCCTCCTGATGAAACCGGTAGCCGGGCATCGCATCGGGATCAACCAAAACGACTGCCGTCACCGTTCGATTTTCCGAGTCAACCGAGCTGATCTTTCCGCAAAACCAGATGGGCGACGTGTATCTCCCGGAGGGCCAGTTTTTGTACTTGAGCCAATGTCTCCCCGTCTGTTCATACAGCTTGAGGCGCATTTCGCTGACTTCGTTCTGATAGTCCTTGGGCCTGTTCCGGCTGTACCGGCCTCTATTGCCCAGCAATATCTGAAGCTCCGTCTCCAATTCGTTGAGCCAAAAAGACTCATCGTGACAATCCCGGCCCGTCTCACCAAACCCCGGCCAGCGTTCGCCGGGATTTTCATAAGCGACCCGCCCATCCATATCCAGAATCACAAAATTGCCGCCGCCGGCGGCTGTAGCCAGGGCGTTGCGGAACGAAGAGGCGCTGTCGTCCAACAGGCAGGGCACGCTGACATTGGGCTTCCACAGATAAGCATCTTTGGCGGAGCGTGCGCTTTCAAGATACGTTGAATAGTAGGAGTCTATCCGGGCACCATACTGCGTGGTCAAAAACCACCAGTCATCAAACGCCACATTCACGATGAAAAATTCCACTTCGTCTTTGTAGGCCTGATAGAGCGTTTCGAGTGTCGGAAACCATCGGCGGCAATAGACATCTTTCAGATCACTGGAAATCAGAACGACCGGCTTCTTTCCACGGAATGAAGAAAGCTGAACAGTCCCGGCATCGCTTTCAAGAAAACCCGGCAGCGCAGCCTTGGGATAACACCACTCGTCGCCGGCAACGTGTTTTTGAATTTCATAGCCCTGAAACATCAGCAGGTAACGTTCAATGCCCTTTGGCTTAAGACAGGCTGTGTAATCGGGTTCCGGCGCACCCGTATCGGAATAGCCGGGAGCCGACACGACCGACTCAAACGTCTTGAATTTAAAATCCGGAAATTCATCCCCGGCCCGGTAACGGGTCGTCCGGCTCATCCCTACGCAGTACGGCAGAAACGGAAGCCGTCCGTGCTTCGTGCTGGTCCACAGGTGAAACTCGCGCAACGCCGTAATGTCCGCTTCCGTGAGCTGCTCCCCGCGGTATCCCTTGGCGAGAATTTCCCAGCCCAGCCGCGAGGCGGTAAACGTGTAGTGCTCTGAGGGTGTCTTCGGCTTGGAGACTGCGCGTTCACTCAATTTTCGAAGGCCCTTTTTTCCTTCCGCCATATAGAGCGTTTTTACGATCCAGATATATTTTTCCTCCTCCAGATCGAGCGCCGCGCCGCTCAGCCATTTTTCACGAATGGCTTTCCCGGGCTCTGCGACAAAAGCGTTGATGTTACTGAACGTAACCAGCTGCTCGGGGGTCATCCCTTCCAGCTTCCAGTTGTCCGCAATCATCAGCGCACCGAGTTCAAGATCGGCCAGTTCCGGATCGGTCGCACTCGGCCCTTCGGGATTCGCACGAATCACCTCCAGCCACTCCGCCGGAGTCCGCCACACCTCCTGCGCAAATAAAAATCCTGCGACCCATAGAACCAGAACAAATACCAAACGCTTTTGATTTTTCATACCCGCTCCTTTTTCACTGCACCGATTCCACCTGAAGGATGTTGCCCATGGGGTCGGACACCCAGAAAACAACATAGGATTCATGCTCAACCAGCACGGATACATCGCCGCGCTCCACATCGTAAAGCTCCTTCTCGGCATACCCATTCTGAAGAAATTTTTCTCGCAAACCGGAAACCGTTTCGATATCCCCTGCGCAAAGAACAATGTGGTTATACTTCATGTGATCGCCGGAAAGATCGGTTTTATAATGCTTATTGCCGTGAAAGCACAAACGCGTTGACCCCGTATCAAACTCCGCCCAGCCGGGGTTGGCCGGATCGCAATAGACAGCCGGAATACCGAGTTGCTCCCCGTAAAAATCAGCCATTTCCGCAAACTGGTTGGCATCGACATACAGTATATTCTTATTAATTGAAACCATCTCTATTCCTCCATTAGTTCAACCCAAAAAGACGCATCGCGTTTGCGGTGCTCACTTCAGCAATCTCCTCAACCGCCACGCCGCGCACCTCCGCCAGCCGTTTGGCCACATCCGACACAAAGGCCGGTTCATTTCGCTTTCCTCGGTGCGGCATCGGCGCGAGATAGGGCGAATCGGTCTCGATCAGCAGGCGATCCATCGGGATCATCTTCGCGACGTCGCGCAGCGGGTCGGCATTACGAAATGTAACGATCCCGCTCAAACTGATGTAGAACCCGAGGTCGAGCAACGCGCACGCGAAAGCCTCATCGCGGGTAAAACAGTGCAGCACGCCGATGCGCGTGGGATCGCCTTTCCAAACCTTGGAAAAATCGGTGAGCATCCCGAGCGTATCGTCGTCCGCATCGCGCGTATGAACAATCACCGGCTTCTGAACCTCCGCCGCGATTTCCATGCATTGGAAAAACAGCTCTTTTTGCTCCGTCGCCTTTTCCGGTTCGTAAAAATAGTCGAGACCGGTTTCACCGATGGCAACAACCTCCGGTTTCAACGCGAGTTCGCGCAGCGCGGACATATCGTGTGTTTCGCCGGCAAGATAACGATCAAAGCCCACCGTTGCGCGAAAGATTTCGGGATGTTCGCCGGCGAGCTTCAGCGCCAGTTCGTTGGCTTCGGGGTTTCCACCGATGGCGATCATCTGGCCAACGCCTGCGGCCTCGGCGTGCTCCAGCACCGCGTCGAGTGAGCCGTCCTTCACAAAATCATCGAAATGGACATGCGTGTCGAAAAACATAGGGGGAAGCTACAGGGAATGCCGGAATATTGGAATGTTGGAGTGGTGAAATGATAATGAGCTCAAAGCGATAATAGCGAAGTTTTCTGGTGTTTCATTTCCCATTGAAAAAAAAACAGGCTCCCGTTATATTTCAAACGTTCATTTTAAATATTTATTTGAATTATGACAGAAGAAATCAAACAAACGACCAGGGCGAGGGTGCTTGAGGCCGCCTGTCGACTCTTTGCGGAAAAGGGATTCCGCGATGCGACCGTTGCGGAAATCTGCGATGCGGCCAACGCAAACATTGCGTCGGTTAATTATCACTTTGGCGACAAAGAGGGTCTCTACGACGAGGTTTGGCGGCACGCCTTCGCCATTACAACCAGCGCCTATCCGGCGAATGGCGGAGTCAGTGAAAATGCGACGGAGGAAGATCTTCTCTATGCCTTTGCAAGTGCGCTTCTGCACCGCATCTTCAGCGAAGAGGAAACGGGGCTGTTCGCCAAACTGCTCTACCGCGAAATGGCTTCGCCGACTCTGGCGCTCGAAAAAATTGCAGAGGAAGCCATCTTCCCCCAAACCCGGCTGGTGGGTCAAACCGTCAAAAAAGTACTCGGAGATACCGTGGATGACCAAACTCTGGTGCTCTGCAAGCACAGCATTATCGGACAATGCGCATTCTATAATTTCAGTCGCCCGCTGCGCACACGCATTATGGGCAAAGAGGCTCTGACGGAACAGGAGCTGGACCGGATCGCCCGGCACATCGCCCGGTTTTCAATGGGTGGGCTTCGGGAAATAATGAACGGTGAATTATGAGCACCCATTTAAAAAGCAAAGCGCCTGCTCTAATTTTGTTCACGACGCTACTCAGCTCTTGTGCGATTTATGCGCCGGACAATCGCCCGGCCCTGAATGACCATTTACCGAAACAGTTTTCCATCTATTCGGAAATTCTTCCGGGCGTTGAAACAACATGGTGGAAAAGCTTTCAATCCTTGGAACTCAACACGCTGGTCGATGAAGCACTGACCAACAGCCCGGGCATCCAGCAGGCGCGGGCGCGGCTGGCGCAGGCCGAAGCGATTGCCACCCAGGCTGGAGCGGCACGCTTCCCCTCCCTCGGCGCAAACGCTTCCGTAACCGGCGCGCGCGACAGCATCACAAAAACCACAACCGAAATCTATTCCGTCGGGCTCGCCGCCGCCTACGAAATTGATCTCTGGGGGCGCATCAAATCGCAGACCGAGGCCGCCGTACTCGACCGCGAAGCGTCCCGCGAACAGCTTAATACCGCCGCCATCACCCTCTCTGCTCAAGTTGCCCGAAACTGGACAGGCATCGTCGCCCAGCGGCTGCAAACCGGGTTGCTTCGCAAGCAGCTCGAAGCCAACCTGACTTCGCTCGAACTCATCGAACTTCGCTTTCGCAAATCGCTCGCCACCGCGCTTGATGTCTATCAGCAACGCCAGGCCGTCGCCGCCACCGAGGCACGCATTCCGCCCGCCGAACGGCGTGAACAACTCTTGATGAACCAACTTGCTGCATTGCTCGGTCGCAATAATTTCCAAACCCTGGAACTTTCCGAAAAAAATCTTCCAGCCCTTGGAAAAATACCCGCCATTGGGATCCCTGCCGACGTACTGGCCAACCGGCCCGACGTGCGCCGGGCCGGACTTCGCCTTCGCGCCGCCGACTGGTCGGTCAGCTCCGCCCGCGCCGATCGCCTGCCCGCCATCCGGCTGACCGCTTCGGCGGATTATCGTAACGCCAAAAGCTCCGACCTCTTCGACGACTGGTTTGCCAACCTCGTTGGAGGTGTCACCGGCCCGATCTTTGAGGGCGGCCGCCGAAAAGCAGAAGTCAACCGCGCCCGCGCGGTCGTGGACGAGCGGCTGGCGGACTATCGTGAAACCGTACTCCATGCCATCCGCGAAGTGGAGGATGCCCTGGTTTCCGAACAGAAGCAGCGCGACTACCTCGCAATACTCGGACAGAATCTGGAGTTGAACCGCAACTCGTATCGCGAAGCACTCAGCCGCTACCGCAACGGCCTGATTGAATACCTGCCCGTCCTGGTTGAACTCGTCCGCCTCCAAAGTCTGGAACGCGACCATATCGAAGCGCAGCTCAACCTATTGCAAACCCGCATCGACCTGCACCGCGCACTCGGCGGCGGCGGAGAAAAAATGATGAGAGGTGAATAATGAATGATCAATTGAAGCATAAAATGGCTATGGAATTTTTAATGAAACAACGGAAAATCATTATTCCGATCCTCTTGATCGCCATGGCACTGGGGGTCGGAAAAATCATAATTCTGACCACAAAAAAACCGGAAAAGAAACAGCCGCAGCGCACAGCTTATGCCGCTGAAGTGATGGTGCTGAAGGCGGGTGAACAATCCGTGAAACTCCGGGTAACCGGCACGGTGGTTCCAGCGCTCCAAATGACGCTGCGCTCCCGTGTCGTCGGCGAAATTGTTGACGTCGCACCCGAATTTATCGACGGCGGCTTCTTTAAGCAGGGCGAGGTGATTTTGAATATTGATCCGGTTGATTATCAGCTGGCGCTCGAACAGCAAAAAGCGGTGCGGGCTGAAGCGGAGTATCAGCTGAAGCTCGAAGAGGGGCGACGCGACATTGCCAAACGCGAGTGGGAACTGCTCAACGTGAATGACGATGCCTCCGAGGCCGACCGCGAGTTGGCGCTGCGTGTGCCGCATCTGAAATACCGCGTCGCTAATCTGGAGGCCGCCCGGGCCGAACTCGAAAAGGCATCGCTCAATCTGGCGCGGACAGAAATCCGCGCGCCGTTCAATGCGGTTGTTGTCGAACGCAAGGCCGATCTTGGAACGCAGGCGACGGTACAGGAGGCTCTGGCTCTGCTGGCGGGTTCCGATGAATTCTACGTGCGCGCATCTATTCCCGTCGACCGCCTCTCGTGGATTGAATGTGACCCCGAAACCGGCTCCGAAGTCACCTTCACCCGAAACACCGGCGAAGTCCGCACAGGTCGCGTCATTCGGCTGGAAAGCGCACTCGAAGAAAAGGGGCGTATGGCCCGCGTACTTATTTCCGTGAAAAACCCGCTAAAGGGGGCACAACCGCTATTACTCAATGAGTATGTTCGCATCGAAATCAAAGGCGCCCCCATCGAAAATGCATACCGCATTCCACGTTCCGCGTTGCGCGATGACCGGTTTGTCTGGCTGGCAACCCAAAAAGGGACTCTTGAAATCCGCACAGTCGAAATCCTCTGGCGCGATGCAACGGAGGTACTGATCTCTGGCGGCCTCACCGACGGAGAACTTCTGGTTCTGACCGGCCTTTCCACACCGATCAACGGCATGAAACTCCGCATCGCAGGCGATCCGGCCTCTGACCAGAAGAGTAATGGCACCCCGGGAGAAAAAGGATCGAAGAGCCATGAAAAATAGACTGACTTTGCCCGGGAAAGAACGGCGGGGGCCGATCTCGTGGATGGCGCGCAATTCCGTTGCCGCCAATATCATCATGCTGATTTTAGTTCTCGGCGGGCTCCTGCAGACCCTCAACATTAAGCAGGAATTCCTGCCGAAAGCAGAACTCGACTTTGTCACCATCACGGTGCCCTATCCCGGGGCCAGCCCGGAAGAGGCGGAGCAGGTTATCGTGCTGGCCGTCGAGGAAGCGGTGCGCGGACTCGATGGTGTTAAAGAGGTGACCGCCCGCGCCAGCGAAGGATCCGGAACTGTTGTCGTTGAAGTGATGTCCGGATACGACCTGGGGCGGTTGTCGCAGGATATCCAAAGCGAAGTCGACCGGATCACCACGTTCCCGGAAGATGCCGAAGAGCCGATCATCAGCGTAAGCTCAACCCGGCGCGAGGTCATGACGGTGATTGTCTCCGCCGACACCGCTGATACCGTCCTGCGCGAAGTCACCGAACAGGTGCGTGACCGTCTGATCCAATCGCCGGGCATCACGCAGGTGGAGCTTTCCAATGTTCGAAACTATGAAATCGCCATCGAAATCCCGCAGGATTCGCTCCGGGCCTATAACCTGACACTTCAGAATGTGGCGGATATCATTTCGCGGGCGTCCGTCGAAATGCCGGGCGGCGGCATGAAAACCGCCAGCGGTGAAATTCTCGTTCGGGTTCGCGACCGCCGCGACTACGGCGAACAGTTTGGCAAGATCCCGCTGATCACCGACTCTGACGGAACGCAGGTGCTGCTCGAAGAGGTCGCCAAAATCCGCGATCACTTCAGCGACTCGGATCAATTCACCTATTTCAACGGCAAGCCCGCACTGACGATGAGCGTCTATCGGGTCGGCAAAGAGACCCCGGTTTCCGTTGAGGAATCGGTCATCGAAGTGATCAGCCAGCTGGAAGCCAGCCTCCCCGAAAGCATCGAAGTGGAACTTTGGAACAGCCGCGCAGATATGTTCCGCCAGCGGATGAATCTGCTGCTGCGCAACGGGATGCTCGGACTGATTCTCGTCTTCATCGTCCTCGGCTTCTTTCTCGAAATGCGGCTGGCCTTCTGGGTGATGCTCGGCATCCCAATCTCCTTCCTCGGCACCTTGCTGGTCATGCCTGCGATGGCTCTGAGCATCAACATGGTTTCCATGTTTGCTTTTATTCTCGCACTCGGAATTGTGGTGGACGACGCCATTGTCGTCGGTGAAAACATCTACCATTACCATCAGGACGGCATGCCGTTCCTGCGCGCCGCAATCAAAGGCGCCCGCCAGATTGCGATGCCGGTCACGTTCAGTATTCTCACCAACATTGTCGCCTTCATGCCGCTGTATTTCGTGCCCGGCATCATGGGTAAGTTTTTCCGGGCCATCCCGATGGTGGTCTGCACCACGTTTATCATTTCACTGGTTGAAGCAATGTTTGTTCTTCCCGCTCATCTGGGTCATCAGAAAGAGCGGAAAAAGACGGGGCGTCTTCACCGTCAGCAGCAACGGTTCGGTAAAGCGTTCATGCGGTTTGTCCGCGAAAAATATGGTCCGTTTCTCGACCTCACCCTGCGGCGCAGATACCTCACCGTTGCCATTGGGTTGTCTGTGCTTATCCTCACGCTCAGTTACGTGAAAAGCGGGCGCATGGGGTTTGAGCTCTTCCCCAGCGTTGAATCCGACGTCGCCCTCTGCAGCTTCAAACTCCCGTATGGATCGCCCGTGGAGAAAACACAGGCCATTCACGACCGCATCATCAAGGCTGGCGAGGCGCTTGTGCGAGAAATTGAGGAGAAAACCGGGAAGCCGCAGATTAAGGGATATCTGTCGCAGATCGGAAACGGCGGCGGACATAGTGGATCGATCACCTTCGATCTGGTCGATGCCGAAGAGCGCCCCGTTTCCACCTCGGAGTTTGTTCAGCGCTGGCGGAAAAAAGCCGGAGCACTGCCGGGAATCGATACCATCCGCTACCGCGCCGACAGCGGCGGTCCGGGCGGCGGATCCGACGCCCTGACCGTTGAGCTTTCCCATCGCGATATTGACGTGCTCGAACAAGCGAGCGGAGAACTGGCCGCCATGCTCGGCGAGTATTCCATCGTCAGCGACATTGATAGCGGGTTCACGCCCGGCAAACCGCAAATTGACTTTACGCTTAAGCCCGAAGGGCGCAGTTTGGGTCTCACCTCCGCCGAGGTCGCCCGCCAGGTTCGCCACGCCTACTACGGCGCAGAAGCCATCCGCCAGCAGCGCGGGCGCAATGAAATCAAAGTGATGATGCGCCTTCCGGAAGCCGAGCGCGCAACCGAATTCAGCCTTGAAACCATGGTGCTTCGCACCCCTGCCGGAGCTGAGGTCCCGCTCCGGGATGTCGTGGAAACAAAACGCGGACGCGCCTACACCTCCATCAACCGGCGCGACGGACGACGCACCGTCACGGTTTCGGGCAACGTAACGCCGAAGAGCCGGACCCCTCAGGTGCTCGCTGATATGAAAGCCGGAATCCTGCCCGAACTGAAACAGACCTATCCGGGGTTGAGTTACTCCTTCGAAGGCCGGCAGGCGGATCAACGCGAAAGTGTCGGCGGTCTGATCCGGGGACTGCTCGGCGCGATCATCCTGATCTACGTAATTCTCGCCATCCCCTTCAAAAGCTACAGCCAGCCGCTCATCATCATGGTCAGCATTCCGTTTGGAATTGTCGGGGCCGTCATCGGCCATCTGATCATGGGCTACAGCCTCAGCGTCATCAGCATCTTCGGGATTGTTGCCCTCTCCGGGGTCGTCGTAAACGACGCCCTCGTGTTGCTCGACTTCTTCAACCAAAAACGAATCGAGGGGCTCGGCGTACACGATGCCATCATGACAGCCGGCATCCAGCGCTTCCGACCGATCGTGCTAACGACATTTACGACATTCTTCGGATTGCTCCCCATGATTTTTGAGCAATCGCGGCAAGCGCGCTTTCTAATCCCGATGGCCATTTCGCTCGGCTTTGGGATCCTGTTCGCGACCGGCATCACCCTGTTGCTGATCCCGTCGTTAACGATGATTCTCGAAGACCTCGGAAACCTCCGAAAGCGGCTAAGCTCATCCTTCGACCGATCCGATTGAGCAACGAGCACGGCATTGACCGCCTCCTTCTGGTTCTTTCCTGTTGCCTTCTTCTTCCGTTGTGGGACAATTTATTCCCCTTTTCGGGGGTGACTGGTTTCGACGGTTAAGTTGAAGCTGCAGTCGCGTGTCGAGGTTGGTCTCCAGGCCTCGTTAAAAGGAGTCCAAACACATAAATGCTGACGAAAGTTACGCACTCGCTGCCTAAATAAAGGCGCGACGTCTCTACCCTGACGCCTGTTAGGGGATAGAGGCGACGACAACAGGCTGGCGCCAAGATCGGGAGTCCGGGTGGAGGCGCGAGAAAATAACAGGGCCCTAGCGCCCAAAGTGGCCCTGTCATACGGCAGCTGCGGGGGCGAATACTTATAGTATGACTACACACGTAGACGCTGTAGTGACTCTTAGTCGGACGGGGGTTCGATTCCCCCCACCTCCACCATTCAACTCGCCTCACAAGTTGAATAGTGTCCGGAGCGAGCCCCGCGAGTCGAAGGGCTTCCTGTAGACGCGGTGTCCTCACCGCGTTTTCTTTCCCAACTGCTGGAACGCGATGGGGACATCGCGTTTACGATCTTTGTCCACCCTGATTGAGATTAAGATTTCGAACAGTAATCTGACAAGTCAGCCGCGAAACGGAAGGACGGCCTCCAGCGTTTCAGCACCGAGAAGAACCATAAGGAGGCGGTCAATGCCGAGCGCGCAACCGCCGGAGGGTGGCATCTTTTCCAGACACTGAAGGAATTCTTCATCGATCGGATAGACCGGTTTACCAAGCGCCCTTCTCTGCTCGCCCCACTTTTCGAACCGCGTGCGCTGCTCAACCGGATCGGTCAGCTCGGAGTAGGCGTTGGCGATTTCGATGCCGCCGAGATGAAGCTCCCAGCGCTCCGCCACTTTTGGATTGTCCGGTTTGAGGCGCGCGAGCGCGCAGCATTCGGCAGGATAGTCTTTGAGAAGTACCGGGACGTCTTTGGGAAGTGCAGGCTCGATTTTTTCGATCATATCGAGATCGAACCGGTCAGCGTCAAAGTGTGTGACCGGATTCCAGCCCGCATATTTTTCAAACGTTTCGGCAACGGTCAGAATTTTCCAGACAGGGACGCCTCGCCGAGGTGTCTGCGGACGGTTCGGCGAACCGTCCCTACCCCAGATGGCATCAAGCAGACGTTTCGTATCGTCGAGAATTCCCATGTAATCGCTTTCGGTACGGTACCATTCGAGCATGGTGTACTCGGGATGGTGGCGGTCGCCGCGCTCGCCCTGCCGGAAACATTTTCCGATCTCAAAGATTTTCTCCGCGCCCTGCGCGAGCAGCTTTTTATGGTAAAGCTCGGGAGAGGTGCGCAGCCAGCAGTCGCCGGAGGGTTCGGCATCAATGTGCAGTTCCATGCAGGGAATTTTCATCCGAACAGGCGTTTCGACTTCGATGAACCCCTCGGAATGAAAAAACGCCCGGATGCTCTGCATTAAGACACCACGACTCTGCAGGACATTAAGCATGCCGATAAACCCTCATGACGAAAGGCCCAAACACCCGAAGGAAATCCGAATCACAAAAGACCCAAAGACCTAAAAGAAATCCAGACGGCAGAAATTTGGAAGTTTCGGGCTTAGTCATTCTTTGGGTATTTGGGTAGTTCGAGCTTTGTCATTTATCCCTTGGAAACGCGATCGGCGTAGTCGCCGGTACGGGTGTCGATACGGACAATGTCGCCTTCATTGATGAAAAGTGGTACGCCGAATTCGTAACCGTTGTCGATTTTGGCGGGCTTCATGACGTTGGTAGCGGTGTTGCCGCGCGCGCCGGGCTCGGTTTCAGTAATCGTTTTTTCGACGAAGTTGGGCAGTGTGATCTCAAGCGGTTTGTCGTTGTGAAAGAGGATTTCGACTTTCATATCTTCGATGATGAAGTACTGATTCCGTCCGAGATGATCGGCTGTAAGATGCACCTCTTCGAAGGTTTCATTGTCCGAGAAGACGAATTCATCACCGGCTTGATAGGAAAAGACGAACGTGCGGGATTCGAGCCGGGCTTTCTCCACTTTATCGCCGGAGCGGTAGCTTTTTTCAAAACTGGTACCGGTGGAAAGGTTTTTGATTTTGCAGCGGTAGATGGCCTGCCCCTTGCCGGGCTTGGAAAACTGAAAGTCGGTAATAATGCACGGAGAGCCGTCGATCTCGATTTTCAGCCCTTTTTTCAGTCCGGATGCGTCATACATGGTCAACTCCCTGATAAGATTGGAACCGTCTTTGCTCTATGAGCTTCGCCGAGTCAAGATGCTGGAGTAATGGAACACGGGAAACAAACACCGTTCCACTCTCTTTATCCCGCCTCTGTTAAAAACAAAACGAGTGGCGGATTATCCACAAATCCGCGATAAAGGGAAGGGGTTTTTAAAGCTATCAGTCGCCGTCTGAAAGCAGATCCGGCCTGCGCTCGGCGGTACGTTTTTCGGCCTGCGCCCGGCGCCATTTTGCAACGGCGGCGTGGTCGCCGGAAACCAGTTCTTCGGGGACTTTCATGCTGCGAAACTCAGCGGGCCGGGTGTATTGCGGGCCTTCCAGCAGCGGCTCACTGAACGATTCCTGCTCCGCGGCCCCCTCGCCGCCAAGCACACCGGGACGCAGGCGCACCACGGCATCTATCACCACGGCGGCAGGCAGCACGCCATTGGTCAGCACATAGTCACCGATGGAAATCTCCTCATCCACCAGCGTCTCTCGGACGCGTTCATCCACGCCCTCATAGTGCCCGCAGATAAAAATCAGATGTTCATTTCCGGAAAGCTCCTGCGCCCGCCGCTGCGTAAACGGTACGCCCTGCGGACACATCAGGATCACACGGGATGTTTCCGTACGGACGGATTCAACTGCGCGGAAAATCGGCCCCGGCTTCATCACCATGCCGGGGCCGCCGCCGAAGGGGCGATCATCGGTAGTGCGATGCTTGTCGTCGGTAAAATCGCGCAGGTTGATGAGATTAAAGGTGACATGCCCTGCGGCAGCCGCGCGCTTCATCATGCTCTGGCCGAGAAAGCCGTCGAGTATTTCGGGGAAAATTGTAATGACGTCTATGAGCATGGAAATCACTTTGGAGTGCGCAGGCTCGCCTGCGCTTTGTCAACCGAAGCTTGCTTCGGTCAAAAACAGACGTGAAGCAAGCTTCACTTCGAAAAGCGGCGGCAAGCCGCCGCACTCCATACAAAACACTATTCCACTATTTCAAGCATCACGCGGCGACCGTCGCGGGCGGCAATCGCACCGAGAAGCGTACGCATGGCGCCAACGGTCTTGCCGCTGCGGCCGATCACTTTGCCGATATCTTTGGCGTGGCAGCGCAGCTCGTACACCACGCTTTTGTCGCCTTTGACCTCGGTAATTTGAATGTGGCGGGGGTGGTCCACCAGAGCGGCGACCATTTGCTTAACAAGCTTTTTCATGTTCAAGCCTCCTGCTTTTCAGGCTCTTCTTCCGCCTTCGCTTCATCGGCTCCCGCCTCCGCTACAGCTTCGGCGGACACGTCAGCAGGCTTTTCCTCTACGGGCTCAGCAACCTCTTTCGCAGCTTCGTCAGGCTTGGCTTCTTCAGCCTCCTCCTTCGCTGAGGCTTCCACAGATTCTTCCACGGCAGCAGGAGTTTCTTCAGCCACCGGCGCTTCGTCCGGGACAGAAACGGCGGCTTCCGGGGCTTTCTTTTCCGGGGCCGCGCCCGGCTCAACGCCTTCGCCGGCCTTCGCCTTCTTCACCAGGCTTTTCGCGGTGTTGGAAATCTGCGCGCCGGTGCCAATCCAGTAGTTGACGCGATCGAGTTTTACGCTGAAATTTTTATCAGCCTGCTTGGGGTCATACCAGCCGAGGATCTCAAGGAAGCGGCCGGTGGTTGCGAAACGGGAATCGGCCACCACAAGGCGGTAAAACGGCTTGTTGGTGGTTCCCATGCGACGTAAACGTATTTTTGTTGCCATATTATCTAATCTCCAGTCCAGAATTGCGGCGATTCCGCCGCGGAAAAAGAGCGTACTGTCTATCTGATTTGCCCCGCCCCTTCAACCTTTTTCCCGTTTTTTTGTATTCATCCGTGCATTGTAGGGCGGGAACGGCTAAAAGCCTTCCCGCCGCGGCTGGACGCGACGCGAGGCTTTCGGAACGAAAGCAACGACCGCAAGGGAGTGGCCAACGTCTACGACCATTCGCGCCCTACAACCCAAAACGCAAACAATTCAGACGCATTGCATCTTTTCACGTTCCACAGCAAACGGGTATCCTGCGCGCGATGAGTGAGCGTATCATTTTGCATGTCGACATGGACGCCTTCTTCGCGGCGGTCGAGCAGCACGACCGGCCCGAACTGAAGGGAAAGCCGGTGGTAGTCGGTGCGCCGCCCGACCGGCGCGGCGTCGTTTCCACCTGCTCCTACGAAGCGCGCAAATTCGGCATTCACTCGGCCATGCCCTCGCGCACGGCCGCGCGCCTCTGCCCGCACGCCGTCTTCCTGCCCGCCAACGGGAAGCGCTATTACGAGATTTCGAAACAGATCATGGAAATTTTCCGGCGCTTCACCCCGCTGGTCGAACCCGTCTCGGTGGACGAAGCCTTCCTCGATGTCACCGGTGCGCGCCGTCTCTTCGGCGACGGGCCGGCCATCGCGAAAAAGATCAAGGACGCCATTCTCGAAGAAACCGGGCTCACTTGCTCCGTCGGCATCGCACCCAACATGTTTCTCGCCAAAATCGCCAGCGACCTCAACAAACCCGACGGCCTCGCCATTGTTCCGACTTCGAAAAAACTGATCCCCGCCTTCCTCGCCCCGCTGCCCGTTAAACGGATGTGGGGCGTAGGGAAAAAGACACAGGCCGTGCTCGAAGCGCATAACATCCGCACCATCGGCGACCTGCAGACCGTTGATCCCGAAAAACTTGCCGAATGGATCGGCGAAAGCGCCGCCGCCGCGTTCCGACGGCTCGCCTTCGGTGTGGATGAGCGCGAAATTGAAACCGAGTCCGAAGAAAAAAGCATCTCCAACGAAATCACCTTCAACGAAGACCAGCGCGATGTCGAGGTGGTCGAAGCCGCCCTGCTCGACCTCGCCGATAAAGTCGGCACGCGCTTGCGCCGCGCCGAATTTTATGCCACCACCGCACAGATCAAAGTCCGCTGGACAGACTTCACCACCATCACCCGCCGCCGCGCGATGCGCCCGCCCTGCTGTGACGACATCACCCTGCGCGAAACCGCGCTTGAGCTTTTAAGGAAAGAAGGGATTCACAGCCCCGTGCGACTCATCGGCTTTGGCGTCAGCAGCCTGCGCGAAACCACCGACGCCCCGCAACTCGATTTATTTGAGAGTACGGAAAAACAGTTGTCCGGTAAACGTGAAGCGCTCAGCCGCGCCGTTGACCTCATCCGCAGCAAATTCGGCCTCAAAAGCATCCGCCGCGGGTCGTCCCTG
>JAOZSE010000032.1 GCA_029939835.1 Pontiellaceae bacterium
GATGAAAAGAACCCGAATATTCTCGGCCAACTCGAAACGCAGATCGCCGCCACTGACCGACAGATCGACCAGCTTGTCTACAAACTCTACGACCTTTCCGACGGAGAAATTGCACTTGTGGAAGACAAAGATAAAGAAGAGGTGACATGAGAAGACGGAGTTCTGTGAAATTGAGTTAGTCATGCAATATCTAATAAAACGGGCAGCTATCGGTTGTAAGCACTGTATCAAGATCGAGAAAAACGATTTTGAAGCAATCCTTGATTCCAAGGAGGTGTTGTCGACCGCATTAACCATAGAAGAACAGTACTTGCTGTTAATTTCCAACTATGAAGAGCTAGAGAAGGAGTTGGTTTTCCATGCCGTTTCGTTGACCGTTCGTCCCCCGCGCGAATACAAAGATTTTCATCGTACGCGACGCGTATTCAACACCCGTATGATCAACCTGCTTTCTGCATGTAAGCTCTATGCAGACCACCTACCCCATCACATCAAGCAAATAGTAGACGAGAGCAGTTGTGAGGATGTTAAGAGCCTTTTTTCGGCACAGTATGATTTCGTTTTTGAATACAGGTTTATGGAGGCTCTACGAAATTATGCTCAACACCGAGGTTTTCCTGTACACAAAACGAGTCACCGAACCTTTTTAACTCAACCAGTCTCCGACGAAAGTAATCATGTTCATGTGCTGGATATCTTTTCTCAGAAGGAGCGGCTTGAAGATGACGGATGCTTTAAGGCCGGAGTTTTGGAGGAAATGGACGAAGAGGTCAACCTGAAGCACGTTGTGCGTCGATATGTAGAGTGCATGAGCGCAATTCATGAGGATGTTCGGAAGATAATAGGCGAGCGAATATCAGCGGCTCGTGAATTGATTGATTCGTATATCGAACGATACCAGCGGGAATGCGAGGCGAAAACGATTGGGCTGGTAGCTGCGATGGTTGATGAATATGGGGTGAGCAAGGAGCGAGTGCCTATGACGCTTAAATGGGATGATGTCAGGATAGAGTTGGCATCCAGCAATCGTCTGTTAAAAAAACTTAGTTTGAGTTATGCGTCGGGAGAGTAGGACGCGTGGCAGGGTTCGAGAATTCATGAATTTCAGGGTGTGAGCGCGTGAGCGACGTTTTGGAGGGCAGTAATGAACAATCTGGTTTTATTTGAGGAAAAGCAGGTTCGGCGCGTTTGGCACGAGGAGGCGTGGTGGTTTGTCATCAGCGATGTGGTTTCTGTGCTGACCGATTCGGTCGATCCATCCGGCTATTTGCGAGATATGCGCCGTCGCGATATTGAGTTAGGTTCTCTTTTCAAAGGGGGGGGGCAAATTGCCCCCCCCCTTGCATTGCCCTTTGATACCAGTGGCGGGCGTCAAAATTTGAAGTGCTGGAACGTGCCCGGTTTGTTACGGCTGATTCAGTCGATTCCCTCGCCCAAGGCGGAGCCGTTTAAGCGCTGGCTGGCGCAGGTGGGGTATGAGCGGTTGCAGGAAATCGAGAATCCTGAACTGGCTGCCCGGCGCGTGAAGGAGATCTATCGGCAGAAGGGCTATTCCGAGGCGTGGATTGAAAAGCGGATGCGCGGCATCGCAGTGCGCGATGAGTTAACTGACGAGTGGAAGAAGCGCGGCGTGAAGGAGCAGATGGAATATGCCATTCTTACCGCAGAGATCAGTAAGGCGACATTTGGCATGACCCCGTCGGAATATCGTGATCATAAGGCGCTGAATCATACCGGAGACAATCTGCGGGATCACATGAACGATCTGGAGCTGATTTTTACGATGCTCGGCGAAGCGTCAACCACTGAGATTGCCCGCAACGCCGATGCAGAAGGGTTACCTGAAAACAAACAAGCCGCCCAAGCGGGTGGCAAGGTGGCCGGAAACGCCCGCAAGGAGCTGGAGAAGAAAAGCGGACGCAAGGTTTCGACTCGGGAAAACTTTAAGGAACTGCCTGAAAGCCGACGGCGCTTGGACGATGGTGCAGAGGGGGACGTGAATTGATTCTGTATTTTTAATCCATCGAATTCGATGGGGTTTGGGCAAGAGATGAGAAAAAACGGAAGAAAGAGTCTCGGTATACTGGTCGTTGACCGCCTGTGCAGTGTGCTCGGGCTTTTAGTGGCTGTTGCGACGTTCCTGGGGTTCCTCGGGAAACTTCACTGGACGCTGGATATGTTTTCCCATTTCCGGGTGCAGTATTTTCAGTTCTGTCTCATCCTGATCGGAGTCTCCCTGTGGGTGCGAAATTATAAACGGGGATTGGCTCTAGGTCTCGTGGCCGTGCTGAATTATGCCTTTGTTCTCCCGTTCTATTTCGGAGGGCCATCTCCTGCCGACGGACAGACCGTCCGGGCCATGCTCATGAATCTCAACGCGGCAAATGGAAATACCGCGCTCGTATTGGATGTTCTCGAAAAATTTGATCCCGATTTCGTGCTGCTGGAAGAGGTAACGCCAAAATGGGCCGATAAACCGGAGCCGCTGGCGACCAGGTTTCCCTATAAGGTTTCTGAGCCCCGAGGCGACTGTTTCGGCATTCTGTTTTTGAGTAAGGTTCCGTTGTCCAACAGCCGGGTGGTTTCACTTGGCTCAGAGGCGCCCACGATCATTACCGATGTGAGGCTGCCGCAGGGAACATTGAGTTTGATTGGAACCCATCCGCCGCCGCCGGTCGGCGCGGCCAATGCCCGCGCCCGTAACGAACAACTCGCGGCATTGGCCGGAACGATCCGCGAGCAGCAGCATCCCGTTCTGCTGATCGGCGATCTCAACACGTCGCCGTGGTCGCCGTATTTCAGTCAGCTTCTCAAAGAGAGCGGGCTGCGCAACAGTATGAAAGGGTTTGGCTTCCAGCCCAGCTGGCCTGTCGAGAATCCGCTGATGCGCATTCCGATTGACCATATGCTGCACTCGCCGGAAATCACGGTCCATCAGCGTGGAATCGGGCCGGAGATCGGATCCGATCACCTGCCGCTCATCGTTGATTTTTCGGTGCAGTAAAATTTAAAAGCCTCCACCCTGGAAAGTTCGGCGACCTGCATTTCTCCTTTGTTTCCTTCGCGTCCTTCTGTAAAACTCTCAGCTTCCAAATGTTGGAACTATTCTAATGAAAACAATCGCCATTATGGGAATGGGGCTGATGGGCTCTTCGCTGGGACTCGCGCTGAAAGCGCGCGGGGTGCCGGTGCGTGTAAGTGCCTATGCCCGCCGCGAGGAAACTCGCGTGCTTGCTCTGGAGCGCGGTATGGCGGACGCTGTTTTTGCCGATCCGGCCGAAGCGGTCAAAGGGGCCAAAGTGGTTGTTTTCTGTGTTCCGATTTTGACGACCCCTGAGCTGGCAAAGGCCTGTCTTCCCAGCCTGAAGCCCGGCGCGGTGCTCACGGATGTCGGAAGTACCAAAGCGGAACTGAACCGTCTCATGACAGAGGCTCTGGCGGGCACGGATGCCGTATTTGTTGGCTCGCATCCGATCTCTGGCTCGGAACAGCAGGGCATTGAGGCTGCTGTCGCCGATCTCTATGAAGGAGCAGTCACCATTGTAACACCGGACAACGATGCGCCCGCAGCCGCGGTCGAGGAAATTTCCGGCCTTTGGAAGAGTGCCGGTTCAACGGTTCATCTGATGGAGGCCGAAACCCACGACCGGATTCTGGCTTCAACCAGTCATCTGCCGCATCTGGTGGCCGCAACGCTGGCGCTTTCAGTCGGAAGCGACGGCACGTTCTGCGGAAGCGGCTTTCGCGATACGACGCGCATTGCGGAAGGGTCGCCGAAGGTCTGGAGCGATATTGTCCGCACGAATGCTCCCGCGCTTAAGGAAGCGCTTAAAGATTTTCGTGTCCGGCTTGATGAACTCGCCGCACGGGTCGAAGAAGGCGACGGCGATAAACTAACCGGCTGGTTTGACGCTGCGCGGGATCAACGCAAGGAGCTTTTGGGTTAGCGCCCGCAGAACACGCAGAAAGACACAGAAATGGGACAGGAAATTTTTTTATATAAGGAGGAGACGTATCAGATTCTTGGAGCCTGTTTCGAGGTTTATAAAGAAAAAGGGTGTGGTTTTCTTGAAGCGGTTTATCAGGAGTGCTTGGAGATAGAATTCAAAAAGAGGAATATTCCGTATGAAGCTCAAAAAATTATTCCGCTTAGTTATAAGGGGCATTCATTAAAGCAAATCTATAAGGCTGATTTTATTTGCTTCGGAAAGATTATTCTTGAAATAAAGGCAACAGATCGTTTGACGGATAAAGACCGGGCTCAGCTTTTAAACTATCTTAATGCAACGGGTTTTGAGGTGGGGCTTTCAGTTAATTTTTGGCATCATCCGCAACTTGAACATGAACGGTTTATCCTGACCCAAAAGAAAGTTTCTGTGTAATTCGGCGTATTCTGTGGGAAATCATATGCAATCGAAAACGATCCATCCTGCTTCAACCTTCGGCGGGGAACTGTGCGTTCCCGGCGATAAAAGCGTTTCGCAGCGTATTGCGATGCTGGCGGCGCTGGCCAAAGGCACGTCGGAAATCCGCGGCTTTCTCACCGGCGAAGATGCGATCAGCACGCTCAATGCGATGTGCGCGCTGGGCGCTTCGGCAAAATTTAAAGGCGACGTGCTCAAGGTCACCGGCACAGGCGGCAAATTTAAGGAGCCGGCCAATCCGCTGGATATGGGCAACTCAGGCACGGGCACGCGGCTACTGGCAGGGCTGCTGGCAGGCCGGGCGATGACCGTGACGCTGACGGGTGATGAATCGCTCTTGCGCCGCCCGATGGGCCGCATCAAGACGCCGCTGGAGCAGATGGGCGCACAGATTGATTTGACGGGCGAGAAGGGCACGCTGCCGATGACGGTTCACGGCGCACCGCTGCACGGCATCCGCTATGAACTGCCGGTGGCGTCGGCACAGGTGAAGTCGTGCGTGCTGCTGGCCGGACTTTTTGCCGAGGGCAAGACGACGGTGGTGGAGCCGCGCCCGACACGCGATCATACGGAAAAACTTTTCCAAACCCTGGATATTCCGCTTCACATCGACGGGTTGGAGATCAGCTTGCAGGGTTCCGGCCCGAAAGGCCCGCAGATTGCGGCGCGTAAGCTGACGGTGCCGGGCGATTTTTCGAGCGCGGCATTCTGGATTGCGGCAACGGCGGCGCGTCCGGGCGCGGAGCTGACTGTACGCGGGGTCGGGCTTAATCCGCGACGCACGGCTTTGCTGGATGTACTGAAGCGAATGGGCGCGCAGATTGAAACGGAGATTACGGAAGATCAGGACGACCCGATTGGGACGGTTTTTGTGCACGGTGCGCAGTTGCGCGGCACGGAAATCGGAGGCGATGAAATTCCCAATTTGATTGATGAACTTCCGGTGCTGGCGGTGGCAGGTGCGCTGGCGGAAGGCGTAACAGTGATTCGAGACGCGGCGGAACTGAGGGTGAAGGAATCGGATCGCATTACGATGACAGCGAAGCATCTTCGCGCGTTCGGCGTGGATGTGGAAGAGACGCCGGACGGCATGACGGTGCGTGGATCCGCAAAGCTGATCGTACCGGAAGAGGATTTGGAGAGCGGCGGTGACCACCGTATTGCGATGTCGCTGGCGGTGCTGGCGACGTTTGCGGCCGGGCCGGTGCGGATTACAGATACGGCTTGCGTGGATACATCGTATCCGGAATTTTGGAAACACCTTGAACGGTTGGGCGGACGGGTCGAATAAGTACCCGCAGAACACGCAGAATGACGCAGAAATGGGAAAAAGTGAGTCTAACGATTTGAACGGATTCAACGACTTAAACGAATGAGCGACAACGAAATGTTATGAGTAAACAGCGGATTATAGCGATTGACGGGCCGGCGGCCTCAGGAAAATCAACCGTGGCGCGCGAAGTGGCGAACCGGCTGAACTGCATCTATGTGGATTCCGGTGCGCTGTACCGCGGCATCACGTGGAAAATGCTTTGCGATGGCGTGAACACGAAGAATCCGCTGCTGGTGCTTCCGGTTCTGCTGAAATCAAAGTGGAAGTTCGAAGTGCGTGACGGCGCAGTGGTTTTTTCAATCGACGGTGTGGAGCCGGGCGAAGCGCTTCGCTCGAAAGAGGTCTGCGAAGCGGTTTCGGATATCGCGGCGATGCCGGGTATCCGGAAATTTGTGGTCAACCGGTTGCGTAAACTGAAAAAACTGGGACCGCTTTCCATGGAGGGGCGGGATATCGCCTCGGTGGTTTTCCCGAAAACGCCGTACAAGTTTTATCTCGATGCCAATCCGGAGGAGCGGGCGAAGCGGCGTCATGCCGAACTGATGGCAAAGGGCGATCTTGAACAGGCCGCCGAGGTGATGGAGTCGCTGCAGCAGCGCGACGAAAAGGATTCTACGCGCAAAGCGGCTCCGCTGAAAGTGGCGGACGGCGCCTATGTAATTGACACCTCCCGCTACGATGTTGCGGACGTGGTACGCACGGTACTCGACCGCATTGCCGATCTGGAAAAGCCCCGCAGCGAGGCGATGATTAATCCGCGCCTCTACCGGGCAACCTGTGATGTTCTCGGTCTGTGGCTGAAGGTGTGCACCCGGATTCGAGTGCTCGGGTTGCGAAACGTTCCCAAAACGGGCGGACTGATTATTGCGTCGAACCACGCCAGCTATCTCGACCCGCCGGCGATTGGCGCGTTCTGCCGGATGCGTTCTGTCCATTTCATGGCGCGCGATACGCTCTTTAGAAAACCGTTACTCGGATGGCATCTTCGCCGGGTTGGCGTTATTTCGCTCGATCGTGAGAGAGGGGATGTCAGGGCGATGAAGACGGCGATCCATCTGTTGCAGGGCGGCGCGGCGGTTTCGTTGTTTCCCGAGGGAACGCGGACGATGGACGGCAATCTGCAGCCGCCGAAGCCGGGCGTCGGATTTCTGGTGGCCAAAGGGCGGGCTCCGGTGGTGCCGGTATATATTCACGGCTCGTACGAGGCGTGGTCGAAACACAGTGGCGGCTTGAAACGAAAGCCGGTTACCGTCATTTTCGGGCAGTTGATTACGCGGGAGGAGATTCAGCAGCTGGGTTCAGGGCGGGATGCCTATGCGCGGATCGGTGAGCTGATCATGGCGCGCATTGCGGAATTGAAAGAACAGTTTGAAAAGGGGCTGATCCATGAGTAAACAGGCAAAAACAGCGATTACGCCGACGCGGGAAGAAAACTATCCGGAGTGGTATCAGCAGGTGGTGCGCGCTGCCGAGCTGGCCGAGAACAGCGATGTGCGCGGCTGCATGGTAATCAAGCCGTGGGGTTGCGCGCTGTGGGAAAACATCCGCACGGCGCTGGACGGCCTGTTCAAGGCGACCGGCCACGTAAACGCCTATTTTCCTCTGTTTATTCCTAAGAGCTATCTGGAAAAAGAAGCCGAACACGTCGAGGGCTTTGCCAAGGAATGCGCGGTGGTAACTCATCACCGGCTTGAAGAAGGGCCGGACGGCGGGCTCGTTCCGGCGGGCGAACTCGACGAGCCGCTGGTGGTGCGCCCGACCTCTGAAACGATTATCGGCGCGACCTACGCCAAGTGGGTGCAGAGCTACCGCGATTTGCCGATTCTGATCAACCAGTGGGCTAATGTGGTACGCTGGGAAATGCGCACGCGCCTGTTTCTTCGCACGACGGAGTTTCTCTGGCAGGAGGGTCACACGGTTCACGAAACGAAAGAAGAGGCCTGGGAAGAGACGGTCAAAATGCTCGAGGTCTATAAACAGTTTGCCGAAGAATGGATGGCTATGCCGGTACTGACCGGTGAAAAGACGGCAGGCGAACGGTTTCCCGGCGCGGTGAACACGCTTTGCATTGAGGCGCTGATGCAGGACTGCAAGGCGCTGCAGGCCGGAACCAGCCATTTCCTGGGACAGAATTTTGCGCAGGCCTCCGGTATTAAATTTCAGTCGCGCGAAGGGCGCGAGGAAATTGCGTGGACGACCTCGTGGGGCGTTTCGACCCGCCTGATCGGCGCCATGATTATGACGCACGCCGATGACGACGGCATGGTGATGCCGCCGCGCCTTGCGCCGTCGCATGTGGTGATTCTGCCGATCATCCGCAAGGATGCGGATCAGGAAAAAATCATCCAGTACTGCAACGAAACCGCCGCGATGCTCCGTGCACAGAGCTATGCCGGGCGTTCGGTGGAGGTGGTTGTGGACGATCGCGACATCAACGCGGGCGAGAAGGGGTGGCAGTGGATAAAGAAGGGCATTCCGCTCCGTTTAGAGATTGGTCCGCGCGACATGGAAAACGGTGCGGTCTATGCAGCACGGCGCGATCTGGGGCCGAAGGAAAAATATACACAGGACCGGATGGAATTTGTTTCCACCATCGCGACCGTACTGGAAGAGATGCAGAACAACCTGTTTGAAAAAGCCCGTGCCTTCCGGGCTGAGCATACGCGCGAGATCAACAGCTGGGACGAATTTACGGCCTTCTTTAAGGAAGGATGCGGCGGGTTTGTACTGGCGCACTGGGACGGTACGGAGGAGACTGAGCAGAAAATTAATGACGAATTATCTGTGACCATCCGCTGTATTCCGTTTGATTATGAAAAGAGCGGGACGGGTCAATGTGTGGTCACCGGGAAGCCGAGCAGGGGCCGCGTGATTTTTGCGAAGAATTATTAAAACGGATACAAGGAGTTCATCATGGCAAGACGTAGATTTTCGATCAAAGGAACCAAGGACTTTCTGGTGCTGGCGGTGTTTTGCGCTGCCCTGTGCGTCTGGTCCATCCGAGATGCCTGGTTCCCGACGAAAAAAATCCTCAAAAAACATCCGCGCGAAATTGCAGTGGCCTTTACTGTTCCGGGTGTCGTTGAACGTGTTGCGGTTTCCGAGGGATACGAAATTACCGGTAAAACCCTGCTTGCAAAACTCTATGATGAATCCTATCGCGTGAAGGTGCTGAAAGCTGAGGCTGCGGTGAAAGCTGCCAAGAGCGAAGAGTCGCCGGATCTCGAAGCGAAGATGACCGAACTGCAGCAGGCTCATGCGGATATGAACGCCTGTACGTTGGAAAATACAGATCCAAGTCTTATGCGTACCACTTCGCACGGCGAGGAGCCTCTTCGCGGAAGGGTGCTCCGCGTCCTGGTCGGCCCGGCCACGAAAGTCGAAGCGGGCGAGCCGGTGCTGGTAGTTAAACCGGTCGACACTTTTTACATGTTCAATAAAACACTGGCCGTGCTGACCTTTCTTGGCCTGCTCGTGGCATTGTTTTTTCACTGGATTGCTTCGCGCTAGAAAAAGGTGTGGGAATAGGTCTTGACCACACACGGAACGTTACTAAGATGACCTTCCTGTCTTAAGCTGTAACCTGTTACCGCCAAGACAATTCGAAAGTACACGGGGGACGATATGACAAAACGGGATTTGGTGGTACGCATTGCCGACGAAACCGGACTGATCCAGCAGGATGTCGCGGCGGTTTTGCAGAAGTCGCTGGACTACATCGTCGAGGCACTGGAAAAAGGAGAGACCGTTGAATTCCGAAATTTCGGTGTTTTTGAAATCAACGTCCGTAAAGCCCGCATTGGACGCAACCCCAACAAGCCGGAAGACGTGGTGACCATTCCGGAACGCCGCGTGGTGAAATTCAAGCCCGGCAAGATTATGAAAAAGCGCATTACCGGCATTTAGGTTTGAAACGTCCATGGCCTCAACGCAGTTCCAACCCATTCAGGGCATGTCCGATATTGCCCCTCCGGATATCGCCCTCTGGCAGATGATCGAAAACCGTGCGCGCGAAATTTTCGCGCGCTACTGTTTTGAGGAAGTCCGCACACCCGTTCTCGAAAAAACTGAACTTTTCAGTCATTCACTTGGCGAAACCACCGAGGTCGTCACCAAAGAAATGTACACACTGGAAGACCGCGGCGGACGGCAGCTTTCCCTGCGCCCCGAAGGAACCGCCGGGGTTATCCGTTACATCGCGGGCAGTGGTGAAGCTGCTAACAACCGTCTTTTTTATCTGGGTTCCATGTTTCGCTGCGAGCGTCCGCAGGCGGGCCGTAAACGGCAGTTCCACCAGATTGGTGTCGAAGCCATCGGCGCGCCCAATCCGCTGGCCGATGCCGAAGTGATTGCCTTGCAGGTTCACCTGCTCGCGGCGTGGGGACTCGAAGGTGCAAAAGTCCGTCTCAACACCATCGGACTGCCGGAAGACCGTGCCGCCGTTATAAAAGGATTACGCGAGGCCATCCGTCCGCACCTGAACGAACTGCCGGAAGATGCACAGCAGCGTTTTAAAACTAATGTCCTGCGCCTGCTCGACTCCAAAGACGAAGCGGTGCAAAAAGTGGTCGCCAAAGTACCGCCGGTTATTGAATTCATGAGTGCGGAATCGCGGGCCTATCTTGACGCCGTCATCAAAACGCTCAAGCAGCTTGAAATTGATGTCGAAGTCGACGCGAGTCTTGTGCGCGGCCTCGACTATTACGTTCATACCGTCTGGGAAGTGGTACACGGCAGTCTCGGTGCGCAGAATGCGCTTTCCGGCGGCGGACGCTATCGTATTGAAGTCGGGAAAAAGACATTCGATGGGGTCGGCTTTGCCATGGGGGTTGAGCGTGTCATCACAGCACTCGAAGCTAACGGTATTGGCGCTGCACAGTTTGCACCTGCACCGCCAGTCTTTATTGTTTCACTCGGCGAAGCGGCTCTCAACGAAAACCTGCTTTTGCTCCAGATGCTCCGCCAGCGCGGGGTCGCCTGCGAAATGGAACTGTCCGACCGCAAAGTCAAAGCACAGATGAAACGCGCCAATAAAACCGGCGCCAAGCAGGTCATTATCCGCGGCGATACCGAACTCGAAAAAGGAATTTTTGTGCTTAAGGATATGAAAGAGGGCACCCAGCGCGAAGTCGAACTGCCCGAGCTTATGGAACTCTTGTAAGGGCGGGATGAATCCCGCCCCTGTAAATAAAAAGAATGGAATAGAAAGAATCATGCACCCATACCGAACACATACCTGCGGAGAACTCCGCAAAGAACACGTTGGCCAAACCGTACGCATTTCCGGATGGGTCAACACCATCCGCGACCACGGCGGTGTCCTTTTTATCGACCTGCGCGACCACTACGGTCTCACCCAGATCGTCATCAACCCAGACACGCCGTTCTACAAAGACATTGAGCACTGGCGCGTCGAAACCGTCATCTGCTTCACCGGAAAAATCGTTGCCCGCGACGAATCCGCTGTGAATCCGAAGCTCGCCACCGGCGAGATCGAACTCGTGGCTGAAACGATGGAAATCCTCGGCGAATCACAGGTGATCCCGTTTCAGGTCAACAAAGAGGAGGAGTGTAACGAAGCGCTTCGCCTGCAGTATCGCTTCCTCGACCTGCGTCGCGAAAGCCTGCACAACAACCTGATCCTCCGCTCCAAAGTCATTGCCCGCATGCGCGAACTCATGACCGCCGAAGGCTTCATGGAAATGCAGACCCCCATTCTCACCAGCTCGTCGCCCGAAGGCGCGCGCGACTATCTCGTGCCGAGCCGCGTGCATCCCGGTAAGTTCTACGCGCTTCCGCAGGCTCCCCAGCAGTTCAAACAGTTGCTCATGACCTCTGGATTCGACCGATACTTCCAAATCGCTCCTTGCTTCCGCGACGAGGATGCCCGCGCCGACCGTTCTCCCGGCGAGTTTTATCAGCTCGATATGGAAATGGCCTTCGCCACACAGGACGATGTTTTTGAAGTGAACGAACGCGTTCTCTCCGCCATCTTCGATGAATTCAGCGATTTGGAAGTCGATGCCCCTCCGTACAAACGCATTCCGTATCTCGAAGCGATGGATAAATACGGCTCCGATAAACCCGATCTGCGCAACCCGCTCATCATGCAGGATGCAACCGAAATTTTCCGCACCTGCGGATTCAAGGCCTTTGCCGGCGTGGTCGAAAAGGGCGGGGTGGTCAAAACCATCGCCGTCAAAGGGTGCGCCGACCGATCCCGCAAATTCTTTGACGGCATGGTTTCGTTCGCGCAGTCGGTCGGTGCCAAAGGTCTCGGCTACATCAGCTGGATCGATGGCGAAGTTAAAAGCCCGATCGCTAAATTCCTTTCCGACGACGAAATCGCCGCGCTCAAAGAGCTCGGCGGCGTTGAAGACGGTGATACCATGTTCTTTATTGCCGACACGCTTAAAGGTGCCTGGAACATCGGCGGCCACGTCCGCACCGAACTCGGAACGCAACTCGACCTGCTCGAAAAAGACGTCTTCCGCTTCTGCTGGATCGTCGACTTCCCCATGTACGAACTCGACGATGACGGCAAAGTCGAATTCTCCCACAACCCGTTCTCCATTCCGCAGGGCGGCATGGACGACCTGCTCAACAAAGATCCGCTCGACATTCTGGCGTATCAGTACGACATCGTTTGCAACGGCACCGAGCTTTCCTCCGGTGCGGTTCGTAACCACAGTCCCGAGCTGATGATTAAAGCCTTCGAAATCGCCGGTTACGGCAAAGAGGTCGTCGAATCCAAATTCCCAGCGCTCTACCGCGCGTTTCAGTACGGCCCGCCACCGCATGCCGGAATCGCCCCGGGAGTCGACCGCATTGTCATGCTGCTCGCCGACGAGCCGAACATTCGCGAAGTCATCGCCTTCCCGATGAACCAGAAGGCCGAAGACCTGCTGATGAACGCGCCAGGCGAAGTCGACTTCAAACAACTGCGCGAGTTGCACCTTAAAGTCAACCTGCCGAAAAAGCAGGAAAAAGAAGAGGCCTAGTCCGCTTCGACGGCTTCCTGCCTGTTGCGCAGGATTGTTTTGGTCGGCGCGCAAAGGTGCGGATCGCGATACGGAATGCTTCGGCGCGTTTCGATCTGTTCAACTAACTCGAACCCGATGACCGCTACTTTGTCTTTGGCAGCAATCGTTCCGTTACCCATGTGATGTTCCGGTTCGGTCTCGCCGATGAAGAATCCTGCTTCGCGCATCGCGCCGCGCACGGGCAGGGCCGATGAATAGGTCAGTAACACCCCGTCCGGTTTCATTATACGATACAACTGTTGGAAAAACTCCACCGTCCAGAGTTCCGGACAGTGCTGGCTCGAAAACGGATCGTGAAAAACGATGTCGAAGAGTTCGTTTTCAAGTTGCTGAATTCGGAAACGCGCATCGCCCCAGAGGGGGGAGATGGTGAAATGTGAGTTGTGGGATGTGGAATGTTGGAGGAGTTCGGTGAGGATTTTACGCGAGTCGGTTGAAGCAATTTGTTCGGCGGCGGCGCGGACGACGCGTTTATCCATTTCGAGGGCCGTAATGTCTAGAGAATGTAGGACAGGCATCTTGCCTGTCTGAACAGGCTGGAAGCCCGTTCCACTTTCTAATGCAGCCAGTGTGTTGTAGCCGAGGCCGAAACAGACGTCTAGCAGCCGAATATCCCGCTGTTGCAGTTTTTCGGCCAGCTTTGAGGGTTCGACATACTTCTTTTCCGCTTCAAGCCGCGCGCCGGCCTTGTCGTGGTAGTGCTCTTTCCACTGCTCACTGAAAAACGTGATGGAGCCATCTTCCGTCGGAACGACGGGGTAGGGACGCCTCTCCGAACCGTCCGCGGACGGCTGGGGACAGCCGTCCCTACTTTTGATGAGATCACCCTGCGTGATCTCTCTCATTGTCATTTGTTGGAGGACATAGTCGAGAAACTGCCCCTTTTCGAGATGCCAGTGCGGGGCGATCAGCTCCTCGTTCGGCGTATCGGTGGAAATGCGCATGACCGGAATGTCCGGCGGCAGGCGGCGCAGGAATTCCATCAAGGCTTCAGCGTATTCCCAGTGGCTGAGCACCGGCGGCGGGTTTTTAGCCAGCACCGTGCCTTTCATGATGTGCAGATTGTGAATTTTGATTCCTGAAATAGGCAATTTCGCCAAGTCTTCCGCTGTTCTGTTCCAAGGATTGCCAGTCCCTGCGGTCCTTGCCGCACATTGGTGCAGCCTCTCTCCCTCTGGTCGAGTGGGAAAATTAGTGGGTGCAGGCTCAGCCTGCTCGCCGGGCAGTCCGATAATTATGTGCGGGGCGACGTGAATGCCGCACTCTGCGAGATTGAGAATCGCCTTTTTACTGCATTCCCAGTCGTGCCCGCGGTTGATGGTTTTGAGCGTTTCGTCGTTCGCCGTCTGCACGCCGAGTTCGACCCAGACTTCTAATTCATCTCGGACGCCTCGGCGATGCGTCCCTACCGGTAGGGCGCGACCGCCGGGCGCGCCGCGAAGAGCTTCAAGAAAATCCAACGCAGTTGGCGGCAGGCAGTCGGGCCGGGTTCCGATACTGATCGCTTCAAAATCAAACCGGTTGAGCAGGTCGATGATCGTCTGTTGCTGGGCAGGGTCGGTGAGGTCGGCGCTGAACGCCTGAATGTAGAGCATGAACTTTTTGGCGCGGTAGCGTCGCTTTGAAAACTGTATGGCAGCTTCTGCCTGTTCGGACGGATTTTCCTGCTTTTGTGTCTGCTGTGCTTTGGATCCCTGTTCGGAACAGAACGCGCACTGTCCGTGCGGGCAGCTTGAAGCAATCGCTACCGGAATACGAAACAGCGGCTCTCCATACCGCTCAATCATCCACTGCTTATATTGAGTAAAAGGGGACATGTTTTTACCACCCGCTCGCAATACTCGCTAGAGGACACGGAGGCACAGAGAGGCAGAATATTTTCTTCTCTGAGTCTCTGTAATACTATCCACCCAAATCTTGTTTTTTATGTACGTTTTATCTGGCAACCCATTCCTTAACATCAACTTAACAGGGTCTTTTTTCGACACAATCATTGGCGACAGAATCATTAAGAAGCTTATATACTCCGGCTGTTAAAATGATTCTGTCGACCATCATTCTGTCTAAATTTTCTTCTCTGTTTCTGTATTTCGAGGTTTTAATTTTCGGTTGCGGCTTTGCCTCGCTACGTTCTCTGTGGTTAAGAATTTCATTGAATGTTGATTTGCTGAACCAGCTTTTCAATCTGTTCAAGATGAACGACGCCGGGCAGGCGATTCATGGCGTTGGAAGCTCCGCAGGCGAGGCCGAAGACAAAAGCCTCGGTGAATGAATTCCCTTTGCCGAGCGAAAAGGCGAACCCGGCATTGACCGAGTCGCCGCAACCGAGCGTGCTTTTGACGTCCACCTTCGGGATTTTGAACTGCACGGTTTCGTTTGGTGTGATGAGTGAAGCCGAATCCGGCCCCTGTGTGATGCCGACCGCCCCCGCGCCCTGAGCGATCAGTTCCTGCGCCAGTTCGACGATATCGCCGCCCCGAAGTTTCGGGGCGGCCCCATGGTAGTTTTTTGTAGGCCGGGTGTCCCCACCCGGCGACCCAACCGTTTTTGCCAATTCACCGGCGTTAATTTTCACCAGAGTGGGCCGTTGTTCGAGTGCGGTAAGAAGCGGTGTGCCGGCGGTGTCGAGGATCACTTTGGTCGGGTCGGTGGCGGCGATCAGTTCGGCATAAATATCGTCGGGCGCGTGGGCCGGAAGTGTGCCGGAAAAGATAATGCGGTCAAAATCGCCTTCGATCTCTGCAAAGGCTTTGGCGAGGGACTTCCAGTCGTGTGCGGGCAGCGGCGGTGGATCCTCAATCAGTTCGGTGAAGTCATCGGCGTCATCGGCCAGTACGGTTTGGCAGGTGCGCGTTTCAATTTCCGTCTCAACAAACCGGTGGGGAATGTCTTCTTCGCTGAGCAGGTGTTTGATTGCCGTGCCGGTATTACCGCCCGCAAAGCCGAAGAGCAGGGGCTCGGCGCCGAGCGCGGCGAGGACGCGTGCGGCATTGGTCGCCTTGCCGCCGACCGAGCGCGTAACGCTCCGCGCGCGGTTAACCGCGCCGGTTTTCAGCGTCTTCAGCTCCAGCGTCCGCTGGAGGGCAGGAAATATTCCGCAGCAGAGAATTTTCATGGGGAGAGTTTTACAGAAGGAAACGAAGAGAACGAAGAAAAAATTCTAACCACGGAATACACAGAATACACGGAAGTTTTTCACCACAGAGAAAGGAAAGAACAACCCACGAATGAAAAGTAGATTTTAGCCGCGAAGAAACGCAAAGAGCGAAAAAATAGGAGCGACATCTTTATTCAACCTCTGGTTAGATTTCTTTTAACCTGTCATCACTACACCAAAATTTTTCTGCCTCATCCGCAGAATCTGTGGGCTGATTCTGGCTCGGGAAGCTCTCCCATCGTGTGAAACAGGGCGATTTTGAGCACTTCATAGCTCCGAAAACCGAAGGCTTTTCTCGTTACCAAATTAACTTTGCGGTTTAAACCCTCTACAACACCGGATGAATACTGCTTTTTCGCTTTGAACCAATTCATGATCAATGGCTGCTGGTTACGAACGGTTTTGACGAATTTTTTAATGGGCTCAAGCCGTGATCGCATGGCGCGGTTACACCATTTTTCCAGATACCACTCGGCCCAGTACGGGCTGGTATAATTCCAGAACAGTTGAAAACTCTCCACTGGCATCCCATAAGCGGCTGATTGAGGACGTGCCGCTTGCGTAACCTGTTGCCGTTCAACACCAGCCTCCTGCTCAGTTCAATTGTTGCGTTTGATAATTTTTCGACTCAATGTTTCCCTGTTTCGAATAAGACCATCTGCTGTCCCATATCGGATCAAGCTTTTGCACAAAAGCCGGGCAAAAAGGCCTGATATGCCGCCCACTGCATCCGGAAGCTGCCGCGTGCTGTCCCATATGATCGAAGATAATCGTGCAAATTTCTCTCCTGCCACAGCACGGCTCTCAAGCTGGTGAACAGTCGGGTAAAGCTGTGTAACCATTCGCTGCACGCATGGAGGAAACGCAGGAGGAGATAGGTCAACAGAGCCGTCCACACCTGCCACTCAATCGCATTACGACTGTGTCCGAGAAAGCTCCCGAGTTTAAGGGTCTGCTTGATCTGCTTGAAAAACTCTTCAATCCCCCAACGCGATTTATAAAAATCACAGATACTCGCCGGAGCCCACTGCATGTTGTTGGTCAGAAATTCCATGACGACTTCTTTGCCGTCGATTTCCATCCGAGCCGTAATCCGTCGCATTCTTTTCGGATAATCCATCCGCTTGATTCGGTTTTCAACGAGCACAAGATCATCGCGCAGAATATGCTCGTTCGGAGTTTTGATCCGCCGCTTCACGCAACGCAGCTTCATGGAGCTTTTCACCCGGCTCACCCAAAATACTCCGCGTTCATCCAGCTCACAGAGATGCTTATAATCAATAGTACGCCAAATCAAACACGGCAATCTCCCCGGCCTGAATGTGTGCGCAGAGCTCACGAGCCTTTGCGTTGTCGTGACCCTTGGCAGAGTCGATCACAGCAAACGCCTGGAGAAAGTGCTGCAGGTTCAAGTTCAAGTGCAGCTTGGCGGCCGCCTTTCTCCGGCGATGCTTTGCCCAATCCATGCAGTTGGCAAAAAGCTTGAGTGTTGTTGAATCAATGGCATAGACCGTTCGCTTGAAGCGGTGCGGCAGTTTGCGGAAGGCGGTGCCGCCAAAACCGGGCTGAAGCGACTGGAGATAATCGCTCATCTTCCAAAAGAGCTCCTCAGCCATTTTTGAGCTTCGTTTTTTATTGGCATGGGAACGTCCGTTGCGACTGGGCGGTGCCGCGCCCCGGATGGCTGCGACCCGGGAACGATTGGTACGCAGCGCATCACACACATCATTCAGGCCGAGTGCGTGGGTAAACTGGGCGTAAAGCATACTCGTGAGGTAACTCTCCACGGGGAGAAACTTCTGGAGCGAACCTCATGCTTTCGGGCGATAACCGGCACAAGATGCGGCGGAATCAGTTCGCAAATCTGACGGAATACAGTAGGTTTTCTTCTGGGCTGATCGAGTCGGCATAAGCAATCTCCTTTTTTTGTTTAGAAGATTGTGGCCGACCGGCCAGCCGCTATAAAGTTCGTCCTTCAACTAATGGGACGGTAATGAAACAAATTCAATGGTTGAATTTTAATCGTGATACCATTCAGCTAATCACTCTAAGAAAATAATTTTGTTGTCCATTATTTTTTAAAATGAATTCAGTATTAGTCATCGATATCGGCAACACCAGCACGACGCTGGGGCTTTATGCCAACGGCGAGATTTCCGGCGTGCGCCGCATACTGTCGGACTGTCCGCAGATTGAATTGAGCGCAGAGCGCGCGGTGATTGCCTCGGTGAAGCCGGATGTTAATGCGCGCTGGGAAAGGGCACTCAAAAGCGCGGGCATCAGCGATCAGCTCTGGGTGGATCATCAACTTGATTTTGGCATACCCGTTTCCTACCCGAAACCGGAGACGATCGGAGCCGACCGGCTGGCTAACGCCTGTTGGGCCGCCGCGGAATACGGTGCGCCGGCGGTGGTGTGCGATTTCGGTACGGCGCTCACCTTTGATATCGTCAAAAAGCGGGAAGGGTACGTCGGCGGAATTATCTGCCCCGGACTGCCACTGATGTTCGACTATCTCGCTGAAAAAACCGCGCTGCTGCCGCACATCGAACCGGTGAAAACAGAGCAGCTTGTAGGGAAAAACACCACAGAAGCGATGCAGATCGGGGCATGTCTCGGTTACCGCGGGATGGTGCGTGAGATCCTTGCAGAATTGGAAAAAGAGCTGGGGCGGGGGATGAAGGTCTGCGCGACCGGCGGCTTTGCCGAATGGGTTTTGGCCGATTTTAACGGAACCATTCCCATCGACCCGAATCTGACCCT
>JAOZSE010000115.1 GCA_029939835.1 Pontiellaceae bacterium
CACCCTCTTCCACCAGTTCGGGAATCCCGGAAATGCGAGACGCCACCACCGGCAGGCCGCAGGCCATCCCTTCCATCAGTGCCACGGGAATTCCTTCGCGACTTCCGCGTCGGGTCTGAATGCTGGTTAACACGAGAAGGTCCGCTTTGCCCAGACTCTGGACCACCTCCGGTCGAGTTTTGGCTCCTTCAAGTAAAACCTCTTCGCCCAGCCCGCTGGTTTCAATCTGTCGGCGTATCCTCTCTTCGAGCACGCCGTAGCCGACCAAACGACAGCGAAATGCAACGCCGCGTTCTTTCAACAACGCGCAGGCGCTGATCAGCACCGAATGCCCTTTGACGGGTTTAAAGGCGGCGATGTAGAGAATTTCCAAGGGGTCGCCTGCGGGCTTCGGTTCGTTGCTCGGAGCGAAAATGGAGAGGTCGGTTCCACAACGAATCACCTCGAATTTTTCTGCGGTTTCCGCGCCACACCGTCGAGCAACAAACTGGATATTGTAATCGGAAATCGTCACCGCGAACGCCGCGTCACGCGCCTTTTCGCGCAACATATGCTGGGTCACATGCAGGTCGGTTCCGTGAGCCGTAAAACTGTAGGAAACTCCGCAGAGCTGATGCATCGCCCATGCTGTCATGCCGGGGTGGCTGGCAAAATGAGCATGAATATGCGAAACACCGAGGCGCAGAGCTGTGTCGGCAAAAACAACGGCCTTCGGAAAATAGAGAATAGATCCGGAAAAGAATTTCAGGCTCCCCAGCGTTCCGGCTGCCGCCCGTAAAAACGTACAGAAATAGCGAACGGGGTGTATCAACATCCATTTCAGGTTGATCCCCCATGTGCGCCACGATAACAGCGACGCGGGAAAAAGATCGCCGTCTGTTTGCTCCGCTTCAGGATGCGCCTTGTTTTTCCGCTCAAATCGAAGTGGCATCACGACGACTCGGAAGTTGAGGCGGCGCAGTTCGAGCATTTCGTAGAGGACGAAGGTTTCCGTGAGCGTCGGGAACCGGGACATGAGATAGGCGATGGTGATGGGGTGGCTCATTCCGCTCCCTTTCCTGTTCGGCGCGGCGTCCACCCGCTGACGCGTCGGCCGGAAACAAAGTCCAATACCCCCAGAGCCGTTCCGGCAAGCCCCACAAGAATATACCCGGCAACCCGCATGGGTTTGAGTAAACGGTCGAAACGGAGAAGTGTCGCCACAAGCCAAACTCCTGCGACCAGCAACAGGATCCCTGTAAGCCCAAACCCGATCGGCGCGGCGGCCGACGATGCAAAGGCCGTCCAAAGCAATCCGGCCCCCAGCAGTAGAAGGAAAAAGGGCAGAAGACGCCGGCCGATTTTGTTGATCAGCAACCCGACGGAAACCCAGCCGAAGCGGCGCGGATTAAGCAACTGGCGCATCCGGCACATTGCGGTCAGGCTGCGCGTGACGATGCGGCGGCGACGCTGAATTTCATGCCGTACGCTCTGCGAGGGAACCTTGGCCTCTGAAAGAGCCTGCGGATCAAATAAAAACCGATAGCCCTGAGAGATCACAGCGAGAAGTGTATACAAATCGTCGCTTGCATCCGCCGGAATCGGCGTATACAGCGACCGCCGGATCATATGAATGGTGCCATCGTTTCCGCTAATGCGCCCCTGCGCCGATTCGATTTTTTTCAGTGCGCAGTTGATATTGATATAGGTCTGTTGCGCGTCACGAGCCCAGGCCCCGCCGCGAACGGTTCGTCGGTATCCGCAGACCCCGCCCACCTGAGGATCCGAGAAATGCCGCGCGAGCTTGCGCACTGCGTCGGGCGCGAGCCGCGAGTCGGCATCGCTGAAAAGAAGCAAGTCCGCATCGGTTTGGAGAACGGCCTGATTCATTGCAGAAGCTTTGCCGAGCCGCTCCTTCTGTTCCACCAGCCGGATGCGCGGGTCTGCGGCGGACTCCACCACCTGCCGAGTGTCGTCCGTGGAGGCGTCGGAGGCGATCAGCTGGGTTAGGCATTCCGCCGGATAATCGAACTCGTGAAAGTTTGCCAGCTTGGCGGGCAGTACCGCGGCGGCATTATGCGCGCCGGTGATGAGGGTAACAGTCGGCCAAACCTCTGGATCCGACGGGGGTTCTTTTTTTCGGTGAGGCCGCAGGATCAGCGACAGCGGATAGAGCACGAGAACCGTGAGAATTCCAAGCGTACCGAGTCCGGCCAGAAAACTACCCGCAAGCATCCTCTGCCTCCTGTTCCGACGCAGGGGTTTGAGCCAATCGGAGAGCAATCTGCGAGACCGCCAATGAAACAAGGAGATATTTGTGGTTCAGGTCACTATAAATTAGCAAATAGGCCAACAGGGAAAGGAAGGAAGTTCGATAGGCCGTAGTCAGCAAGGCCAACCCCTCCCTTCCGCTGGCAAGAAAGTGGCATCTCGCGAGGGTGAAACTTTTCAGCGAATAAAGAAGAAGTGCCGCAAACAATGAAAACCCGATCAAGCCCGAACCCACGAGCACTTCAGCATACGTGTTGTGCGCTTTGCGCTCGCCGCTCTTATCGCTCTTGCGTTTAAAGGAACGTCCAATCTTCGATTGTGCATAGCTCGCTGAAAAGGTGTCGGGGCCGCTTCCGAATAGCGGTCGATCCACAATCAGGTCTCTGGCGACAACCAGATAGGATGAGCGCCGGCGCATAGAAAAATCAGGCCTACCTCGGACGCTTTGAACGCGCTGGGTATACGCCTCTGGGGTCAGCAGGAGCAGTGCTACCAACGCCAGCCCCCCCAGCCCCATCAACAAACCGAGATTGCGTGGTACAATCAAACTGCGGAATTCCCAAAACATCAGCAACGTGGCAAATCCAAGAATGAGGGCTCCGCCACGCGAAAAGGTCGCGATGACCGCGGCCACATCCATCGCAATCACTAGCAACATCGCCCGCCGCACCAGCGGGCGGCGAGCCGCCAACAAAAAATAAACCGCGAGAGGAAGGCTAAAGATAATCATCAGCGACATGTTGTTGGGGTCCGGGGCTGTCCCGATCGCCCGACCCGAAACGGCATCGAAAAAAAGTGGCGTCTTCGACACGGAGCCGAACACGACCAACAGCGAGCTGACAAACACGCTGCCCACAATGACGCGCGGAAGCGTCTGCGCAAACCCCTTTTGATCCACCACGATCATCCCCAATGCAACTAACAGATAACCGGCGGCAAGAAGGAGCATAAAGGGGGCGGAGGCTTCCGGAAATTTCGATCCAACTGCCGCGAGAAGATTGACGATGTAAAAGAGAAGAATAAGCGCCCAGAATCTCCCCTGCTTTACCTCCGGCGGAATCCGTTTGCGGAGCAGGATTCCAACGGAAACAACGGCGGCAAGCGTGATGGCAAAAATCCAGTGCAACCGAACAAAGCTAAGCGGTCCGCTCAACCCGCGATATGCCCCGAAGGGAATGAGCAACACGATTCCGTAAAACAAATAGGGAAACAGCTCGCGTTTGCCGAACCAAAGCAGGGCCAGCAGTGCAATCGCAGGTAGCGGAGCAAGATAGGGAAACGGCGTAGCCAGCAAAACCAGCGAAATGATGACCATCGCGCCCGGGATCGCATATCGAAAGGAAAAAACCATCAACTTATTGGCCGGCGTCTTCATATTGGATCCGATATAACCTTGCCGCAGGGCGGCTTACCCTGCGTCGTTGGGGTCGCGGCGCCCGGCAAACAGCTTCTTAATCTGGATAGCCGCGCTTACAGAGGGTGCGGAGGCTTCGGCATCGCCCAGCGATGGAAACGAGCAGAGAACGGGCAAGCCCGTGTTCTTCTGTACATCCTCCGGACGACGAACCGTATGATCAAAAAATTCAGCGAGAAATCCGACGCTCAGACCGGTAATCAGAGCCACAATCATCCCCATAAACAGCGTGATGATTTTGCGAGGGAAAACCAGCTCAGCGGTGCCCGCAGGCCGGTTCAAAATGCTGATGTCGCCCGCCAAACGGTTTCGCGCAATGCTGTCATTAATCTTGGCCTCTTCGGCCCGTTTGGCAAACGTTTCGAACGAATGACTGATTAGCTGCGCTTCCCGAAAAGCCGAATCGGCCATCAGTCGTTGTGTCTGCGTTTTATTGGTTTCATGCTGTAGCTGTACGATCGCCGCCTTCACGAGAGCAATGCGGGTCAGCAGGTTCTCATTATCCACATAGGTCGATACCGCCAGCTTCATCTCCAATTCGCCCAGTTGCTGCTGCAAGAGACCCAGCCGTTCCAGGTTTCCCTCAATAACCTGATCAATAAAGGCTGGACTCATTTCCCCGCCCTCACCCTCAATTCGCACCGCCAGTTCAGTCATCTGCTTCCGGTAATGCACCATGCGGTCTTCAAAATATTGATCCTGCCCCGGCGGATTAAAGACTTCCGCGCGATACTGAATGTATTCATTTAGCAGGAGGTCGAGGCTCTGCTCGGCCTTTTTCGGCGACCGCGCAGAGAATTGAAGCTGAATTGCGCTGGAGTCAGCAACCCCGACTACGGTGAGGTGGCGCGAAAATTTATGAGCGGCCTTGAGAAGGCCTTTTTCCAGATCGGCCTTTTTCCAACCCTCCTTTTCCCTCAATTTGCGCGCGACCCGTCGAACCAATTCAGGAGAGCGGATAATTTCCAACTCTGAAATGATGTCCTGTGTAGACACTTTCGGATCCCGAACCTCAATCGGATCCAGCACCGCCGAGCTGATTTGCGCCCGCTTGCCAAGCACCAGTAGCGACGACGAGGCCGCATACGTTGGCGGCCAGAACAGCGCAATCAATATCGCGCCGACAACGACCGCAGACGCCGAGGCAAGAATCAGCTGGCGTCGGGCAAACAGCACGTGACCGAACTCGCGCTTCCAATCTTCTTCCTGAGACATTTTTTGCATTAGATCTGACATATCTCTACCCTCATTTCCCGGGAGCCCGCACGAACCCCCTTTCTATCAATTCAAGTTATAGTCACCGCTAAACCCGATAGACCAACCCTTAAAGAAAAAGATATCGCCGATCTCGGTCGCAATTTCCGCGGCCGAATTCAACCGGCGGCGCGGGATATAGACGATGTCGTCGGGGTGGAGATAGAACATGCTTTTATCTGCCAGGCGATAATCCTTCCCTCCACCTGCGTCTTCGCCATTCAACGCGTTATACGCCCGTTCGGTTTCTCCCATTTCCGCCGCTCTCCGCTCATCCGAGTTGTCCTCTT
>JAOZSE010000116.1 GCA_029939835.1 Pontiellaceae bacterium
GTTTGACCGCAGGCAGGGCGGGTGCGAGGATTTGGCCAATCTTATCCGGAACCGGGGAGTGTATGGGATATGAGTGATTGGATTGGCCATGAATGCGGTATCGCCGCCATTCGGCTTCTCAAGCCGTTTGAATATTACGTCGAAAAATACGGTTCGCCCGCGTTTGCCATCAACCGCCTCTATTTGCTGATGGAAAAGCAGCATAACCGCGGGCAGGACGGTGCCGGTGCAGCGGTAATCAAACTGAATACCGACCCGGGCAAACCGTTTATCTTCCGTTCGCGTTCAGCGGACAAGGATCCGATTGCCGCGGTGCATGAACATATGCTCACTTCTCTGGCGGAGTCGCAGAAAGAAAACCCAGCACAGGCGAACGATCCGGTCTGGCTGAAGCGCAACGCAAAGTTTGCCGGAGAGTTGTTGCTGGGCCATCTGCGTTACGGCACGCGCGGGCAGGGCGGCGTCTCCTACTGCCACCCCTTTCTTCGTCACCGGAACTGGAAAAGCCGCAATCTGGTGCTGGCGGGTAATTTTAATCTGACGAATAACGACGAGCTGTTTGATACACTCGTCGAACTCGGGCAGCATCCGCGCAGCGAAAAGGATACGGTGATGGTACTCGAGAAAATCGGCCACTTCCTTGATGAGGAAAACGACCGCCTTTTTCGCGCCTATCGAAAAGAGGGCCTCGAAAGGCCCGCCATCTCCAAGAAGATTGAGGAAAACCTCGATGTCCTTTCGGTGCTCAAGCGATCCGTCAAAAATTTTGACGGCGGTTACACGATGGCGGGCATCATCGGCAACGGCGACCTGTTCGTCATGCGCGATGCCTGCGGCATCCGCCCCGGTTTTTTTTATCAGGACGACGAGTTTGTCGTTGTGGCCTCCGAGCGGCCCGCCATCCAGACCGCCTTCAATGTTCCGGTGGACTCGGTGCAGGAAATCAAGCCCGGCCACGCATTAGTGGTTCGGCGCGACGGTACGCTGCTCCACGAACCGATTTCGGAGGTGGGTACCGTCAAGCCCTGCTCCTTCGAGCGCATCTATTTTTCGCGCGGGACGGACAAAGACATTTATGACGAACGCAAGCAGCTGGGCCGCCAGCTGACGGAGCCGGTGCTGGAGGCGGTGGACTACGACCTCGACAACACGGTTTTCGCCTACATCCCCAACACGGCGGAAACGGCGTTCATGGGACTGCTCGAAGGTGTCAAAGCGCATGTGGCCGAGCGCGCGCAGCATCACATTATGCACGAAAAGAATATTTCGCCGGCGCGGATCGCCGAGTTGGTAAACTATCAGCCGAGAACCGAAAAAATCATGACGAAAGATGCCAAGCTGCGCACCTTTATCACTGCGGATGCCGACCGCAACGAACTGGTTTCCATGGTCTACGACACCACCTATGGTGTGGTGAAGCCCGAGGACACCCTCGTTGTGCTCGACGACTCGATTGTGCGCGGCACCACGCTGCGCGAAAGTATCCTGCGGATTCTCGACCGCCTGCATCCGAAAAAGATTGTCATCGTTTCCTCCGCGCCGGAAATCCGTTATCCGGACTGCTACGGCATCGATATGTCCAAGCTCAAGGACTTCATTGCGTTTCAGGCCGCCATTGCGCTGGTGAAAGAAACCGGGCGCGAAAACGTGCTGACGGAAATTTGCGGGAAGTGCGAAGCAAGCATGGAGCGACCGCGCGATCAGGTGCAAAACGAAGTCAAAGCGCTCTATAAACTCTTCAAGCCGCATGAGGTGGAAAAGAAAATCGCCGACATTCTGCGTCCCGCTGACCTCAAAGCGGGGCTTCAGGTGATTTACCAGAACCTCGAAGGCCTGCACGCCGCCTGTCCGGATCACCGAGGCGACTGGTATTTCAGCGGCGACTACCCCACGCCCGGCGGCAACCGCGTGGTCAACCGTTCGTTCATCAATTTTATGGAAAAAAGTGATGCAAGGGCTTACTAGCTAATATAAACCAAAAACGATTGACTTTAAAAAGTAAATCATATTAGATTTACTACGAGATGAATGTTTCGCGGAAATATTATTTACTGCTGGTAGATATTAAAGGGTCTACGAGACAGGCTTTACAGGATCGGCAAAAACTGTTCGAAGCTCTGGAGAAGGAAATTCAGCGCCTGAATAGTTCATTAAGTCCGAAGCCTGTTCTCAGTTTACAAATTAGTTATGGAGATGAAGTTGCGGGCTTATTCGATTCGCCCACAAATTTGTATGATGCGGCAGACGTTTTCCGAAGTTGTTTGTTCGACAGGGCGGAAGTGAGATTTGTTGCGGTCTATGGCGAGATTGGTGTTGTTTCGGAGGACATTCGTAAAATCGGCGGTGAAATTTTTAAACGTGCTGATGATTTAATGCGCCGACTGAAGCGTGAACGGGGTTTTTGTAAGTGGGCAGTGGGATATCCTTTTCTGGATCAAGTACTCACCTCCTTAACAGAGATGAGTAATACTTTACTTAAAAACATGACACCATATCAGCATGAGCTGTATTGTCGCCTTAAATCGGGAGCGTCGAAGACGACGATTGCTACAGTATTAAAAAAACACAAACAATCAGTTTCAAATTCAATAAAACGCGGTGGAGCAGAATTGGTTCTACAGGCAGAAGAGACGATTCGAATGACTTTGGAACGGCTTGACGGGGAAAAGCAAAAGGGAGGGCGGGGATGATCGTCCAGTATGTAATCGCATTCGCGGTGTCCATGATTATAACTACGCTGATTATTCAGAAGCTGGTGCCTTTTCTCCGACCTTCCGAGGGAAATACGGGTCTGAGGGCGCTGGGTTTTTGGCTCGGATTTTTCGAAACACTGCTCATTTTTATATTCGTTGCACAGCACGAGTACGGGGCACTGGCCATTGTGATGGCAGCTAAAGAATTTGTGCGCAAAGAAAAGGTTGCGGAAAATGCGGCTTATTATCTTCTGGGCACATTAATCAATTTGTCTATAGCTGTGCTGTGTGCCTTGATTGCAGGTATGAAATGGTGACAAAAAGGCGTATTGAGAAACCTGAACCCGGAAGGCTGACCAAATGGAAACGAGACCGAAACTGACGGACTTCGACCTGTTCCTGCACGGCAAGGGCACGCATTACCGCGCGTATGAAAAGCTTGGCGCGCACCTGCTGGAGGAGGACGGACAAAAAGGCGCCTACTTCGCGGTCTGGGCACCGAACGCCGAAATGGTCAGCGTGATCGGCTCGTTTAATAACTGGGAGGCATGGATTCACAAAATGCATCCCGTCGGCAGCTCGGGTATCTGGGAGCTGTTTATTCCCGGTGTCAAAGAAGGCGACCAGTATAAGTTTGAACTCAAAAGCCCTGATGGTTTCTGGGCACAGAAGTCCGACCCTTACGCTTTCGCCGCCGAGATGCGGCCGCGCACGGCCTCGGTCGTCTATGACCTTTCCCGTTACGAGTGGAGCGACGGCACATGGATGGAGCAGCGCGAACAGACCAATTGGCAAGAAAAGCCGATCAGCGTCTATGAAGTCCATCTCGGTTCGTGGAAGCGAATAGACGGCTGGCGCTGGCTGACTTACCGCGAGTTGGCCGCCCAGCTCATTCCGTACGTCAAGGAACTCGGCTACACGCATATCGAACTGATGCCGATCGCCGAGCACCCGTTCGACGGCTCGTGGGGCTATCAGACCAGCGGTTATTATGCCCCCACCTCGCGCTTTGGCTCACCTGACGACTTCCGCCACTTTGTCGACGGCTGCCATCAGGCGGGCATCGGCGTCATCCTCGACTGGGTGCCCGCGCACTTCCCGAAAGACGCGCACGGCCTCGGCTATTTCGACGGAACCCACCTCTACGAACATGACGACCCGCGTCAGGGCGAGCACATGGACTGGGGCACCCTCATCTTCAACTACGGACGCAAAGAGGTGAGCGGATTTCTCCTTTCCAACGCCGCCTTCTGGGCGCGCGAATACCATCTCGACGGCCTGCGCGTGGACGCGGTCGCCAGCATGCTCTATCTCGACTATTCCCGCGAAGAGGGGCAGTGGATTCCCAATCAGTACGGCGGACGCGAAAACCTCGAGGCGATTGAATTCGTCAAACACTTCAACAGCATGATCCATGGTGAATTTCCCGGCTTCCTCACCTTTGCCGAAGAGTCCACCGCTTTCCCGCAGGTTTCGCATCCCGTTGACTTCGGCGGGCTCGGGTTCGACTTCAAATGGAATATGGGCTGGATGAACGACACGCTCGAATACTTCGGCAAGGATCCCGTCCATCGCAAATATCACCAGGGCGATCTCACCTTTTCCATGATCTACGCCTTCACTGAAAACTTCATCCTGCCGTTTTCACATGATGAGGTCGTTCACGGCAAAGCCTCCATGCTCGACAAAATGCCCGGCGATTTCTGGCAAAAATTCGCCAACATGCGCCTGCTCTTTGCCTACATGTTTGCCCACCCCGGCAAAAAGCTCCTCTTCATGGGCTGCGAGATCGGTCAGTGGCGCGAGTGGGATGCCGCGACCAGCCTTGACTGGAACCTGCTCGACTACGAGCCGCATCGGAAACTCAAAGTGCTGGTCGCAAAACTCAACGCGCTCTATACCGGAGAGGCCGCGCTCTACGACATTGAATCCTCGTGGGAAGGCTTCGACTGGATTGATTTTCAGGATGCCGAAAGCTCCGTCGTTTCGTTTCTGCGCAAAGGGCGCGATCCCGAAGAAGTGGTTGTCGTCGCGCTCAACCTCACGCCCACGCCGCGCAACGGCTATCGGATCGGCCTGCCGCACGACAGCGACTGGAAAGTAATCCTAAACACCGATGCCGAAGTGTACGGCGGAAGCAAAAACGGGCCGGAGGAAGGCCGCATTTTCGATGCCCACCACCTCCCGTGGCACGGAAAAGACTACTCCCTCCAGCTTGACATCCCGCCTCTCGGAGTCCTCATGCTTAAATTGCAGCGCTGAGATCGGGATTAATCACAAAAAGCACAGAACCCCTAACATTACGGGTGGGCTGCGGTGTGCATAAATTTTGAACTGATTGCTAGAGCGATCCAGGCAAGGTCTATGACAATTAAGATGACGACGACAAGAACCGACTTCGGCCTAACTGAAAATAATGGATCAAAAGCATCAGGATGGCTCTTCGTCACTTTGAATGGGTAAACATGCTACATTCGGAGCATGAATACT
>JAOZSE010000117.1 GCA_029939835.1 Pontiellaceae bacterium
CTCAGGAAAATATCAGCACGTAACCAATGCCGAACACGGCGATATCCACTAAGGCGTGCGAAACGTACCCCGGCCAGATGGTTTTATACCGGATAAACAGCCGCGACCACACCGCGCCGCCAATAAACACACCTATGGAACAGCAAACCGTAACCGTCGGCGAAAAGTATACCTGCAAGGCGAAAATATGATGCAGCGTGAATCCGAGCGCGGAAACAATCACTGCGGCGCCAGGTTTCATCAGTTTGACGCACTGCCGTACCGTAAACCAGCGCCAGACATATTCCTCCAGCACCGAATTCACACCAATCCAGTAAAACGCGCCGCCGATATACAAAGCCCGGCGATCCAGCCCGATTTCCGAGGCCAGCGCCTTGACCCGTTCAGCATCAATCAGACGCGGCCCCAGCAGCAAATAGATTGCAACGATAAATAAGCTGATCACCAGCCCCGAAATGAGCCCGGCCTTAAACCCGCCTTTTCCGGTTTTACCCCGATGCGGCGTTCCTTTTTCAATCAGCAGAAACCAGAGGGCAGGCAGCAGAAATATCCAGCCTTTGGAAAATATAAAAACCCACTGTCCGACCGCAGTGCCGGGCATTAAAATCATCCCGAACAGCACGCCGAGCGTTGGCGCCGGAAGCAGGAGAAGCAATGATGTCAGGGCAGATCGTTTCATTCTGTCAGGCTTGCCCCGAGGTTTCCGTTCCACCCAATTGATCTGCTCTTGGTTCATTTTCGATACGCATCTTTCCGGTGGCGTACGCGGATAATCTGAATGAGCACTCGGCTTTCGAATACTTCATAGATAATCCGGTAGTTGCCTGAGCGTATGCGATAGGTTGCTTCAGTGCCGTGGAGTTTCGTAACGCCTCGCGGGTATGGCCCCGCAGCAAGCGCTTCAACCGTTTTGATGATTCGGGGAATAACCTTGCGGTCGAGCCTTTTGACTTCCCGCAGTGCCGATGGTTTCCACTCAATTCGATAGGTAGCCATCGTCCTTCAACTCCCGAACAACCTGTGCGTGGGGGATAGAGGGCTCATCGACCCGTTCTGCAGCGACGGCCAGATCACTCATATCTTCCATGAGCTGCTCGTATTCTTTAACAGGCAGAATGACTGCGGACGGGGTTCCGTCCGCTTTCGTAACATATTTAGGATGAAGTTTTGTGGCCGTTGTCATGGTTGTTGCCTCGTTCGTCGCAGTTTATACAGCATTGGTATTTTGAGCGCAAGCTTCACCGAGACGCTACCTCCATTTCAGAGGGGGTAAGTTCATACAAATCCAGCCCATAGCGATATTTATTTAAATTGGTCTCATAAATTTCTATATGGGGATAATTTTTAATGTTTTGAAGAAGGCTTTCTTTTATGGAATTAGGGCCTTATTACGAGAGGACTCGTAGATATGTTCAATGAAATCGTCTTTTTTTGTATCTAAGTAAGCTTTTGCTTCGGATGAGGGCTGAATTTCTCCTGATTCGAGGAGAAACTCTACTGCATGCTCTGCGAAATCAGGATCCGATAGTTTCTCTTGGATCTGTTCTCTGGTTGGAGGGTTAATAAAAGGAATAACTTCAAAGGGGTCATTTAATTTTGAGGGATTGGAAATTCGAATTTCCCCATCAGCTAAGATGGGTAATCCAGTGCAATCCACATATTTAAACATAATGTTATCTAATGGCATATCGCTATCTCTTTCGGTGGCTTACACTCCATCCCAGAAGGATGGTTTCAGCTGAATGGATTTGCCTTTCCAGGAAAAATCGCCGCGCGTTTCGAGTTTCTGCAATAAACGACTGAACGTTTCGGGCGTGGTGCCGATGGCGGAGGCGATATCCTTTTTAGAGAGGTCGGGCGTGATGCTGTCGGCTTCGCCGTAGTGCTCGCGCAGGAATTCGACAAATCGCGCTTCGACATCCATTGCGGTAAGTTGCTGGATGCGCTCGGCCAGATAGCGCTGCCTGGTCATCAACATCGCCATGAAATCATTGCGGAAATCGCGCTCATCAAGCAGATGCAGGAAATCGGCGCGCGGCAGTTCGATGATTTCGGCTTCGGTGCGTGCGATGGCAGTGACGGGATATTGGCTTTTTTCAAAAAGAATGACTTCAGCGAAAAGCTCGCCCTCTTTGACGGTTTTGATGACCGTCTCGCGCCCATCAATGTTCGTTTTGACAAGCTGGATCGAGCCGGAAACCAGCAGGTAAACTGCTTTACCCTCGGTGCCTTCCATGAAAAGCATATCGCGTTTTTCGACGGTACGGCGGCGGCTCAGTTCCCCAAGCCGTCTGCACGCGGACTCCGAGAGGTCGTTGAAAAATTTTGCGCCGCGGATGAGTTCGAACGGATTAGTGGTCATGGCAGCAGCTTTCCTTTTTGCGGGGCAGGATGGCGGAGAGGAGCAGGCCGGTGAGAATCAGGGCGCAGATTTGTTCGAAGCGTCCGGCTCCGGCGGTGTGCTGTTCGATATGTTCGAAAATCACATCGGCGGTAATGATGCGGTTGAGCAGCCAGCCCGCGGCCAGCGCGCAGATGGCAAGCGTGGCGAGGTAGATAGTGACCGCGCGGCGGCCCATGGTCTGGAGAACGGTGGCGATGGTCGCGGCGTTGGTTGCCGGGCCGGTGACCAGAAAGACGAGTGCCGCGCCGGGCGAAAGCCCCATGCCGAGCATCGCGAGCGCAATCGGAATGGAGCCGGTCGAGCAGACGTAAAGCGGAATGCCGATACCCATTACGACGATCATCGAAAGCCATTCGGAGCGCAGGTATTGCGTAAAGAAATCCGCGGGCACCAGCGCGCCGAGCAGGCCGGAGATGACGATACCAAGCAGCAGCGCGCGGCCGATCTCGCGCGGCAGTGTGCCGAAGCCGTAGGCGAAAACCTGTTTCCACTGGTGCACGCCTTTTTTAGGACTGCACGAAGGACAGTGTTCGTCGTCGCATCCGTTTCCGGACTCTTCGGCGGGCGGTGTAAAGGCCTCGACCGTTATGCCGCAGATGCAGCCGGTGATGAAGGCGATGACGGTGCGGAAGAACGCAAAGAGCGGGCCGAGAAGTCCCCATGTGGCGGCGATGCTGTCAACGCCGGTCTGCGGCGTGGAGGCGAGAAAGGAGATGGTTGCACCTTTGGTGGCGCCGTGCTTGCGCAGCGAAGCGGCCACGGGAATGACGCTGCATGAGCAGAGCGGAATCGGTACGCCGAGCAGCGAGGCTTTCACGATTTGCCACAACCCGCGTTTGCCGAGATGGGTTTCGATGAAGGAGACCGGTACAAAGGCTCCCAGCACCCCGGCCACGAAAAAACCGAGCAGGAGGTAGGGCGCCATGACGGCCATAACACTCCACGATTTCAGAGCTATGTTGACAATAATGTCCATAGAGATATCTTTATTTACCAAACTTGACGCAGATCAAGGAGTACTTTCTAAAGATAATCATAATACTCGGCATTGATCATAGAAACCATAAAACCGAGAGGAAAACTCATGAGTATGTTTTGTTATCAGTGTGAACAAACCGCGCAGTGTACCGGATGCACCAGCTTTGGCGTGTGCGGCAAAGATCCGGAAACCGCCGCGCTTCAGGATTTGTTAATGGATGTCTGTAAAAAGATTTCGGTGAAGGCCAATGCCGGCAACCGAACCCGTGAAGCAGATCTGTTTGTGATGGAAGGGCTATTTACGACCGTCACCAACGTCAACTTTGATGCCAACGATATCGCCGGTGTGATTCGCCGCGGCGCGGAGCTGATCGACTGGACTCCGGCGGCTGATCTCGACGGGCTCATCAAACAGGGCGAAGCGGTTGGTGTAGAGAGCCGTAAGAATACGCTCGGCGACGACATCACCGGTTTACAGGAATTGATTCTCTACGGCCTGAAAGGAATGGCGGCTTACGCCGACCACGCTTATATTCTCGGCAAAGAGGACGACTCCGTGTTCGCCTTCTTCCACGAAGCGATGGCGTATCTCCAGGAAGGCGAGCCGACGGTCGAAGCGCTGTTTACGCTCGCGATGAAAACGGGCGAAGTCAACCTGACCGTGATGGGCCTGCTCGACGAAGCCAACACCGGAACCTACGGCCACCCCGTCCCGACCCCCGTGAATATTGCGGCTGTTAAGGGCAAAGCCATCCTTGTTTCAGGCCACGATCTCAAAGACCTCGCGCTGCTGCTGGAGCAGACCGAAGGAAAAGGCATCAACATTTACACCCACGGTGAAATGCTTCCGTGTCACGGCTATCCGGAACTCAAGAAATACAAACACCTCGTCGGTAACTACGGCGGTGCGTGGCAGGATCAGCGGGCCGAGTTCGAAGCGTTTCCCGGTTCGATTCTGATGACGACCAACTGCATCCAGAAGCCGAAGGACAACTACAAAGCACGCATCTTCACCTGCGGCCTCGTTCAGTGGCCCGGTGTGCAGCACATCAGCGACGGCAACTTTGCTCCCGTTATCGAAGCGGCACTCGAAGCCGACGGTTTCGCCGAAACCGAACCGGAAAAGACGATTCTGGTTGGCTTCGGGCACAACGCGGTGCTCAGCGTTGCTCCGCAGGTGATCGACGCAGTGAAAAGCGGCGCACTGAAGCACTTTTTCCTGATCGGCGGATGCGACGGTGCCAAGAGCGGACGCAACTACTTCACCGAATTTGCCGAAGCCGTGCCGAAAGACTGCGCCATCCTCACGCTCGCCTGCGGCAAATTCCGCTTCAACAAACTCGACTTCGGCGACATTGGCGGCATCCCGCGCCTGCTCGATATCGGGCAGTGCAACGACGCCTACTCGGCCGTTCAGATTGCGGTCGCACTGGCCGGAGCCTTTGAGTGCGGGGTCAATGAACTGCCGCTTTCCTTCATTCTGTCGTGGTATGAGCAAAAAGCCGTCTGCATTCTGCTGACGCTTCTGCACCTCGGCATCAAAGACATCAAGCTCGGCCCGAGCCTGCCGGCATTTATCACGCCGACGGTGCTCAACGTGCTGGTCGAAAAATTCAACATTGCACCGATCACCACGGTGGAGGAAGACCTTAAAGCCTGCTTGGCATAAGAGAAACGGCAGCAAACCCCGCGCGCCCCGG
>JAOZSE010000118.1:0-2919 GCA_029939835.1 Pontiellaceae bacterium
ACTCTAATAAGCGGCTTTCCAACTTCTGAACCCCGGGGCATTGCTCAAATACACGGCTGTGCCTCAGATCAAATAGGAAATCGAGGAAGAGTTCGCCAAACCTGAGACTAGATTTTTGGCTTCCGGTCACTTCCGGATAAACAGCGCGATATCCATAAGCAGGCGGTCTTTCAGTGGGCACAACACAGTCCGGCAACTCCTTAAACCCTTGCGCAGCCAGCACAGAATCCAAATCGTTCTTAACCGCCAGATTATAGGATAGAGACAGCTCAAACAGGGGCTCAGTATTTGCAGGATCAAAAGTATTGAGGCCTTTGCCATTTCGCAGAAAGAAAAATTATTGGAGTGAATTCCTCGTAACCTGCAGATAAAGCGCAGAATCACCCCCATCTATCAGGCCACCATACAAAAATACATTATGGGCAACCCCGCCAAAGCGTTGCTGAACATCACTGGTACTGTAATAGTGGCCGTCCATAATGTTCTCTATAAGTTCGGCAAAAGGTTCGTCATTTCATTGCGTGCCCACTCAACCCAAAAGCGGTCGTTCCGTTTTTTTGAGAGGGAAATGATACACTGAAGGTCTCGCATACAGGCCGCTGCCGCCGTACGTTTATAATAACGTCTAGAACGCAGGTAGTTTTCCAAATAATCGACAACAAAACCTATCGATTGAGGTGCCTTCCCGGAAAACGCAGCATTAAACTCCTGCCCTACCAGCAAACTGGATTTGCTCAGGGCAAACAATGGCTCCAACGCATCCTGATGCAGGGTGGTGTACCTATGACAGTTTTCATAATCGCTGGTTTTTAATTTACAGGTGAGACTGAGGTATTTAAGACCGCCCGCGATGCCTTTGACTTTTTCGTCCTGCCGTTGAAGAAATGTCTGTAGCTCCCCCCTGAAAAGGGTTGGCTGACGGATGGGGTCTGCGCCACAGGACCAATTAAAGTTAGGATTAACCAGCTGAACATCACCGTTCAGCATGTCTCCAATAAATGCTTCAGCAAATGACGATACTGGAAATACCCATAGTTTTTCAGTAACCGACTTCTGCACATCCACACTGCTTACATCGTTATTCAGATATCTCAAGAATTGAAGGCCTGTTTCTCGTTTCTGCCCGCTTCCATCCAAAACATAATCCAGAAAGACAATGTCATAGGCCTTGTTCCTAACGGCCTCTTTTGCACCTTCCAGCGTTTGGACAGTATCAAACTCGCATTTATCAACCAAATTGCCTAATAACTCGTATATTCTCTGCCCCTTGGATAAACAGGTGGGTGCAGATTTGATTGGCTTCACTTCAGAAGAAAGCGTATTGTTTTCGTTAGGTTCTTTACCAAACTTCCGCAGGGGTTTTCGAGAAAAATCATCTATCAGCAAAAATCTCCGGGGAAGGAATATTTTTATATTCTCCCCATTTGAATCATCTCGAGAAGCCTTTGTCTCGCTAGCCCAAGAACTTAAGTTTAATGCGACACCGTGCCCGGTCACACCAAATGGCGCAAGATGCATCTCTTTAAACATGCGTGTCTGATACTCCAATGTCTCCAGAGTTACCGCTCGATCCCAGTATTTTGAATTGTTGGAAAAATATTTGATCACCTTGTCTAAGTCGGCAAAAAAAGTGGGCGCGTTCAGACTGACTGCGCGTTGCCAAATGGAAGAGTCCAGGAAAAAAATGTTGTCGTTGTTTTTATCGTCCTGATACTTGATGAAATCGAAATCGAAGCAGTAGATAATGGGACGGGTTTTGCGGGCGTATTCTTTAGAGACCTCCTCATCTGCACCCCCTTTCCCTAGCTTCTCTTTGCACTCATCAAATGTGAATCGGTGTTTAAGGGGGTGCAGCGACTCGACGTTACGGTCGTTTCCGCCGACCTTGAAATAATTACTTTGCGCAGATTCGAAATCCTGCATGGAAACATATTGGACGATGACCCCAGACTTATCTTCTCGCGCAGCGTTAAGCTTCTCACGATAGAACTTCTCTCCCTCGTTTCCGCACTGACCCTTATCGCCATCTTCTTTCGCCTCTGCTCTCAATTTGATTGCTGAAATGCTAAGAATCTCAAACACCTTTTGTAGGGCATGACCGAGAGGAGCCGGAGCATCCACATAAATGGCGAGGTTTGTCGAATCACTCATTGCTTCAGCTCCTTCTGGATGATCTCTGCCAAAACAGAATCCCCCGCTGCAGGACACTTCATAAAGGCGGTCAAAACCGCCTGATTTTTCACATCCAATTTGAGTATTTTCTTAATGAACTGTTTGGATGCGCTGGTGTCCATATCAGGATTCCCCGTCATGAAACGTGCCGTATTGGTGACATCACCGCACAACTCCAAAGACCAAGCCAGAATATGTGCTATGACCTCAGAAAACGTTCCATTCCATGTCGCTATCATTTGCCGGCATTCCTCCCGCGAACAATTGTCCGGCATTCGCTTCAGCGCTTCTAGAAAAAGGTGAATGTTCGTCAACTCGCTTTCTGCTGACCCGGACGCAACCGGCAACTCTTCGCAGAGCCCCCGGAAAAAGTCCATCTTGCGGAGATAATCGGCTGAAACAACCTGGCCGGGGTGGGCAACCCCGGAATGCTCAATAATCCTGCGCAAGCCGCGAACATTGTCATCTTTCCAATCCTTGGAACAAAGCAATGCCAGCGTTTCGGGAAGAAAGGTCACCGAACTGTTTATGCCCGAAGAAAGAGCGTCCAGCAGATCCGGGATGTCTTCTTTACGATCCCGCAGAGGAGGAATGTCAATCACGGTGGCGTTGATTCGGCTCAAAAAGTCCCGCTTTATAGCGCCTTCATCAGAAAGTCTATTTAAATCCCGATTAGTTGCCAGAATGGTCAAAACATCAACCGAAACTTTGCGGCGTTCCGCCCCCCCCCCGCGCCCAATGCGAGCG
>JAOZSE010000118.1:2929-5036 GCA_029939835.1 Pontiellaceae bacterium
GCAGATGAAAAAGGACTGAAACACCTTAAACAAACCTGCTTTTCTTCAATCGGAGTCATCAGTTTTTGCTGCACCGACTGGTCCAGGTCTGCGATCTCGTCGATCAGAACCGTTCCGTTATTACACCGTTCCCAGAGTCCGGGGGCATCATCGGCGGCTCCGGTATAAGCTCCTTTCCAATGCCCGAAAAGCTCGTCAGCCTGAAGATCCGCCGACCGGTTTGCGGCATTGAAAGTCTCAAACGGTTTGTCACGTCGTGGGGATACGTCATGAATATAACGGGCCAGCAGATTTTTCCCGGTTCCGATCTCCCCGTGAAGTAAAATGGTCGATGCATAGCGGGAAGCTCGACGGGCTTGACGCAGCATTTTCAATACCGGCAGAGACCTTCCGACCACCTGACCGCACTCATCCGGAATAAGCCCATGAAGGAACAGCATATCCGCCAGATGTTCTTTAACGGCCCCGGATTGTTCCAGACTATTGGGTATCCGCTGAATAAAATCCAGAGCTCCGGCACGGCGGATCGCAGCGTTATTTTCCTCTTTTGACGTACTCGAAAGCACCACAATCGGGAGATCATCCCCAAACCATTTTTTTAATTCCAGGAGAATCACATCCCGCCCAAACATCGTCCGCTCTTGCGGATCGCCAAAGCAGTCCAGCTCCCCGCAGACAAAAGCCAGATCCAGCAACACCAATGTCCAGCGGGAGCCATCCTTGAACGGCCAACCGCGCTCAACCGCTTTCATAGCAATCTCAAGATCGTTTTCGATCCGTTTGGCTTTGTCGTCCCAGTACTGGGCGGGAGAGAAAATTGCCTCGCATTGGGCCAACTCTTTATCAATCGGTTTGGAATCGTTCGTAAGGTCAAAAATGCCATAGTTACTGCATAGATTATGCCGATCAGCACGATAGGCAGAAAAGATCTCCGGATCGACCGCCTGCTGGAACGTACGGCCCAGCCCGCAGCGGCCATACTGATCATCAATAATAAGAATTTTCCCTATATCAGTCATACGCTTCATCCAAACGATCTCTCGGCAACATTGAAATGCCTCTGCTAAGCCTGCCTATCAGATCCAACAACGTCTTCACTTGCTCTTCTGTGCGTTTTTTCCCTGGAGTCGCAACAAACTCTCTCGCTAATTCCAGAGTGCGACTCAGTATGCTTTCTAACTCTTCCACAGCAGCGGGCCCCGTGGACGCTCTCAGGAACAGCTCATCCGCAACTGAGCGAATAAGTTGACGTCGCTTAGAATTCCAAACGTCAAATATTGGGAGATCCATCAAACGCGAAAAAGAAAGCACCTTTAAAGACTCAGCCAAAAAACATCGAAACTCATTTTCCCGACCGATCCACTGAACGAGGCGCACGCAGGCCCCCTGAGGATCGTCCTGAAGCATCATCACTTCGTTCTGCAACTGGTTTGCGAGAATGTCATGATTCAGTCGGGCTCTATCATCCGTCCAACTCACATCAACCTCCATTGAAAGCATAATATTTCCTGATGGCATCATTGTTGAGATCAGGGGCGAATGTTTTGGCATCCAACTGCAGCTTCATATGCGCCCAACAGCGCAACAATAAGGCTCTATCGGGCTCCTCGGTATTTATTGAAAAACCATCCCGTCGGAAGTCGTTAAACGGACTCCAAAAACTCTCGTCCAACACAACGTCTTTAAACCGCTCAGAGTACAACTTATGGCCAACTCCGGCAGTCTTGATCACGGCAATTTGCAATAAAACTCTGAATGCCATGAATGCAGCAACATCTTTTGGTTTTTCTGCCACTTTATTTGGATCTTCCGTTTCAACATAGTCCCAAAGTTTCGCAATAGGATCGTCCTCATGGCTGACCTCACTTTTATGTTTTATTAACGGACTGCTGGTTAGCTCCGGGTTCAATAACGCCCACCCTTCCCATGTGTCCCGCAGGTCGGAAGGGCCTCCGCTAAAAACAACTGTACGGACGGTAGTTTCGACTAAGTCTGCCAGAAACTGCTTAGGCTGATCCGGTAGGTCAGAAAAATGAACAAAGCAAACGTCCCCTTCGCCCAAGCCTTTTCGTCTCTCAATAAAATCCGTGAAGCTGGCTACTTTTTC
>JAOZSE010000119.1 GCA_029939835.1 Pontiellaceae bacterium
GTGACGAAGATGCCGAGTGATCCCCACGCGTTGGGAGCCTCGGCGGCTTTTTTGATTTTCTTGAGCTGCGGCAGGGCGAAGAGCTTCTGGAGTTTGGTGAGAAATTCCATTCGGAAGAGAACGGCTACACCGAGGAACATCCGCACGCCGAGGTCTTCGGTGGTGATTGGGTGGATTGCCGTCGTAACCTGCTCAAATCCGGCTTCGCTGAGCAGGCCGAAGAGCTGGCTGCCGATCAGCCGGTTGCCGCCCTTACGCTTCTGTCCCGCGCCCGCCTTGCGGATGAATTTAACGAAGGCATCGCTTTCCGGCGCAAAACTCGTCCAGTTGTCGTCAATATCGAGTATGCAGAGAATGCCTCCGGGCTTGAGCACCTTAAGAATATTTTCCAACGCAAGTTGCGGTTTTTCCAGATGCTGGAAAACGAAACGGGCATAAACAAAGTCGAAATGGGTTTCCGGCAAAGTGAGCTCATAGACATTGCCGGTGGAGAAAGAGACGTTCTCCACATTTTCGGAAGCCTTCGCTTGATGCGCCACGGCGATGAGTTCTTCGTTGATATCAACGCCGGTTACTTTTCCGTTTTCTCCAATGAATTTTGCCAGTTCGCAGGCGGTAAAGCCGGGGCCGCAGGCAATATCGAGCACCTTCATGCCGGGCCGGAGTCCGGCGGCCTCCCAGGCCTCTTTTTCAAGGTCGATGGCAACGGTCGCCTGTAGCTTGAGGCGCTCAAGCTCTTCGGCGTTTTTTTCAAACTGTCCGAACTTATACGACCCGGCATCTGAAAGTTTTTCTGTGCTCATAGGGCTTCTCCTGTTTAACCGCAGAACCTAACCGTTTTTTTGAGTGCTGACAATAAATCACAGGCGCGACGCCCGGGGCGTTAGTAAAAACACTTTGTCCTGTCGCCGCGCCTTGGCAGACAGGGCGAGGGTGACGACATCAGCGATTTTGGCGGACTCTGCCATTTCGCCAGCGACACGCAGTTCAGTGACTTCTGTGCGCACCGCGCCGGTGGTCGGACCTTCGATCAGCACCGTGTCGCCGACCTTCAAATCATGCTTGATGAGTCTGAACTCAGCGACGTTGAGTTTGGTAAAAAAGTTGGAAATCACGCCGATCTGATCGCGCACTTCACTCGCCTGCGAGTCGGAGCTCGCCGCCCACTCGCCGAGCTTTTTGCCGCAGTAGTAGCCGCCGTGCCAGAAGCCGCGGTTAAACACCTTGCCGAGTTCTGCAATCCACGCTTCGTATTTTTCCGGCGTGTACGTTTCTTCGGCGAGGGCATCGAGCGCCTCGCGATAGACACGGGTAACGAGCGCGACATAGTCGGCGGGTCGTGCGCGACCCTCAATTTTCAAAATCGAAACACCCGCTTCGATGATTGTGTCGAGGCAGTCAATGGTGCAGAGATCTTTGGGCGACATGATGTATTTGTTGTCGATAACCAGTTCGTCGCCGGTCTCTTCGTCGGTGACGCGATACGCGCGGCGACAGGTCTGGAAGCAGGCGCCGCGGTTGGCAGACTCATTATACTGCGCGAGGCTCATGTAGCATTTGCCGCTGATGGCGACGCAGAGCGCGCCGTGCGCAAAGAGTTCGAGCCGCACCGGTTTTCCGGAAGGGCCGGTAATGTTTTGTTCCCGCACGGCCTCGGCAATCGCTTTGATCTGTTCGAGGGTGAGTTCGCGGGCGAGGATAATGGTATCGGCCCACTGCACGTAAAATTTTACTGCCTCCATATTCGAAACATTCGCCTGCACGGAAATGTGAACTTCGAGGCCGATGGAGCGGGCATACTGAATTGTGGCGATGTCGGTGGCAATGACGGCTGAAACGCCCGCGGCTTGGGCCGCGTCGCACAGGGCGCGCATTTCGACGAGTTCGTCGTCGTAAATGATCGTGTTAAGCGCGAGGTAGCTTTTGACACCCGCCTCGCGGCAGCGGAGCGCGATCTTCGGCAGGTCATCGGGCGTGAAATCAGCGGAGCGGGCACGCATGTTGAGCTTGCCGACTCCGAAATAGACGGAGTCGGCACCCGCGTCGATGGCCGCGATCAGCGCGGCCTCCGAACCCGCAGGCACCATCAGTTCAATTTGGGACAGACTGTTCATCAGTTTAAACTTCCGAAGGATGCCACTTCCTGCGGTCATTGCCCAGCAATAGCCGGGCCTCTTTCGCTTGGCTCAAGTCCAGTGTTTGGGTAAATTCCTCAACAATGAATACACAAACAAAACCCGACTGGACACCCGAACTGGACAAGGAAAATTCCAAAGCCGTCTGGGTGCACATCATCCCGTTCCTTCTCTGGCTGATCATGATGTCGCTGCTGGGCGACCCCACCGGAACGCGCTACGCGATTCAGACGGTCGGCGGCATCGTGCTGCTTTTGATCTGCCGTCCGTGGCGCTGGTACACCGCGCCGAAGCTGAAAAACGTTCCGCTCGCGATTGCCGTCGGTGTGCTGGTGTTTGTTTTCTGGGTCGGGCTGGAATCGGAATTTTTCAAAAGCGCGTGCCCGCAAATCAGCGAGTTCTATGAACGCTGGTTCGTCGATATGCTTCGCTTCGGCAAACTGCGCGAGCCGATCGAACTGGGCGAAAGCGGATTGCATCATTACGACCCGCGCGCCACGGGCTGGACGCTTTTCTGGATTCACATGCTGGGCACCACGCTGGTGATCGGCGCGATCGAAGAATTTATGTTCCGCGGGTTTCTCTACCGCTGGATGCAGGGCAGCCCCTTCTTTAAGAAGGATATCGGTGTGCTCAATAATGGCATGTGCATTCTGGTCGCCGTGCTTTTTGCGCTGGAACACCGCGAGTGGTTTATGGGGTTCCTTTGCGGACTTCTCTACACCTGGCTGATGGTGCGCACGCGCGACATCTGGGCCGCTGTCTGGGCGCACGCGCTCACCAACGGCCTGCTCGGCTGGTATGCGGTACACACCGGCGCCTATTGGTTTTGGTAGACTATGAGCCAGGAGCTTCAACCCGATCCGGAGGCGTTTAAAAAGCTGGTCACCGCCACCATGCCGTTTGGCAAATACGCGGGCAAAAAACTGATCGATCTGCCGGAGCCCTACGTCGTTTGGTTCAATCAGAAGGGTTTTCCAAAAGGAGAGCTGGGCGAAATGCTCGAAACGGTTTACACCATTAAAGCCAACGGGCTGGAGTACCTTTTCCGGCCCGGTGCAAAAAAACCTGAAAAGAGGCAGGCATGAGAATTTTATATCTGGATATCGACACGCTGCGTCCCGACCACCTCGGGTGCTACGGCTATCATCGCAATACCTCGCCCAACATCGACCGCCTCGCCGCCGAAGGCGTACAGTTTGAAAACTACTACTGCTCCGACGCACCCTGCCTGCCGTCGCGTACCGCCATGATGACCGGCCGCTTCGGCATTCATACCGGCGTGGTCAACCACGGCGGCGTCTGCGCCGACCCGCGGCCCGAAGGCACAGCGCGCGCATTCCGAACCGATGCAACATGGAGCGCATTGCCCTTGAAGCTGGTTCACGGAGGACTTCATACCGCGTACATCGGCGGCTTCGGCCACCGCCACTCCGCGTGGCATTTTTACACCGGGTTTCGCGAAATTCACGACACCGGCAAAGGCGGTATGGAATCGGCGGAGGATGTGACGCCGATCGCACTCGATTGGATCAAACGGCGCGGCAAAGAAGAGAACTGGTTCCTGCACATCAACTACTGGGATCCGCACACCCCCTTCCGCGTGCCGGAAGATTTCGGCAACCCGTTTAAAAATGACCCGCTGCCGGACTGGTGCACGCCCGAACTCATTGAAGAGCACCGCAAGCTGCCCGGCCCGCACTCCATGCAGGACATCACGATGTATAACAATGAGATCGACCGTCAGCAGTATCCCCGCCAGCCCGGCGAAGTGCGTGACATGGACGAGATGCGCGAGCTGATCGACGGCTACGACTGCGGCATCCGCTACGCCGACGACCACGTCGGCAAAATCCTCGCCGCGCTGGAGGCGCAGGGCATACTGGAAGATACCGCGATCATCATCAGTTCCGATCACGGCGAAAATTACGGAGAGCTCGGAATTTATGCCGAACACGCCACCGCGGATCAGGGCACCTGTCGCATCCCCATGATCATCCGTTGGCCCGGCAAAAAACAAGGTCACGTTGACAACGGCCTGCACTACAACCTCGACCTCGCGCCGACACTCACCGAGATGCTCGACGTGGAACCGGCGAAAGTTTGGGATGGTGAAAGTTATGCCCCCGCTCTGACGGACGGCGCGGACTGCGGGCGCGACCATTTGGTGATCAGCCAGTGTGCGCACACCTGCCAGCGCTCCGTCCGCTGGGGCGATTATCTGTGGGTTCGCACGTGGCACGATTTTTATCATCTCTTCCCCGAGGAAATGCTCTTCAACCTCAAAGATGATCCGCGCGAAGAAAACAATCTAGCCGAGGCGAAGCCCGAACTCTGCAAAGAAGCGCGCGACATCTACGAGAGCTGGCAACAGCAGATGATGTCATCCTTGCCAGAGGGAACAAAAGATACTCTCGATATTGTGCTCGAAGAGGGCGGGCCGTATCACTCGCGCAATGCCATGAAAGAGCACGGCTATCCCGAGCGGCTTGAAAAAACCGGCCGCGGCGAATATCTCGCCGAACTCAAAAAGCGCCACCCGCGTGAATTTTCCTGAGTCAGAAACACATTTTTTGCCCCTGAAATCCCTGGATTATAAGTCGTCCGTTCCACACCTTTAAAGGTGTGGAACAGGATTGTTGTAATAACCTTGTAATAAAGTATGGGGCTGACCCAGATAACTAATTCATTTTCTCATCAAGCCACTGTTTTAATTGGGCGAACTGGCGGTTTGGCTTTGGATTGTTAAACCGCCACTCACACGCCTTTAAATAGAGTGGAAAATATTCTCTCGGAACGCCATTAAATTTTCGCATCTGTCGCTTTGCCTGGTTCCAAAAATTCCCGATG
>JAOZSE010000120.1 GCA_029939835.1 Pontiellaceae bacterium
AAATCAGTTTCTATTGCTGATAAATTTGAACAAATAATACCTCTTCATAAATTAAGAGTAGAGCGAGGAAGTAGATGTATAAAAAATTCTTGAAAAACAATAACAAAAGGAAATGATATGCAAAAATGTTATTTAAAAACAGCTTCGGCAGTAAAAATGCTTATTCTTGAAAATCCTGATAAGATTATAGATTTTAAAAAAAATGGGGAAGAATATGAAGAGGTTGATTTTAGGATTTTGTTTAGGATTGGTTGTAATTTTGTCGATTTCGGCAACTTATAACACAGAAAAAGAGATTATAGGTAATAAAGTTATCTATGCAGGGAAAGGAGTAGGTAAATATATTCTTTTTACTGGAATGCACATGTTCAGGGATAGTAGAGGTAATGAATTTGCAGAAAAAGCAATGTTTAAAATTGATACAACTACTGGCAAGACTTGGATATTTCGTAATGGCTTCAGGAATAATAATAGCAGCACTTATTATTGTAAATGGCAAGAGATAGATGAAAAATAGAGATAAGAATATATTATTGATTGGTATGAAGAGACAGGCGTTTTGTTGAAAAATTTTTATAAAAAGGAATGTAGTATTTGAATAATTGTATAATAGATATAACTAATTGGGAAGATGCTTGTGATGAAATAATGTTTCCAGCTGGAGCAAGAGATAAACAAATATTTATTTCTCCTAGTGAAAAAGTTTATGATTTAAAAGTGAATAGTTTTTATATGTTCAAAGAGTCTGTAAAACGACATCCTCATCAATTTTGGAGTGAAATAATAGCATATCATATTGGAATTATGGTAAATGTAAATGTTCCAAAAGCTTACCCTGCTGTCTTTAAGAATAAGAATGGAGCATTGATAGAATGGTTTTTAGATAGAGATAATACAAATCGTATGATGCATGGAGTTGATTATATGAAGAAACGCCATGCTGATTATGATATAAAACATGGGAAACAACATAATTTTTATGATATTAGAGTAATGTCTCGTGCTTTAAGTCTTGGAAATTATTTTGATAATTCTTATAATTGGAGTGAATACTGGGTTAAAGTTTTGTGTTTTGATGTGATAATAGGAAATACAGACAGACATCATGGTAATTGGGGTTTTATTTTTGATGATGATAAAAAATGTAAGTTTACTCCTGTTTTTGACAATGGAACTGCTTTAGGTTATGAAATTATAGAAAGTAATTTATTAAAATTTAATGATATTAACCGTATTGATAGTTATATAAAAAGAGGAACTCATCACATGAAATGGTCAATAAATGATGATGTATCAAAAGTAGGTGGGGTAAATCATTTTGAAATGTTAGTTAAATTATCGAAATTAGATGAAAGCATTAAACCGTTTATATTAAATATGTTACCTAGTATTAGAGATTTAATTTTTTTTAAAGAAATATTATATAAATATTCTGAATATAAAATAGATGTTCTATTGACAAAATCAAGATGTGATTTTATATTAAGACTTGTAAAATCAAGATGTGCATTGATAAAAGAAAAATTGGAAAATATGTGAATTATGTGTAAAATAAAAAAATTATTAGCTCCTGATTATTTAATTTTAACTTGGAGAGGTTTTAATAAAGAAGATAAAAATTATGAGGTTGCTAAATTGGAAAATTTAGGAAATGATAATTATCGTTTTTCTTACTTGAAATCAGAAGATTCTTTTAAAGAAGCTGTAGAAAAAGGCTTTGTTTGTTTTTCTGCATTTAGTGATATTAATAAAGTTTATACTGAAAATATAATAGATTTATTTGTATATAGAATGCCTCCTAGAACTCGTGGAGATTTTGGTAGATACCTTGAAACTTTTGGAGTGGATTCTCAAATCAACTTAGATGAAGTATCAGATTTTGAATTATTGGCATATAGTGGAGCAAGGCAAGCAGTAGATACTTTTCAATTAATTAATCCTTTGACTAATATAGAAGCTCCTTGTAAATTTATTATTGAAGTTGCAGGTTGTAGGTATTATAAAGATAATTTTCCTATTAATGGAATAAAAGTTAATGATGTTGTTCAATTTATTGAAGAGCCAAGTAATGAATTTGATAATAATGCTGTGACTATTCAGATTGATAATAAAATTATTGGTTATGTTAATAAAACTCAAGCTTTGTCTTTAAAGCAATGTTTATCAGACTTTGATATTTATACACATATCAATAAAGTTAATGGTACAAAAGAACGACCTCGTTTGTATGTTTGCGTTGAAATCTCTTAATTTTAAAGGCTATTTAATAATTTAGCGTTTGTTTTTCTTTGCGTGATTATTTCAGTTAATTTATTAAATGTTGATTAAATCATCGTAAAACCTCTGTAAAGTGGTTTTTTCGGGTATATTTATTATAAATAATATAATCATTTATGAATGTAAAAAAAGCATTAAATTCATTTCAATAATATTATTCAAAAGTTTGTAAAAAGATATTTGATAAATCAAATTTAAATGCGATTGTAAAAAGGAAATGAAAAACAAAAGGAAATAACAATGCAGTATCAAAACAAAATAATCACTGGAAAGAGTAATTCAGTTCTGCGACATCAACATCGACAGAAAGAGTTTTATCCAGTCGTTTGAATTTATCATCATCTCTCGAATTGTAATCTTATTCGATTATCCAAGTTTCTACATCATTGAAACTTTAATCTTATTCAATTCGTTTAGATTTTGTATCTCAATTCAACCGCTGGGGACTGCGTAAACCGCAATTTTGCCGTTTTTTGAGGGTAAATTGTCGGAATTACTCCGATTTTGCAGGATTTAAGTTGTTGGTTTGTAATGTTTTAGGTTTGAATTTGCGGTTTTCGCAATGAGACAATATAAAAATATACTTTTTTAGGATTTTTTAATTTTGATTTTTTTTATTAGATACCATATCTAGTGTTTTCTTTGGCTAAGTTAAAGAATTAGTCACGCAATTAGTCACGCAATTAGTCTTTTTTCAGGTTATTTTAGGGGGGGGTATGGGTCGCTTCGACTTTTCATTGTATCTATATTGATATTCAACTAGCCTCTTAAATGAGACTTTTTATTTTTTTTCAATTTTTTTTTGAGCGTATAAAATACAAATAGGACTATATAAACTATATAAACTTACACTAAAAAAACGGAGTTTGAATTATTATTTTTTTATGATATTTTTTAAACTATGGAGAATTTTATAAGAAAAATGAGTGAAAAGTCGTTGTCTATGAATTGGCAACCGAATTTTTTAATAAATAAAAATTTCGCAAAAAAAATTCCGAAAAAAATTTTCCAAAATGAGGGTTGCGTTATTCGCAAAAATGGCGATGTGCTAGTGAGGTTTACGCAAATTGCGAACTCCGCAGAATTAATAAAAATTTCAAAAATATGTGAGAGTGCATGGTTAAATGACATAAACGAAAAAAGACAAAAGGCGATAGCTTCAGGGATTTCCAAAATTGATTTTGAGCGTGAAATGTGCAAAAAAGATTTGTATTATCTCGGTAAATATATTTTAGGATATGATAAAGCAGTCTTTCATCTTCATTATTTTATGTGTCAAACAATGCAAAATCTCCCAGATGGTTATCGAGGGTTGCGTGAGTTTCCACGAGATACTTACAAAACAACATTTTTAGGAATAAGTTTTATAATTCAACAGGTTTTGATTAATCCAAATATACGAATATGTTGGAAATCAAATAATGCGGGAAACGCAAGTAATAAAATTAAAGAAGCGAAACAACATTTTATTGATAATAAAAAGTTAATTTTTCTTTTTCCTGAACATCATCCTAAAAGGGTTAGTGATTACGGAAGTGGTTCGAGTTGGATAACTCCAGCGAGAACGAGTCCGCAAGCTGAGGGAACTTTTACAAGTTCAGGGGTTGGTGCGAGGTCAGCAAGTCAACATTATCATATAATTGTTGGCGATGATTTTTGGGACGAGCATAGCGTTGAGAGTAAAGAACAAAGTTCTAAGGTTGAAAGTGCGATAACGAATATTGAATTTTTATTAACTGCACCTGCAACGGATAAGATTATTTATATTGGAACTCGTTTTTCGCTTGATGACCCGACAGGAAGTTTTATAAAAGCATGGGAAAACGAAGAGTATCGAAAGAAAAATCCATTCCCTGCTTGTGTTATTGCAAGTGGTATAACCAGTTCAGGAAGAATGTTATTTCCTGAACAAATGACTTTAGAGACAAGTTTTAATCAGCATAATAAAGATAGTTATGGTTTTAGTTGTCATATTATGTTAAATCCAAGTCGTGAAGATAGTAGTTTTAAAAGAGAATGGTTTGATTATCTCACTAAACAAGAGATAAGGCAATTAGAAATAAAAAATAAAGTTGCAAGTCGGACTGTAATATTGACAGATGCGACAGGAACGGACAAAGGCGACCCTGTTGCGATACTCGCAGTTAAAATATTGAGTGATAAACGATATTGTGTGATTGATTATATTAGAAAAAAAGTTGCACCTGCTGAATTTTTGGATTTAGTATTTAATATTTACGATAAATATAAAGCAGAATATGTTGTTAGTCAGAAAGCACCTTTAGAAGTTGCATTAAAAAGTTTTGTTGAAGAGCGTAATAAGTTGCGAAGTTCGCAAGGAAAAGCAAGGGTAAGATTTTATAATTTAAGTTTAAAGAAAGCTAGTAAGACTTCAAGAATGGGAGCATTGCAACCTTATTTTCAGCAGAGGCAGATTTATTTTGACCCTAATTGTGAAAATATAGAAATGTTAGAACAGGAGATTTTATCGTTTCCTGTTAGTAATAATGATGATGGAATGGACGCATTGAGCG
>JAOZSE010000121.1 GCA_029939835.1 Pontiellaceae bacterium
ACCATGCCGACGGCATTAACAGCGGCACCTTCCTTTTACACAGCAACCATCGCGGCGACATTATCAGTGTTTCTGATTCTTCGGGGAACGAATCTGCTACGTATCGCTACAGCCCCTTTGGGAGACGACTTTTTTCGACGGGCTCCTTTGAATCGCGCTATGGATTTTCCAGCAAAGAAGAGGATGGTTCAGCGCTTGTTTATTACGGATATCGTTTTTATTCCCCGCAGCTCTGTCAGTGGATATCTCCCGACCCAATCACCGAAGAGGGTGGTTACAACCTCTATATGTTTGTGAGTAATCGACCAATTGACCGATTTGACGTTTTGGGGTTGGATGTAGGAGGTGCAGGGCTTAGTGGCATGATAATGATCACGACGACACAGGTTGGTCATTCAATATCTCCTGGGGTGGGAACCATTTGTGGGATTATGGCAGGGGCTCTTCTTGACGGTTACATAAAGAAGTTTGACCAGGCATTTGGACCTGATGGATACTATAGGTAGTTTTTGAATAAAACTGGTGTGGAGTTTATATATGGAAATTAGCGTTGAAAGAGTGAAGGAACTGACGGGTATGCGCATATCCCTTGATATTTATGTCAATAACGAAGTCCATGCAGAAGTTGCTCCATTTAAGAAAACGACATTTAGCGTGCCTTTTGACACGGCGGAGGTATATGTGAAAACGAATTGGTGTGAAAGCAATAGAATCACCATAGATTCGGATACTGATTTTGTCGTTCGAGCGAGAGGAGGGCTCTTAGGGGCAACTTTTATTTCAATACTTTGTCCTAAAAAAACTTATCTTCTAAAAGTGAAAGAGAAATGGGAGCAGTAATACTTCTTTACGATACGGCGGTACTGTGGCGTGAAAATATTCAATATCGCAATTTTGCTGCTGACATTGGCATCCGGTGGGGTTGAAGCCGCATCCCGTATTCATTGTGAAAACCCCGTTTATCAGTTCGGCTCCTGTGATAATGCGGAAATTGTCGAACACCGCTTTTTGTTGAAAAACCTCGGCACAGTTCCCTTGGAAATTGAAAAAGTGCGCGCCTGTTGCGGCGTCTCTGCTTCCCTCGAAGACACGACTATTTTGCCCGGCTCCAACACCGTGCTTCATATGAGTTTTTCACTCCAAGGACGTAAAGGGCCTCAGCTCAAAACGATCTATGTAATTTCCAACGACCCCAAAACTCCTTTTTATAAACTGCGCCTGATCGGACGGGCAGTTCCCTCCAGGCATCAGATCGAAACCAATACACCGCCTGTTTTAATGGAACCGCCGACGGAACCCAAAGCCTCTGCCGACATTCAGCACAAGGTACTCATCGAGTATTTTTATGAGCCGGGCTGTCATGACTGTGAACAGATCGAATCGGAATTGCTACCGAAGATCAAAGAACAGTTCGGCGAAGCCTGTGTGATTCGGGCGCATGACATCGGCATCGAAACCAATTTCCTGTATCTGCTCCAGCTTGAAGATGCGTTGGAGTATAAAGCCCCGGAACGGATCTATCTGATTGTGAATAAACAATTTCTGTTCGGGCCGAATCCATCGCATAAAGAGTTTCTTTCTCTGATCTCCGATCTGTTTAATGTAGGACAGGCTTCCAGCCTGTCCACCGTTGCTCGGTCTTCTCCGGTGCATGAACAGGCTGGAAGCCTGTCCTACTTTGGAGAGACGGATGTGAGCCTGATCCGTTATCGCTTCAGCGGGTTCACCCTTTCAGCTGTTATCGTCGCCGGGCTGCTGGACGGGGTTAATCCGTGTGCAATTTCGACGCTGGTTTTTTTTATAAGCCTGCTGGCGGTATCGAAAGTCCGGAACCGTCAGTTGTTGCTGGTGGGCGTATCGTTTTGTCTGGCTTCGTTTTTGACCTATTTCGCGCTGGGCTTCGGTTTGCTGCGTATCCTGCACCTTTTTGCCGGGTTCAAGCTGATTCGCAAGATGATTGAGTGGGGGATGATGCTCATCCTGCTGATTCTGGCAGTATTTTCTTTCCGTGATGCACTTCGTTTTCGAAAAACTCAAGACGGCCATGACGTGACGCTGCAGTTGTCAAAAAACATGAAAGAGCGGATTCACCGCGTGATGCGCCGCGGACTGAAAACAGAACATCTGGTTTTCGGCGGGCTCTTTATCGGTGCGGGGGTTACCGCGCTGGAAAGCGTCTGTACCGGGCAGGTCTATGTACCGACGCTAGTACTGATTCTCAAAAACAGCGCCTTTTCAGAATCCCGGGCATGGCTCTATCTGCTGACCTATAACCTGATGTTCATCCTGCCACTGATTCTGGTGTTTTCTCTGGTTTATTCCGGTTTGCGGACCGAAACCCTTCTTGCATGGAGCCGGAAGAACGTCGTCATCAGCAAAATACTGCTGAGCCTTTTCTTCATCTCCCTGGCCCTGTTGATATGCCTGATTTAAAAATGCGACGTTACGCCAGTGGAAAGCGGTTGGAAAAGGTGATCACTTCTTCGCGGATATTCGCCAGCCTGGCCTCGTCCGCCATGTTGTCTGTAACCGCCTTGATAAAGTTCGCAATCTGTTCCATTTCCGCCTCTTTCATGCCGCGCGTAGTGACGGCAGGTGTGCCGAGACGCACCCCAGACGTGACGAACGGGCTTTTCGTGTCGAAGGGAATTCCATTTTTGTTGGCCGTGATGGAGGCTTTATCCAGTGCATTGGCAACATCCTTGCCGGTGAAGCCGCTTGCTCCGACATCCACAAGCATCAGATGGTTGTCCGTGCCGCCGGAAACAATCCGGAAGCCGTTGGCCTGCAGCGCCTCAGAGAGTGCCTGCGCATTTTTTACGATCTGCTGCTGATAGATTTTGAATTCCGGCGTGAGCGCTTCGCCGAAGGCAACCGCTTTGGCGGCAATCACATGCATGAGCGGGCCGCCCTGAATGCCGGGAAAAACCTGCCGGTCAAGATCCGCAGCGAATTTTTCTTTGCAGAGGATCATTCCGCCGCGCGGGCCGCGAAGCGTTTTATGTGTGGTGGTGGTCACAAAGTCGGCGTACGGAACCGGGCTCGGGTGGCAGCCCGTCGCGACCAGTCCGGCGATATGCGCCATATCCACCGTCAAATAGGCGCCAATGGAATCAGCGATTTTTCGCAGACGCTTGAAATCGATGATACGTGAATAGGCGCTCGCACCGGCCACGAGCATGCGCGGCTTGTGTTCTTCCGCCAGCTTTTCGATGGCGTCGTAGTCGATCTGCTCGGTGTCTTTGCAGACGCCGTAGGGGACGATGTTGAAGAAACGTCCGGAAAAGTTCATCGGGTGGCCGTGGGTGAGGTGTCCGCCCTCGGCGAGGCTCATCGCGAGGATGGTGTCGCCGGGTTCGAGCACGGAGTAGTAGACGGCCATGTTGGCGCCAGATCCGCTGTGCGGCTGCACATTGGCATGTTCGGCTCCGAACAATTCTTTGGCGCGGTCGATGGCGAGCTGTTCGGCTTCATCGACGCAGTCGCACCCGTTGTACCAGCGTTTGCCTGGATAGCCTTCGGCATATTTATTGGTCAGGCGCGAGCCTTGCACTTCGCGAACGGCCTGCGAAACAATGTTTTCGGAAGCGATCAGCTCAATATTGTTTTTCTGACGGATATTTTCGTCGCGGATAATTTTATAAATTTCTGGGTCGGTTTCATACAAGGCGTCGGGATCTTGCGAGATTTTGATTTTTCCGACGCGGCGACCGTGGCGGCCTTCCATGTTCGGCTTGTTGGCGAGCCACGCTTCGACGATTTCGAGCGCGGCGGCTTCGTCGGTGTTCTCCGCGCCGAGGCAGAGCACGTTGGAGGCGTTGTGAATACGGGTCAGCTTCGCCATATCGGGGGTGCAGCAGACGGCGGCGCGCACGCGCGGGAATTTATTGGCCGCGATGCTCATGCCGATGCCGGTGTTGCAGACGAGGATTCCCTGATCGGCTTCGGCCTGCGAAACGCGGCGGGCCACTTCGGCGGCGTAATCGGGGTAGTCGGTCGACTCCGCGCTATGGGTTCCACAGTCTTCCACTTCGACGCCTTTGGCGTTTAGCAGTTCAATCAGTTTCGCTTTCAGTTCAAATCCGCCGTGATCGGCACCCAATGCAATTTTCATTTTTTTCGCCTTTACTACACTTTGCCTTGTGCAGAACGTCTCGATTCTGCGCAGCAGTTATTCGTTATTGGGTATTTGTTATTTGGAAGAGGGTTTGCCGTGCGTTCAAGGGAAGCCCTTCACACGAATAACCAATATCCAATTAACAAATAACCCTTCTTCGGGCTATTGCCCGCATTCCATCATATACAAAATCAGGTCGGGCAACGCGGCGTCAATTTCGTCGCGCACTCGACGATAAACGTCAAGAGACTGACCGACCGGGTCAAAAATATCAGCCGCGCATTTTGAGACTCCGAACGATTTAAGCAAGAAAACTTTGCTTCCGCTTTCCCGGTCGAGCGCCACGATAGCGTCGTGGTGGTCGCGGGTCATCGTGACCAGCAGATCCGCTTCTTTCACCATCTCCGGTGTCAGCAGGCGTGAACGGTGATCGGAAATATCAATATCCAGTTCGCACATCGCCTCAACCGCATTGGGACTGGCGGGAAATCCGTTGGCCGCGCAGACCCCCGCCGATGAAATTTCCCAGCCGGAATCGTCGGGAAGCATGGCTTTTAGAAGCCCCTCCGCCATCGGGCTTCGGCAGGTATTCCCCGTGCAGACAAAAATTAGTTTTTTCATGAGGGTTCCTTTTAAATGTTCTGGGCTAACGTCGCGAGTTGCTT
>JAOZSE010000033.1 GCA_029939835.1 Pontiellaceae bacterium
AAAGCAGTTCGATTCGTGAAAATCAGCGGCTTAGACTTGTCAAAGGGCGTTAGCGCTGTATGATGCTCCGTCTTTCTAAATCGGGGTGTGGCTCAGCCTGGTAGAGCGCTACGTTCGGGACGTAGAAGTCGCTGGTTCAAATCCAGTCACCCCGACCACTTATCCTCCGCATAATTTATTAGAAGTTTTTTGTAAGAGTAGTTTACAATATGCGCATATGCGCATATTATAATACACATGAACTACCAGCAGGCGAAGATCAGGGCGAAGGCACTCAAGGCAGTGGGGCATCCGATGCGGATTCTCATCGTGGATGCATTGCGTGATGGAGATCGTTGTGTCAGCGAGATCACAGCCTTGGGAAGTATCAGCCAGTCGAATGTCTCGCGGCATCTATTCACGTTAAAGAAGGTGGGAATTGTTAGTGACCGGCGGATCCAGAATAGAGTGATTTACAGGCTGGAAACGCCAGCAATTCTCAAAACGCTTGATCCTGCAGCTGAAGTCGCGCGCATAGACATTAAGCGGCGCGCAGAGAAGGTGAAAAAGCTGTAGGCTTAGTTCAGGGCCGCTTCCAGTGAGCGAGGAATTCGACGTTCCCTTTGGGACCCTTGATGGGCGAGGTGGCGAGGCCGAGCCATTTGAGGCCGACTTCGCCAGTTCCAAAGGTTTTGACCTGTTCAATTACCGCTTTGTGGATGCCCGGATCGGTGATGACGCCGCGGCCTTTATCGACCGCCTCTTTGCCCGCTTCAAACTGCGGTTTAATCAGCGAAACAATTTCGCTGCCCAGTTTGAGCAGTTCTTTGACGGCGGGTAGAATTTTGGTGAGTGAAATAAACGAAACGTCGATCGAGGCAAAATCGGCGAGCTCACCGATGTCGTCAGGCGTAAGGTAGCGCGCGTTGATACCTTCCATTACAACGACGCGATCGTCTTCTCGCATTTTCCAGTGAAGCTGGCCTTTGCCGACATCCACGGCGTATACCTTGGCCGCGCCGTGCTGGAGCATGCAGTCAGTGAAGCCGCCGGTGGAGGAGCCGATGTCGAGGCAGACCTTATCGGTTAGGTCGATCTCGAACGCCTCCATGGCACCTTCAAGTTTTTCGCCGCCACGGCTGACGAAGCGCGCGGCCTCTTTGAGAACAATTTTATGATCGGGCGCGAGCGGGTGGCCGGGTTTCGGGGCGGGGTGGTCGTCAACCAGCACCTGCCCGGCGAGAATCAGCCGCTTGGCTTTCTCGCGGCTTTCGGCGAGCCCCTTATCCACTAGCAGTTGATCGAGTCGCACTTTTTTCATGTAACGCAGTGTAAATCTTCAATCTAAAATTTACAATCGGCAATCATGTCGGGCTTGTATATTCATATTCCGTTTTGTGCGAAAAAGTGCGCGTACTGCGCTTTTTATTCCGTAGCTTCCAAGGATTGGAAAAAACAGGAGTCGTTTTTCCAATCCTTGGAAACCGAAATAAAAAATTTAAAAAGTCTGTATCCAGACTTTTTACCTGAAACGGTGTTCATCGGCGGGGGCACGCCAACGGTACTGGGCGCTTCGCAGCTTGAAACACTGCTTGCCGACGTTGCGGAGGCGATTGATCTTTCGTGTGTTACCGAATACTCGTGCGAAGCCAATCCCGGAACGCTTGATCCACAAAAACTTGCCGCGCTGCGCGCGGGCGGCGTCAACCGGCTTTCGGTCGGCGTGCAGTCGTTTGACGAGAGCATACTCAAAACGCTGGGGCGGATTCATACGGCGGCTGAAGCGGAAGAGGCTTTTGCCCTTGCGCGCGAAGCGGAATTTAAAAACATTAATCTCGACCTGATATTCGGTGTGCCGGGTCAGTCGCTCGAAGCGGTGGAGCGCGACCTCGACTGCGCGCTGGCTCGCGCGCCGGAGCACCTTGCGGTTTACAATCTCATTTATGAGGACGGTACGCCGCTGACGGCTTCGAATCCGGCGCGGCTTGATGAAGAGCTGGAGCGCGAAATGTATTACCGGATTCGCGAGCGGTTGATTGAAGAGGGCTTTGTTCATTATGAAATTTCCAATTTTGCCAAACCGGGATTTGAGTGCCTGCATAACCGGCTCTACTGGAGCGGCGGCGAGTATTTCGGTGCCGGCCCGGCGGCGCATTCGCATTGGCAGGGCAGGCGCTGGGCGAATGCTTCCAATTTGACCGACTACTGCGCAAACGGCCCTTCGACAGGGTTCAGGATAAGCCCGCGGCGGGAGTTTGAGGAAACGCTCGATTCAGAGGCGAAGGCGCACGAAACGCTGGTGATGGGGTTGCGCCTGCTTGAAGGCGTTGACGTGCCGGACATACTTTGGATGGAACTCGAAGCCCCGTTGCACCACCTCGAAGCCGAAGGCCTCATTGTAATCGAAGGCCGGCACGTTCAGCTTTCCAAAGAAGCGCTGTTTGTGAGCGATGCGGTGTTCGCCGAATTGGTCTGATATTGCGCTTGCCAAGGGGCGGGGCAGTCCGTAAATTACGCCCTCTTTGAGTCAATTTTTGAGTTTGTGAGGAATGAACCATGGCTAAATGTGCAGTAACAGGTAAGGGAACGGTTTCGGGTCGCCGGATTGTCCGCAAGGGTTTGGCGAAGAAAAAAGGCGGTATCGGTCTGCATGTGACCAGCGCCACAAAACGTAAATTCAAGCCGAACCTTCAGCGCATTCGCGTTCGGGACGAAAACGGAGCCGTGAAGCGCGTCTGGGTTTCGGCCAAAGCGATCCGTTCGGGCGAAGTGACCAAGGCTTAAGTTCCGAAACACTGTTTTAGAAGACCGGTCCACTGGGCCGGTCTTTTTGTGTTTTCGCCGGGTGGGGTCACCCGGCCTACAAAGACAGTTTGGAGAGAGTGTAGGCCCGGTGACCTCACCGGGCGCATAAAAAAGCCCCAGACGAATCCGAGGCTTTTTCTAATAGAACCCGTAGTTTCTCTTACCAGCTGGCTTTTGTCATTCCGGGAATGAGCCCTTCGGAAGCCATTTCGCGCAGGGTGATGCGGGAAAGACCGAACTTGCGGTAGACCGCGCGCGGACGTCCGGTGACGCGGCAACGGTTGCGGACGCGCACGGGGTTGGCATCGCGCGGGAGTTTGCGCAGACGGTCGAACGCGGCCATGCGCTCGTCATAGGATGTCTCCGGATTACGGATGATTTCCTTCAGCTCTATGCGCTTGGCGTAATATTTGTTTGCCAGCTTCATGCGCTTTTCATTTTTAGCGATACTGCTCGTTTTTGCCATAAATCGGTTCCCTTAATTGGTTCAGCAAGGTGGGGATGAAACAGGAAAAGCCCACGGCCTGCAACCCTTTTCTGCGCAAATATAGAACGCCTTCGGGCAGGACGTCCGGCCTGTTTTTTATTTTGTTTTTGGCGGCCTGTTCAGGCAGACTACGAGCCGGTTTTTCACCGGTTAATCTGGAGAGAGGGTTTTTATGTGCGGAGTAGTGGGATATATCGGAAGCAAAGAAGCGGCCCCGATTTTGATCGACGGGCTTCAGCGGCTGGAATACCGGGGGTATGACTCGGCGGGCATCGCGGTGCTCAACGGCGGGAAAATCGTTTCCGATAAAGAGATGGGACGGTTGGCCAATCTGGAAAAGCTGCTGGCGAAAGCTCCGTTGGCGGGATCGTGCGGCATCGGCCATACCCGCTGGGCCACGCACGGCGCGCCCTCACAGCTTAACTCCCATCCGCATTTCAGCTCGGATGGCGCGATTGCTGTAGTGCATAACGGGATCATCGAAAACTATGCCGAGCTGCGCAACGAGCTGGCCGCCAAGGGCCACCGTTTCCTTTCAGAAACCGATACGGAAACGGTTCCACACCTGATTGAGCAGGAACTTAAGGAGGGTGCCGCATCTCCGATCGAGGCGGTTCAGCGCGCACTCAAAAAGCTGCGCGGGGCTTATGCATTGGGCATTCTGTTTCGTGATGCACCGGACACGGTTTACTGCGCGCGACTGGGCAGCCCGCTGATCATCGGGCTGGGCGAGAAGGAAAACTTCATCGCCAGCGACGTGCCGGCCATCATCAACCGGATTTCAAAGGCGATTTACCTGAATGACGGCGAAATGGCCGTGCTGCGTGCGGACAGCGTCGAGGTCTGCACGATCGAAGGTGAGGCGGTGGAGCCGGAGGTCAAGGAGATCAGTTTCAAGGCTGAGGACGCGGAGCATGCCGGGTTTGAAACCTTTATGCTCAAGGAAATTCATGAACAGCCGCGAGTTCTGCGTGCCCTGCTGGAAAAACACGTGTCGGCGGACGGGACGATTGAAATCGGATCGGGGCTGAGCCCGGACTATTTCCGCAAGCTCCGCCGCATCATGATTGTTTCCTGCGGCACGGCCTATCACGCGGGCATGTACGGCAAGCTGTTGCTGGAAAACCTGACCGGCATCGCGGTCGAAACCGATCTCGCCAGCGAATTCCGTTACCGCGACCCGAAGATTGATCCCGGTACGCTGGTTATTCCGGTTTCGCAGTCGGGCGAGACGGCCGATACGCTGGCGTCAATCCGCATGGCGAAGGACTGGGGCTGTAAGATTTTTTCCATCTGCAATGTAGAGGGCAGTTCGGTGGTGCGCGAAAGCGACGCGACCTTTTTCACCAACTGCGGGCCGGAAATCGGCGTGGCATCCACCAAAGCCTACACGGCGCAGCAGATGGCGTTTGCGCTCTTTGCGCTCTACATTGCCGGGGTGCGCGGCAACCTGACGCCGGAACAGGTGAAGGACTATCTCGACGATCTTCATGAAGTGCCCGATGCCGTCCATTATGTGATTCAGAAGAAGGAAGAAATCCGGGTCATCGGGGAAAAGCATCACGACGGACCCAGCTCGCTCTATCTCGGACGCAAGTTCAACTTCCCGACGGCGCTCGAAGGTGCGCTCAAGAACAAGGAAATTTCCTACCAGCACGCCGAGGGGTATGCCGCGGGAGAAATGAAGCACGGGCCGATCGCGCTGATCAGTGAAGCGCTGCCGGTAATCTGCATCTGCACGAAGACCGCAGATGAGGTGTACGAAAAAATGCTTTCGAACATCAAAGAGGTGGAGGCGCGCAACGGGCGAATCATCGCCGTGGCGACCGAAGGCGACACAGAAATTCCGAAACTGGCTGGCGATATTATTTATGTACCCGAGGTTCGGGACGAATTCACGCCGATGGTGAATGTTGTGGCGCTGCAGCTGCTGGCCTATTACGCGGCCCGCGCCCGCGGAACGGACATTGACAAGCCGCGCAATCTTGCCAAAAGCGTGACCGTAGAATGACGAAGCACGAAATACCCAAGTACGAATGAATGCCGAATGACAGTGAAGAAAACGCTTTAGTGAAACTGATTCTATTATCTGGCTTGATTCTGTTCTCCACGTTTTCGGTTTTTGCCGACCAGCAGCCGGGAGACAATTGCGTTTTTGTTGTGTTGGGCGACTCAATTTCGAGTGAACAGAGCGAATGGGGCGGTATCAGTGCGGGCCGTTTCACGAATTCAACATGGCACCTCAAAGCATCCGGTGGTTATAAAACAACGGATATTCTGGCCGAGCTGGACACAAGACTGATTCCTTATCTTGACACAAATAAAACGAATCGAGCATTTCTGCTAGTCGGCATCAATGACATTTTCGCTGGACGGACGGTAGAAGATACCGTTTCCAGCTACACAAACCTTGCTCATGCTATCATCACCAACGGGTTTGATTTGACCTGCTTAACCATGTACTCGTGGCCTAGTCCGTCGTTGACCGAAAAGATTCAGGATTTGAATGACGGAATTCAAGGCCATGCCTCTGAATTCGGGTATGCGATTGTTGATATTTGGGCCCCCTTGCTGGACTACGACACCGGACTTTTGAAAGCCATTTATAATCTCGGGGATGGACATATAACTAAAGGTCCCAGCTCCGGCTCTGAAGTTATTGCTGATTATGTAGGGGCTCACATTCAGTCCGGCTTTGAAGACACCGAGGCGGCAGTGATAACGGTTGGTTCGGGGCATGGGACAACGGCACCCTCGACGGGAACTCACGCCTATATAATGGGCTCAATGGTCAGTTTCTCAGCAGACTCTGTGGCGAACGATAACGGCACAAACTGGACTTGTATCGGGTGGACGGGCACGGGATCGCCTCCATCAAATGGTAACGAAAATATCACCGCCCACATTCTATTGACAAATCTTACGTCCTCCATAACTTGGAACTGGCAGCTATCAGCCGATCTTGATTTGGATGGCCTGCCGGATACATGGGAATATCAATATTTTGGTCATGCAACCGGAGCAATCGCTTCCGTGGATAATGACGGGGACAGATACTCTAACCGGGATGAATACGAATTCGGCACGGTGCCAACCAATAGGGCCTCACACTTTCAACTGTCGGTTATCCCGCCTTCTGTTAGCAATTTATATTCGACCGTTCGCTTTTCAACCGTCACGGGGCGGGGTTACGCCCTTCAGTATCGTGATTCGCTTTTAGAGGACAGTTGGCAAACTATGACCAATACTCCCGGAACCGGGAATTGGGCAAATATAATGGATCCCAATTTAACGCCGAGGCGTTATTACCGAATAACCGTGGAAATACAGAATTAGATCAAGAAACGAAGCCGCCCAAAGCATTTTTAGTCATTTTGGTTTCGTGCTTTTTTCGTTCTTGGGTGTTTCGGTAATTCGTCATTTTCGGCTTTGCCGAACTGGAAACGGGCTTTTTGCTTGTTAGAGACAGCGGGGCTACATAAACTCTCTCCCCTTATTTTTCAGAAAGAGGCTTACTATGAAAATGAATAAAATTGGAAATGCGGAGATTCATGTGGATGACCAGACCTTGGTCTGTCCTGTCTATGAAGGCACCGAGGGCGAACGGGCCGTGGATATCCGCAAGTTGCGCAAAGAGACCGGGCTGATCACCTATGACCCCGGGTTTGTGAATACCGGCTCGTGCGCCAGTGACATCACCTTTATTGACGGCGAAAAAGGCATTCTGCGCTATCGCGGCTACGACGTGGCCGATCTGGCGGAAAACTGTGAATTTATCGAAGTGGCTTATCTGCTGATCAACGGATCGCTGCCGACCGTCGCGCAGAAAGCGCGTTATTCCAGCCTGCTCAACAAGCACTCCATGATTCATGAAGACATGCGGGAGTTTTTTATTCATTACCCGGACCGTTCGCATCCGATGGCGATTCTCTCGGCGATGGCGGTTTCGCTCTCCTCCTTCTATCCGGAGATGGGTGAAAATCACACAGAAGACGTGGACATGAAGGTGACCCGCCTGATTTCCAAACTTCGCACCATCGCGGCGTTTTCCTATAAAAAATCGATCGGTGACCCGGCGGTTTACCCCCGGCACGGTCTCAAATACTGCGAAAACTTCCTGAATATGATGTTCAGTTCTCCGGTGAACAAAAACCCTTACAATGCCGTCATGATTGAGGCGCTGAACAAGTTGCTGATTATTCACGCCGACCACGAACAGAACTGCTCGGCTTCGGTCGTGCGCGGGGTGGGGAGCGCCGGCGCCAACCTCTATGCCTCGATTTCGGCCGGAATCTGCGCCCTTTGGGGGCCGCTGCACGGCGGCGCCAATCAGCAGGTGATTGAAATGCTCGAAGCGATTCACCGGGACGGAGGCGATGTCGACAAAGTAATCGAGAAGGCCAAGAACAAGCGCAGCCCGTTCCGTCTGATGGGCTTTGGGCACCGGGTCTATAAATCCTACGACCCGCGTGCGAAAATTGCCAAAGCGCTTTGTGAAAAGGTCATCGCATCCACGGAGAAGATCGATCCGCTGCTTGATATCGCACAGGAGCTGGAGGCCAAAGCGCTGGCTGATCCGTACTTCATAGAGCGCGGGCTCTATCCCAACGTCGATTTTTACACCGGGTTGACCTATCGCGAAATGGGCATCCCGACCGATATGTTTACCGTCATGTTTGCTATCGGTCGTCTGCCGGGCTGGATCGCCCAGTGGATGGAAATGCAAAAAGATCACGACTCGCGCATTGCCCGTCCGCGCCAAGTGTATACCGGTCCCAACGCGCGCAAAGTGGTTCCAATTGAAAAACGAAAATAACGGACTTGTATTCTGATGCAGCCTAAGCGACCGGCGGAGGAACTCCGCGAAAACAAACAGGAACTCGAATTCCTGCAGGCCATTGCCCGCCGGCTTCCGGAGGACACCGGCATAATGCGGGCATTGGGCGATCTCTATACCCGCACCGGTGCCTATAGCGACGGACTTCGGGTGGATGAACGTCTCAGCCGTCTTTGTGCTGAAGACCCGATGGTCTGGTACAACCTCGCCTGCAGCCTCGCGCTTTCCAACCGTGCCGATGACGCGCTCGACGCGCTGGGCCGTGCCGTCGAACTGGGTTACGACGACTACGAATGGATGAAAAAAGATCCCGACCTGACTGCGCTGCGGGGCGATGCCCGTTTTGAATCCATCCTTGACTGGATCTACAGTACCTTCGAACAGATGCCCGGCTACGAGGGTGTATGATTCTCTACCGAACGGTAAAAACGTTTGCTCCGCATTTTTAATCATTGTAGCCTTGCGGGAATGAAAAAGCCCTTTGCCCCAAAGGATGTTTTTATCGGCTCTGAAGTCGACTCTTCCCGCATCGCGCCCGATGCGATCATTCATCCCGCCTGCCGTATCCGCGGTGCAAAAACCTCGATCGGGCCCGGCTGCGTACTCGGAGCCGAAGCGCCCGTCACGCTCGAAAACTGTCAGCTGGGCCGCGACGTAAAACTCAAAGGCGGATATTTTTCCGGGACGGTGTTCCTCGACGGCTCCAATATGGGCAGCGGTGCGCATGTGCGCGCAGGCACGATTCTCGAAGAGCAGGCTTGCGGTGCGCATACCGTCGGACTCAAACAGACCGTGCTGCTTCCTTTTGTCACGCTCGGAAGTCTCATCAATTTTTGCGACATCCTGATGGCGGGCGGCACCAGCCGCAGGAACCACAGCGAAGTCGGTTCCTCCTACATCCATTTCAACTTCACGCCGCATCAGGACAAAGCCACCGCCTCGCTCATCGGCGACGTGCCTTGCGGGGTGCTGCTCAATCAAAAGCCAATCTTTCTTGGCGGGCAGGGCGGACTCGTCGGCCCCGCGCGCATCGCCTACGGCTGCGTCATTGCGGCAGGCGGCATCTGCCGCAAAGATGTGCTGACAGAAAATCAGCTGCATGTGCCCGCCGCACTGCCGGAACAGACGGTGGCTTATGAGTCGGGCGTCTACAATAAAATTGACCGCATCGTCAAAAATAACCTTATCTACATTGGTAACATCCTCGCGCTCAAAGCGTGGTATGAGAAAGTCCGCGTACTGTTCATTCGTGATGAATTCGACGTTGCCTGCCATGAGGGCGCGCGTGCTAATTTTGATTTGATTCTGACCGAACGTATTGAGCGGCTCAGCCGGTTTGCCGTCAAAATGAAATCCTCCATCGACGCACTCGAAGCTTGTGCCGCCGAAGGCGGTAAAAAGGGCGGTGCTGAAGTGCTGATTGCCGGGCAGCGGAAATTCGCTAAAGCGTGGCCGACGATTCGCGAGGCGCTCGAACGCCCGCTTGATACCGTGGCCGATGCGGGTTTGATGATCGAAATCAAGAAAGCGGACAAAGCAGACTACATTGCTGCGATACAGAATTTGAGTGAAAGCGCGTGCGCCGGGGCGACGACTTGGCTGCAAGCCATCGTGGATGAAGCGGCAAATTTGTGGAGGGGTTTAATTTAAAGTAGGACAGGCTTCCAGCCTGTCAGGACAGCCAGGATGGCTGTCCCACGTTAGGGCTAAACAGGAGATTCTAATGGGAAAACTTTTCGGAACAGACGGTGTGCGCGATATGGCCAACATGGGCAACATGACCGCCGAGCAGGCCCTCGAAATCGGCCGCGCGCTCGCGTTTGTCTGTAAGGAATATCACAAAGAGAAGGGCACGCGCCCCCGTATTGTAATCAGCAAGGATACGCGTCTGAGCGGATACATGCTCGAAACCGCGCTCACCGCCGGGGTCTGTTCCATGGGCGTGGATGCGATTTTGCTCGGACCGCTGCCGACACCGGGGCTGGCTTTTATTACACAGGATATGCGCGCAGATGCCGGTCTGATGATTACGGCCTCACACAATCCCTATTATGATAACGGCATCAAAATTTTCTCGCGCACCGGCGATAAACTTCCCGATGCCGAAGAAGAGGAAATGGAAAAACTGATTAACAGCCATAAACTGCGCGATATTCGCTCCACCGAAGATGACATCGGTAAAGCGAAACGCATTGACGATGCCATCGGCCGCTATATTGTTTTCTGTAAAAACACCTTTCCGGAAGAAATGACGCTCGACGGCATGAAGGTGGCGCTCGACTGCGCCAACGGAGCCGCCTACAAAGTGGCGCCGATCATTTTCTCGGAGCTTGGCGCTGAAGTGAGCGCGATTCACGCCAGCCCCAATGGCACGAATATTAACGACCACTGCGGCTCGCAGTACACCGACGACCTCAAGACCAAGGTTCTCGAAACCGGTGCCGAGGTGGGGTTGGCCTTCGATGGCGATGCTGACCGTCTGATTGTGATAGATGAAACCGGCACGGAACTCTCCGGCGATCAGATCATCGCGATTTGCGCCCGGCAATATAAGGAACGCGGTCTGCTCAAAAATAACGAGGTCGTTGCGACTGTGATGAGCAACTTTGGATTCTTTGCCGCCATGAAGGAGATGGGGATTGAAACAGCGGTGACGCAGGTCGGCGACCGCTATGTGCTTGAACGGATGCTCAAAGACGATGCGGTGCTGGGCGGCGAAGCCTCCGGTCACGTGATTTTCCACAATCACCACTCGACGGGCGATGGTATTATCGCTGCGCTTCAGTTGCTCAGCATCATGCGCGAAACCGGCAAACCGCTTTCCGAACTGGGTCAAGTGATGAAAGTTTTTCCGCAGAAGCTCATCAACATTGATGTTGCTAAAAAGCCGCCGGTCGAAGAAATCGCCGAGCTTCAAAAGGCTGTTAAAAAAGCCGAGGCGGAACTCGCCGATAAGGGTCGCGTGCTCATTCGTTATTCCGGCACACAGTCCATGTGCCGCGTAATGGTTGAAGGCCCGACCGATGAAATCACTGGCCGGATTGCCGAAGAACTCACTGCCGTTGTCACAAAATGTATTGGGTGAAACCGTGTATTCTAAGATTCATCGGCTGACCCCTTTTTTAAGATTCATCGGCTGACCCCTTTTTTTTCCCTTTTTGACCCCTTTTTGACCCCTTTTCTTTTAGGGAACAGTGAATTCAATATATTTTTTCAACGCAAAGCCGCTGGGTCCGCAAAGTTTCGCAGAGAAGTCCCTTTGCGATGCGCACCGTTCTCCGCGTCTTTGCGTTTAGTTCCTAAACATCAGTCTTCCGTCTTCCCTCTACGATCTGGTTGTTGGAAATGATTTTGTCGACCATGATTTTGTCAAAACTCTTTGGTTGCGGCTTTGCCGCGCTGTGGCCTTTGTGGTGAAAAAGGCAACTCAGGCGGGGAAAAGAAAGCTTTTGCGGGAGTATGCGCTCTGTTAGTTTTTCGCGAATGGGAAAAAGCCGGGCAGTCTACAGGAGCCACATTTTTTTAATAGCGGCGGTGCTTTGCGGCACGGCTGTCGCGGGGAACCTGAATCCGTTCTACGACAATGTGCAGACGGATGAAGGCTCCTTTTTTGCCGTTCGCCCGTTCTATTCGCACACGGTGGTTGAAGAGGGCGAAATCCGTGATTACCTCTGGCCGGTCTATTCCCGCAAGGCGTTCAAAAACGAGAAAACCTCGCGCGCGGTGATTTTCTGGTTTACGCATCATTTTGACGCGGATGAAGAAACCCCGCGTCATCGTCGCTGGCTGCTCCCGTTCTATTTTCAGGGGCGGGATGTAAACGATGACGGCTATTTCGCGCTCTTTCCGCTGGGCGGTACGATTCACGAATTTCTGGGCCGTGACCGGATTGCCTTTGCGCTTTTCCCCCTGTTTGCAAAGAGCCGGATCAATGAGGTGAAGACGACCAGTGTGCTGTGGCCCGTTTACTCGCGCACGCGCGGCGACGGCATTCAACGCGACCGCGTTTTCCCGCTCTTCGGAAAATCGTCGTTGGCGGGGCAATACAAGAAGCGCTTCATCCTCTGGCCGTTCTGGAATTCGGCCCGCTATGACTATCCCGGCGAATCGGGCACTTCATGGATTCTCTTTCCGCTTTGCGGCCGCGGCAGACTGGAGCATGAACGCACACTCTGGCTGATTCCCCCGTTCTTTCGTTTTACCGACGGTGCAAAACAGGATCGCATTTACTGCCCGTGGCCCTTCTTTCAGAAAGTGGAAAGCGAACGGTACGAAAAACTGTATTTCTGGCCGCTCTGGGGCGAGAAACAGTTCGACGAGGGTCTGCACCACCGCACCTTTCTGCTGTGGCCTTTTTTCTGGTCGGAAAAAAGCCGGGAGGCCTATGTGATGCGCACCCGCCGCATGGCGCTGCCGTTTTTCTATCTGGAAAAGGAACGGCTCAGCGAAGAGGGCGTGCCGGAGGAAGAATGGGCTGAAGTGTCCAGCTACTGGAAAATCTGGCCGCTGATGAGCTGGCAGCGCGAAGGACACACCTCGCGTTTCCGTCTGCTTGAACTCTGGCCGATCCGAAACAGCGCGCCGGTCGAGCGCAACTGGGCACCGCTCTGGACGCTGTATAAGCGGACCAATACAAACGGTCTGATCCGCAAAGATGTTCTGTGGTTTGCCTGGCGCAGCGAACGTGAACCGGATGCGGCGCGCGCCGAATGGTCTTTACTGAAAGGTTTGCTGGCGTATAAAAGAGAGGCCGAAAGCCGGAGCTTTCGCGCGTTCTGGTTTATGCGTTTTGGAGAGTAGGGCGTGTTTGAAAATCTGAAAAATCTCAACGGATACATGGATATGCCGCGGCGCTCGTTCCGCCGGTTCGGGCGGATTATTCTGCTCTCCTGCCACGGCGCGGGCGACGCGCTGATGATGCTCGGATCGTCCGTGTTGTACATCCGCACCGCCTTCCGTCCCCGCGCGCGGCACGAGGTTGCGGTGCAGCTGTTCATCACCGGCATTAAAAGCCTTGGCGTGATCACGGTGGTGGCGTTTTTTACCGGGATGATTCTTGCGTTGCAGACCGGTCTGGAGCTGCGCCGCTTCGGGCAGGAGGTGAACATCGGCACGGCGGTCACCATCGTGATGATCCGCGAAATGGGCCCGTTTATGACCGGCCTCATCATTGCCGCCAGCGTCGGCTCAGCCATCGCTGCGCAACTCGGTACGATGACGGTGTCCGAAGAGATTGCGGCGCTGGAAGTGATGTCCATCAATCCAAACCGCTTTCTGGTGATGCCGCGGCTGGTGGCGCTGGCGGTCATGATGCCGATCCTCACCATTTATACCAATCTGCTCGGCATTGTCGGCGGCGGCATTGTCGGCGCGACCCAGCTTGGCGTGGCGATGCAGGCCTACATTGACAATGCCACCCGCTATGCCGAGAACAAGGATCTCTACGTTGGGCTTTTCAAAGCGGTTGTCTTCGGCATCATCATCGCCACGGTGGCCTGCCATCAGGGGCTCACCACGCGCGAAGGCGCGGTCGGCGTCGGACGCGCCACCCGCCGCACCGTAATTATTTCCTTTCTAATGATTCTTGTAGTGGGCTACATGATTACCCGGATGTTTTACATATGATTTCATTCGAACAGATTACAAAAACGCTCGGCGGCAAAACCGTCCTCGACGACGTCAGCTTCGAGGTGCCGCGCGGGGAAACGGTGGTCATCGTCGGTCTTTCGGGCGCGGGCAAGAGCGTTACGCTCAAGCATATGGTACAGCTGTTCAGCCCTGACTGCGGCACGGTGCGCATCGGCGAGGATGTTATCAGCGCCGCAAAAGGCGCCGAACTGGAGCGCATGCGCCAGCGCTTCGGCGTGCTTTTTCAGGGTGCCGCGCTGCTGCAATGGCTGACGGTCTTTGAAAACGTGGCGCTGCCGCTGCGCGAGAAAACGGATCTGAGTGAAGAAGAAATCGAAAAAACCGTGCTCGATAAACTGCGACTCCTCAACATGGAGGATGCGGTTGATAAATTTCCCGCCGATCTTTCCGGCGGCATGCAGAAGCGCGTCGGTCTCGCCCGGGCCATCGTAATGAATCCCGAAATCATCCTGTACGACGAACCGACGTCCGGCCTCGACCCGGTCACCGCCCGCCTGATTGATCAGCTCATAGAAAATCTGCGGAGCGAACTGGGTATTACCAGCGTGGTCGTGACGCACGACCTGCACAGTGCGCTGGCCATCGGTACGCGCATTATGATGATTGACGGCGGCAAAATTGTTGAAAATGCGACGCCGCACGACTTTATTCATTCGGAGAACGAAACCGTTCAGCGTTTTCTGGAATCGCAGTATATAACCCGCAGGGGCTCCTGGGAGAAAGGAATGCAAACCCATGGCTGACAAATACAAAAAAGATATCAGCATCGAAGTGCTGGTTGGCTTCTTCATGTTCATCATTCTCATTGCGCTGGGGGTGTTCACGATTGTGCTGAGCCGCCAGAACTTCCTGCAGAAAAAATATCCCGTGGCCGTGGTCTTCTCCAATGTCGGCGGCTTGCGCGACGGCGATCACGTATTTCTGCGCGGTATGCAGGTGGGTATTGTGAAAGAAACGACGCTGGAAAACGACCACGTCGTCGTGCATGCCGATCTCGACGTCCCGGTGGCCTTCCATCCCGGCTACCGGGTGGATATCGTGGATGCATCCCTGCTCGGCGGCAAGGTGATGAAAATCAACGAAGGCGAACTGACGGAGCCCCCGCTTCCGGAAGATCAGCCGATCCACGGCCAGAAACCGATCGAAATTCTCGATGAATTCGCCACGGTGGTGGACAGCATTAAAACCATGGTCGATGAGCTCGCCGCCGGTAAAGGAACCATTGGCAAACTGCTCAAGGACGAAGAGGTTTATAACAACCTGCTGGCAACCATGGACAATCTGCAGGAGGTTAGCGAACGGGTGGCGAACGGCGAGGGAACGCTGGGCCGCCTGCTGGCCAAGGACGATCAGCTCTATCAGGACATTCAGGCCTCTGCCGCCAATATCCGCAGCATTACGGAAAAAATTGAATCCGGCGGCGGAACGCTCGGACGGCTGGTTGAAGACGACCAGATCTATGTCGAAGCCCAGAAACTGCTCGAAGAACTGCGCGCGGCCATTGACGACATGCGCGAAACTTCACCGGTCACGACATTCAGCAGCGTTTTCTTCGGCGCTTTCTAGCAGATTAAAGAAATGCTGTGACCGTTATCGTAGACGAGGCTTCCAGCCTCGTTTGCATGGACATTGCGTATTGCTTTAACGAACGAGGCTGGAAGCCTCGTCTACGTAAAAGGATGCCGGCATAGAGTGGACAAACTCTTTTATTCTTCTATATTCTTTTCCTTATCACGTAATTAATAAAGGATAAGGAAAGTGAAAACAAACGAATCGAACAGCCAGCCCTCTTATGGGCCGCAGGTAAAGCGGCCCCTGCGCGTTCGGGTGCTTCAAAATTTATCGCTCCTGCTCGCCTTTGCCGGCCTGATCCTCCTCTACCTCTATTCCGTCAATCGCGGCATTCCGCTGGTACGCGCCGGCGAACTCTCGCCGACGATGAATTTTGCAACCGTGCGCCTTTCCGGCAACGTCACGCGCGACGCTTATCTCTTTAAATCGGGAGGCGTTGTTTTTGATGTCGATGACGGAAGCGCCGTCATCGCCGTCATGGGCGGACGCGCGCAGGCTGACGCGCTCAAGGCGGAAAACCGTCTGCCGCGCCGCGGCGACCGCATCGAAGTCGTCGGACGTCTCAGTATCAGCGCGGAACGGGAGCCGACCCTTCGCCTGCAGTCTGTCGATCAGCTGCGGCTCAGCCGAAGGCCCGCCGCAGCGCCCGCAGCGTCCCTCGTCCGGCTGGCCGACGTTACCGCGGAACAGGAGGGCAGGCAGGTTTCGGTGACCGGCCTGCTCAAGGAGACGTCCCTGCCGCGGCCGGGCTCGAAGGCTCCTTATATTCTGACGCTTGAAGAGGAGGGCGCGGAGCTCGCTGTTGTTTTCTGGGATCGGGTTTTTCAGGGGCTGGGCCGGGATATTCCTATGCCCGGAAAACTCATCAGTGCGTGCGGACGGGTGGATGTTTACAAAGGAACGGTTCAGCTCAAAGTATGGGAGGCTGAAGATCTGCGTGTGGTGAGGGCGGGGGAATGATCCTTCCGGCCGTGGCGGTGTTGGCGGGTACGGTTCTGGCGTGTTTTCTCGCCATCCTGCCCGGACTGCATATTTATAATGTCATGGGTCTGGTCGCCATGCTCCTTTACGCGCTCAACGGGGGCGGCGTCGCCTCCATGCCGGAGGTAACTATTCCTTTCCTGATCGGCCTCGTCACCGGCTGGTCCGTACTCAACACCATTCCCTCTGTCCTGCTCGGCGCGCCCGACGAAAGCGCCATCTTCACCGTCCTGCCGGGGCAGAAATATTTGATGACCGGCCGCGGCTACGAAGGCACCATGATGATCGGTGCGGGCAGTCTCATCGGCCTGTTCATGCTCGTCTTCATCATTGGACCCGTCGCGCCGAAATACCTGCCCATCGTTCGCTACGTACTCACGCCGCACATGCACTGGATTCTCTGGGTCATCATCACCTTCATTCTGATCACTGAATGGCCGAAGGGTGGAAACCGTGGCCCCGCCGGATGGCGTAAGTTTGCGGACGCGTGGTCGACACTCAGCGCCGGACTATTTACCTTTTTCATTTCTGGACTACTCGGATTTCTCCTTCTCTATCGCGCGCCCGTTTCCATCGAAAATGCTTTCCAAAACATTATGCCCGCCTTTGTGGGGCTCTTTGCCATTCCGTGGTGCCTGCTCAACGCGGTCAGCGGTGCGAAGGTGCCGGAGCAGCGCATACGCGACACCCTGAACATCAACGGAGACCTGCTTCTGCGCAGTGGCATTGCGGGCGGGATCGGCGGCGGCTTCGCCGCCTTCTTCCCCGTCGTCACCGGCGGGGTCGGCGGCTTGCTCGCTGGGCACGCCACCGCCCAGCGCGACGAACG
>JAOZSE010000122.1 GCA_029939835.1 Pontiellaceae bacterium
GTCGACAGAATCATTTTAACAGCCGGAGTATATAAGCTTCTTAATGATTCTGTCGAAAAAAGACCCTGTTAAGGAATGGTTTGTCGGATAAAGCTTGTTAAAAAAACAAGAAAATGACGGATAGTAGTACAACGCTTCGTGTTCTTTGAGTCTTGAGCGAAGCGGGTGTTAATAATCGCTTCGCATACATGATGAAATCTTCAATCGGAAATCTAAAATCGTCAATCGACAATGTCCCAGAACATGTCGCCATCATTATGGACGGCAACGGGCGATGGGCAAAGCAGCACGGGTTGCCGCGCCTGAAGGGCCATGAAGAAGGGACGCAGTCGGTTCGCGCGGTGCTGCGCGCGGCGCGGCAGGCGGGGGTGAAATACCTGACGATCTACGCGTTCAGCACGGAAAACTGGATTCGTCCGAAGGATGAGGTCGAAGGCCTGATGAAGCTGCTGGCCCGGTTTGCAGACCGCTACGGGGACGAACTGCTGGAAAACAAGGTGCGGCTTCTCGTGATGGGGCAGTTTGAGCGTCTGCCGTCCAGCGTGCAGAAGAAGCTCTCAAAGCTGATGGAAAAATCGGCGAAGGATTATGAGTATACGCTGATTGTGGCGCTGAGCTATGGCAGCCGGACCGAGATTGCCGACGCGGCAAAAGCCATCGCGCGCGAGGCCGCGGCGGGCGAACTGGATCCTGAAAGCGTGGACGAGGAAACCATCGCGAAACACCTTTATCTGCCCGACGTACCGGATCCGGATTTGATGATTCGTACCAGCGGTGAGCTGCGGTTGAGTAATTTTTTGCTCTGGCAGTTATCTTATGCCGAACTGTATGTTACAGATACTTTCTGGCCCGATTTCCGTGAGAAGGAATTTTTTCAGGCTCTGGATGCCTTTGATCAGCGCGGCCGACGTTATGGCGGGATCGTGACACAAAAGGGAAGATGATGGACGAGAAAAGAATAGCCCTTGGAATTTTATTGGCCGCATTTATCGTGTCGGTGGTTGGATTTGTTCCCGCCGGTAATCCGGCGGGGCTGCTGCTGTTACTGACCGTCTGCGCATTGGCGATGCGCGAGTTCTACAGACTGCTTGAGCTGGGCAATATGCCGGCGTCCCGGCACATGGGCATGGTTAGCGGGATGCTTTTTGTCGCGGTGACCTGGCTCTGCTACCGGCAGGACATTCCCAAGGCGGCGCTCTGGTCGCTGTTGCTGCTGATTTTGCTGATCAACTTTTTCCGGTTGTTTGCTTATGATGACGCCCGCCAGGCCTTTCAGAACGCGCTCGGCACGCTCTTCGGCTTTATCTATGTTGCCTTTTTCTGGAGCTTTTTTGTTCGTATTTGCATGATGGGGCCGCTCGAAAAACCCGCCCTGACCGGGCTCTATCTGCTGGTGGCGGTCAAGTGGGGCGATGCAGGAGCCTATTTTATCGGTTCGCGGTTCGGAAAACACAAACTCTTCCCCCGCATTTCGCCGAAAAAAAGCTGGGAGGGACTGCTGGGTGGAATTCTCTTTTCGACCATGGTCGGAGTGATCTGGTGGAAAGTGAGCGGCGCAAAACTCGGCATATTCAATTTTCCGCTCTACCATGCGCTGATTCTCGGTTTGGTGCTTCCGGTGATCGGAACCATGGGCGATCTCGTGGAATCACTTTTCAAACGGGCGGTCAACGTCAAGAATTCCGGCGCGCTTGCGCACGGCATGGGTGGCATGCTCGACATGATCGACAGCCTGCTTTTCACCGCGCCGTTCATGTATATGTATATTGAATTTTCCCTTTCACCCTAAAAAGACGGGCCTTTTTCGATGACAGAATTTTTCCTTAACAGCTGGACTGTTTTTTATACCGTTTTCATAGCGCTGTTTCTTTTCGGCATTACGGTGTTCGTTCATGAGGTCGGTCATTTTCTGGCCGCGCGGCGCTGCGGGCTGGTGGTGAAGACCTTCTCCATCGGTTTCGGCCACGCCCTCTTTAAATGGGAAAAAGACGGTACCCTCTACAAAATCGGCTGGATTCCCTTCGGCGGCTATGTCGCACTTCCGCAGCTTGACCCCGCAGGCATGGAAAAAATTCAGGACGGTGAAATACAGGAAGCCTGTCCCGACGTTTCACCCTGGAAAAAAATCGCCGTCGCCTTTGCCGGCCCAATCGGCAACATCGTGCTGGCCGTTCTGCTGGCCCTCGCGATCTGGCTGATTCCCGGTGACGACGCGGGCGCGCAGATGCGTCCGGTCATTGGAAATGTCGAAACCAACAGCGCCGCGTATGTCGCCGGTCTTCGCGAGGGTGACGAAATTCTTTCCGTCAGCGGCACAACGATAAACAACTGGTATGAATTCCAGGTCGAAACGTTCCTCAAAGGCAGCGAGACCCTCTCGCTGAATGTCCGACGTGCGGGTATCGAAAAAGAAGTGACGGTGCCGACTGTACTCAACGAGGACGATGTGCCAGCCATCGAAGGCATTGAGCCGGCCATTCCCTGTCTTTTCGGTGCAGTGACGGACGATAGTCCTGCCGACCGTGCGGGTGTACAGGTCGGTGACAAGGCGCTTGTTTTCAACGGCGTAACGATACTTGGCTGGGAGCACTTCACAGAACTGGTTCAGGCGGCCCCGCCCGGCGAGCCGGCACAGTTGACGATTGAACGTGTCGGCACGAATTTGGCCCTCACCGTTCATCCTGAATACAACGAGGTGCATGAGCGCGTCATGCTTGGCGTCACATTTGCGGGCAGCAGCCTGCCATGGATGCTCTACCGCAATCCGATTGATCAGCTTAAATCCGATGCGCGTATGATTGTCCGTGTGGTTAAAGCCTTGAGCAATCGCGACGAAGCCTCGCAGGGCGCCAAAAGTCTTGCCGGGCCGATCGCTATTTTTGGCATATTGATGTTTTCCATCAAAACGGGCCTACTCAACACGCTGGGACTTATCCGTCTTATAAATGTCAATCTAGCCATCCTCAACCTGCTTCCCATTCCGGTGTTCGACGGCGGGCACATCGTCTTTTCACTTTGGCACGGCATTACACGCCACAAAGTGCACGCCAAAGTGCAGGCTGTTTTGATCCATATTTTTGCCGTTCTGCTGATCGGCGCCATGTTGCTGATCACTTTCAACGACATTGACCGGGAACTGAAAATCAAAAAGTTTTTTGGCAGGTTGCTGTCCGGGCAGACCGAAACGAAATAGTATGGAGTGCGGCGGCTTGCCGCCGCTTTAGATTGCGAAGCAAGCTTCGGTGTAACAAGGCGCAGGCACGCGACCAATGGAAGCGAGGCTTTCACGCACGAAAGCAATGACCGAAGGGAGTGGCAACCCTGCCCAGTTCAAAGATACAGATGAGTAAAATGAAATCTTCTCGCAGACATTCTTCTCACAGGCATTCTTCGCATCACAGGCGTAGCTTTTTTGGTGACAGGTCACCCCTGAGCGCCATCGGCTTACTGGCGCTGATGGGATTTGTACTTTTTGTGGCCTTCCGGATTTTTACACCGCCGGTTAAAACGGTGCTGGTTCTCGCCTCGCCCGACGGCATCCGCGAAGCGCGCCTGCAGCATGTCTTCTACTATTCCAATCCCGGCTTTAAAATTTCCGTACGGGAAACCCCTCCTGAAAATACGCCGCTTTTTACTCCCTGGCACACGCTTTTCTATCTCCCCGAATACACCAATGCCCCCGCGGGGAAGCGGGACGAAAGAATGCGCTGGAGTGCCGGATCCAACCGGCTTTACTTCGAGATCAACGGCGCTCCGATCTGGGGCTACGACTTCATCACCCAGTCACCTAAACACAGATAAAACCCTTCCCGCTGTAAGTCTCCATTTAATTTCGGTTCGCTCGGAGATATTGTCTCACCGGAAGAGGATGTCCTGAAAGTAGGGCGACGCCTCCGGCGGAGCCGAAATAAAGGGGTTGGTTCTACTCGTCCAGACTCAGGTCGCCGTGAATGCGGATGACGCCGTTTTCTTCTGAAACGCGCAGTTCTTTGCCCGGAAAAGCAGCGGGCAGGCGTTCATCCAGATATTGCAACACGCTGGCTTTAATCTCTGCGCGCACTTCGGCGGGCACCTCTTTGAGGGTGGACAGGCGGATATCGACGACGTAGCCGGGGCCATGTTTTGAGCCGAACCCGGCGGAGTAGGCCGCACCGACGTTGAAAAGACCATCGGCTTCCGGGTTGGAGGTGCTGCCGTGTTCGGGCCGCGAGGGGTGGAGGGTATAGGTTCCGCCGTACCCGGCTTCGAGTTCGTGATCAATCTCATCAAAGACACTTTTGAGCACCTTTTCCCACTGCATGGCTTCGCGACTTCTCATGGGTGGAGAGCTTACTCGAAAGTTTCCACCTGAGCGAAGCGAAAGTGCTTTTGGTATTTTTCCCGAAAGCGTAGCGATAGAGAATTTTCCGTCGGAAAATAACGAGTGAAACGAGTGGTTCAAAGAAGCGACCCGCAGGGGAGAGGTAATCCTTGGAACTTTTTCTTCCGGCCTTTGGAAAAACTATACCTTTAAAGGTATGGGAATATATCAATGAAAAACTTTTCTAATAGGTTTGGGCTTATGATGTTACAAAAATCATAACCCCATACGTTTAAAGGTATGGGATTACGGGCTGTCTTTTTTCTTAAAACCCCTGATTTTAAAGGGGTTTATCCAATTTGTCCAGGGGTGCAGTGGTCGTAGCACTCGAAGGGGATGCCGAGTTCTTCGGCGACGGCTT
>JAOZSE010000034.1 GCA_029939835.1 Pontiellaceae bacterium
GCTCAACGATCTCTATTTTCTTCGGCACCTTGTAGCTTTCTAAATGCTCATAGCAATAACGCTGGAGTTCTTCCGCCGTTACGCCGTTCGCCTCCACTTTCGCGCAGGGAAGCTGGCCATAGCGCGGGTGCGGTTTCGCATAGACGAGTGATGCGTGCACACCCGGAAAGCGGTCAAGCACGGCTTCGACCTCATATGGGAACACCTTCATGCCCGCGAAATTAATCAGGTTTTTGGTGCGACCCAGCAGGGTTAGAAATCCGTCCTGATCGAGACGGCCCGTGTCGCCGGTCGCAAACCATTCGTTCGTTTCTCGCCGCCGCCATGGATACAGATAGGCCGCATACATTCCCGGGCCGCGCAGAAAAACTTCTCCGCCCCCTTTTTTATCTGCGTCGCGGATTTCCAGCTCAAAACCCGGCAGCGCCCGACCCACCGCTCCTTCGGGTTTGGATCCCGCCGCGTTCACAAACGGAAGGCCCACTTCGATGATGCCGTACGCCTCCTGCAATCCAAGCCCGAACTTGTCCCGAAAGGCGACGTCGGTTTCGGGCGGCAGTTTCATGGCCGTTGAAATGGCCATCCGGATGCCACTCAGCGCCTTCGGATCGAGCGCTTTGGCCTCAATCAGTGTGCGGTAATGAAACGGTGTGGCGTAGATAAACGTGCCGTCGCCGCGCTTCACGGCAGAAAGAAACGAAAACGGAAACATTTCACTGCAAAGGCAAATTGTCGCGCCGCGCCGCAGGAAAAGAAGGATTGAGACGACGAAGTGAAAGCTCATCGAAAGCACCCAGAGTACCGTATCGGCGGAAGTGATTTTGAGCGCCTGATCGGCCGCATCCGTCCGCTCCACGATGGCTGGATGAGTAAGGAGAACGCCTTTGCTGGTTCCGGTCGTGCCTGAGGAAAAGCGGATAAAGGCTGGCTCCATCGCGTTGAATTCATCCGGCAGTGAAGCAGTCGGCATACAGCGCACCAGATAAAAGCCGTTCTGCCCGGGAAGAGTCTTCTGCTTCATCCACATCGCTTCAACGGAAAGCAGCTCTGCAGAACTGATCAAAAAATCCGCCGCCGTTTTTTCGAGAATTTCTTCGACCACCTCCCGCGCGGCGGAAACCGCCACCGGAACCAGCACGGCGTCGAGGGAGAGGACGGCCAGACTCAGAATGATGTAGTCCATGCTGTCTGGAAAGGCAAGGCCGACGCGACTGCAGGGAGCAAGGCCCTCTTTTTTTAAAATATCCGCCACGGCATCTACGGCACGAAAAAGTGCTGTATACGACAGGTCGCCCGTCTCGGCACACACCGCGATCTTTTCCGGCGGGAGCGACGCAGTTTCGTTTCGTATGACGTTAACGATATTCACAGCAACTCCTTTGCCGCAGTAAGTCCGGCCGCTTCGCCAGTGGCGATGGCCGTGCCGATTACCCGAACCGAAGCCAGCGCCGCCGAGTCGGCGGAAATTGCACGGCCCGCCGCCCACAGGTTATGAATATTCACGGAACGCAATGCGCGAAGCGGGATGTCGTAGCCGCGTTCCTCTTTCGCGAAGCGATATTGCGGACCTTTTTCAGAATCCCAGTATTCCATCGGCCACCCGCCGCGTGCAGCCGCATCGTCGAACCATCGGCTCGTATACACGTCATCCTCCGTAAGGATATATTCACCTTTTATTCGGATGCCCTCTCGCTGAAGCACGGCGGGCGAGGTTTCGATGAGTTCCGCATCGCAAAACTCCGGCAGCGCCTCGCAGAGAACTTTAAAAACTTTTTCAGCCAGCCGGGTTGCGGCGGAACCCTCCGTATCAGCCGGAACGCTGATTTTACAAATCCCGCAACCCGAACCGGGCGGGCCTGGCGTAAAGACGGTAAAGCGGCTGAGAGGCGGAAGCTTTTCAGCTTCAGCGACCTGCTGCAAGGTATACGGGACTTTAAGAGGAAGCAGGTCGTCCAACACCACGTTTCGGATACGCAGTGCAAAACCGGCCAGCGGCGGTTTTTTCGGTTCAATGCATTCGGCGGAAGTCGCCTGAACAACCGCCGCGCTGCCGGTACAGTCGATGACCGTCCGGGGCTCTGCCCGAACGAGTTCTCCGTTCGCACTCTGGAAAGTGATTGCGCTGATCCGGTCGCTCCGCTCCTCCACCTTCAAAGCGGATATGAGAGTAAAAAGCCGAACATTCGGGATGTCGTCGAGCCAGTCTCGATAAACGGCACTGAAACGCTCTGCGGTGCATCGCAAAACATACACGCGGCCCATTCGCTCAACCGCCTGCGCGTCTTCGGCCAGGACGGTCTGGGAGAGTTCCTCCGCCAGTCCGTGATTAAGCAGACGCGGCGGCTTCCCGGTATCGCTCTCGAAAAGACCGCAAACCGGGAAGCCGAGCCCGGCGCACATCGTGCCTCCGATCACTGGCCTTTTTTCGACCAGCACGACTTTCGCACCGGCGCGTGCCGCTGCCACGGCCGCCGGCACACCGCTTACGCCTGCGCCGACCACAGCAATGTCGCAGGGAAAGAAATTTTGTTCGTAATCAGTCATAAAAAACCTGCCAGAGGAACAGACCGTGGGCTTTGGCGGTGGGGACTTCGTGGGTGCGTGTTTTGGCTTTCAGTAAACGTTCAGCGTCTTCGGGTTTCAGTTCGCCGGTGCCGACGCGAAGCAGGAAGCCCGCGATAGAACGCACCATTTTGTAGAGAAAACCGTCGCCTTCCACTGCGAGGGTTATGTCCCCTTCCCGCGTGCGGGTCACTGTGATTTTACGAACGCTGCGCACGGTGCCTTCGATCTCGCGGTGCGGGTTGGCGGTGAAGGCGGCGAAGTCGTGTTTGCCAACCAACAGCGCGGCGGCGCGCTTCATGGCGGTGATATCAAGCTTCCGGCGTTCGTGATAACGGTAAAGCCGCAGGTTCGGCGGCACAGCCGGGCCGTTCCAGATAAAGTACCGGTATTCCTTACCCTGGGCCTTGAAACGGGCGTGAAAGTCCGGCGCGGCTTTTTCGAGCTTCATGACCCGCACGTCGGGCTTTAAGAGCGCATTGAGGCTTTTCTGAAACCGGCGGACATCGACTGGCTCTTTCAGGTCAAAATGGGCTACCTGCCCTTTGGCGTGAACGCCGGCATCCGTTCGTCCGGAATGGTGAACGCGAATATGTTTTCCGGCCAGCTGCTCAATCACCCGCTCAATTTCGGCCTGCACGGTGTGTTTGCGCGACTGTACCTGCCAGCCCGCGTAATCCGTGCCGTCATAGGCAATGGTGATCTTATATCGAATACTCATAAGATAGAGTTATCAGTTAACGGTTAGAAGTTATCAGAAAACAACAAATCCGAATGTAGAGACCCAATAACAATTAACCAATAACAAATAACCGGAACAGCCTTCACGCATCCAACAGGATGCTGTTAGGCTGTTCCGATGTTTCAATACCAACAGAGAAACCAGTATTTCGCCCAGATCGCGAGCGGGTTCGAGGAGCTTGCCGAAGCCGAGCTGAAAAGCCTCGGGGCGGCAGCGATTAAAGTGGCTTATCGCGGCCTCCACTTCGAGGCAGATACCGAAACGCTCTACCGCATCAACTACACGTCGCGGCTGATTGTGCGCGTACTCGCTCCGCTGATCACCTTCGACTGCCACAGCGACAAATATCTCTACCAGACCGCACTCAAGATTGACTGGAGTCAGTTTATGAGCCCGCGCGAAACCTTCGCGATTTCCGCCGTCACCTCCAACACGCCTTCGCTCCAACATTCGCAATACGCTGGCCTGAAAGTCAAAGATGCGGTCTGCGACTTTTTCCGCCAGAAGACCGGCGAACGCCCGAGTGTTAATATTCCCGCGCCGGATATCGGCATTCACCTTTTTGTCCGCAACAACCGTGCGACTATCAGCTTAGACGTCTCCGGCGGGTCACTCCACAAACGCGGCTATCGCACCGCCCGCGTGGAAGCACCGATGCAGGAGACGCTGGCCTCGGCGCTCATCCGGCTTTCCGGATGGGACGGTGAGCGCCCGCTGATTGACCCGATGTGCGGCTCCGGCACCCTGCTCTGCGAAGCCGCAATGCATGTCTGCCGCATTCCGTCGGGATTTTTACGCACCCATTGGGGCTTTGAACACTTTTCGGACTTTGACGCTAAAATCTGGAAAAAAGTAAAAGCAGAAGCGGACTCCGCCATGCGCCCCCTGTCCGAAGGACTGCTGTTCGGAAGCGATACGGATCCGCAGGCGATTCGCGCAACGCGTACTAATTTAAAGAAGCTATTTCAAGGTGGAACGCGACCTCCGGGCGCGTTAACTGTAGAAGGAAGCGTGCACGGAGCGCCCGCTCCACCTAAAATTTCTGTTGAATGCAAGGACTTCCGGAAGATTGAACGGCTTGAGAATACAACTATCGTCGTCAATCCGCCCTACGGGGTACGCCTCGGCAGCCGCGAGACGGCGGAAGCACTCCTCAAAGAGTTTGGTGATTTCCTCAAACAGCGCTGTACCGGATGCACGGCCTATGTTTATGCGGGGGATCGAAAGCTGCTCAAAAAAGTCGGCCTCAAACCCGAATGGAAAAATGATTTAAACAACGGCGGCCTTGAAGGGGTGCTGGGTAAATTTGATTTGTATTAAAAATCGTTAACATCGTTGAAATACCCTGGAGGGCTCGTTGAAGCCGTTAAAACCGAAGAGCGTTAAATGAAAAAAGTTTCAGACCTAGATTGGGAAAAGTGGGATCCGAAAGAACGGGCAACGCTGCTTTTTATTAAACAGGGAAGCCGGCTGCTGCTGATCCATAAAAAGCTCGGGTTCGGTGCTGGGCTTTACAATGCACCCGGCGGACGGATTGAGGAGGGTGAAACCCCGCTGGAAGCCGCAGTTCGTGAAACGCAGGAGGAATTGTGCATTACGCCGCTCGATCCGGTGCATGTCGGCACACTGATGTTTCAGTTTACCGACGGATTCAGCATTCATGGCGAGGTATTCACCGCCACCAAGTTTGAAGGCACACCGACCGAAACTGATGAGGCGATCCCTCACTGGTTCGAGATAGACGCCCTGCCCTGGCACAACATGTGGGAGGACGATCCCGTCTGGTATCCGAAAATGATCGCGGGCGAAAAATTTATCGGCCGGTTTGTCTTCAAGGAAAAAACCATGCTCGACTATAGACTGCTCAAAATTCAGTGACGCTGCTTACAACTCGTAATTTTTCGCATATTCCTCGGCAAACCTGAGCCCTTCTTCAATTTCTTCGGGACTCATTTCCTGGGAGCACAGCGATTTGTCTTCCACTGCTTTTTCAAATCCCTTACCAGCCGCCAAATGAAACCAGGCATACGCCTGGGCACAATTTTTCTCGACACCATCGCCGAAAAAATAGCACTTCCCCAGCAGGCCCTGCGCACCGGCATCCCCCTCCTCGGCTGCCATGCGCAGCCACTTAATCGCTTCTGTGTTATTCTGCGGGACGCCGCAACCGAGAAAATAGGCCGTTCCGATGAGCATTCTGGCTCCTGTATGTCCCTGCTGGGCGGCTGCGCGGAACCACTTCACCGCCTTTTGGCAATCCTGCCGCACACTGGTGTGGTGCTGTGCATCGTCCCCCAGGTGGGATCGGGCGGCCGCATGTTCCGGTTTAGCGGCCAGATGACACCACTCCATCACTTCTTTGTAATTCTGCGGGCAGCCGGTGCCAAAATAATAAGAGTGCCCCAGCAGGTATTGTGCGTCAGCATTTCCCTGTGCGGCAGCTTTTTGCAGTGGAGACAAATCATCCTGTCCGCAACCGGCCAAAGACAGACAAACCAACCCGGCAGCCAGTGCCGTCGAAAACCCCCTGTATTTCATAGCAAACCCCTTTTCGTTGAGGGCAGAGTAAACAGCGATCAAATAGGTGACAAGAAAATATACGACCGATCTAAAAAAAACAGATATATGAAAGAAATGGTTATCTTTCATAAGCGGCGCTATACGCCGGGCAGATGAATGGAAAATTCGGAGCCTTTGCCAAATTCACTTTGGACTTCAACACGTCCGCCGTGCGCCTGTGCGATATGTTTGACAATGGCGAGTCCGAGGCCCGTTCCGCCCTCCTGGCGGCTACGGCCTTTGTCAATTCGGTAAAAACGTTCAAAGAGCCGTTCCAGATGTTCCGCTTCGATCCCGTAGCCCTGATCCTGGACGCTTAGGATCACCTCTTTTGCTCCGCCACGCGCAGTGACCGTGACGACTGTCGCTTCGTCGCAGTATTTGACGGCGTTGCTGATGAGGTTGATAAGCGCCTGCTCGATCAGCGGCGGGTTGACGACGGCGCTGAGGTCGTCAGGGCACACCACATTGACGGTGATGTTTTTCTTTTCGGCGCGGTGAGCGCATACCTCAACGGCGGAGCCCATCACTCCGCTCAGTCCAACGGACTTCATTTCCATTTCTTCGAGTCCGCCCTGTTCGAGGCGAGAGAGCATAAGCAGATCTTCGATGATGGCGTTGAGACGGTCGGCGTGTTTGCCGACAATTTTTAAAAAACGCTCGGCCTCGGCGGGATCTTTGAGTGCGCCATCGAGCAGCGTTTCGACAAACCCCTTGATGGAGGTGATCGGAGTTTTGAGCTCGTGGGAAACGTTGGCGACAAACTCACGTCGCAGATTTTCGAGGCGGCGCAGGCGGGAGACATCGTTAAAGACAACGACGGCACCGATGCGTTCACCCTGTACACCGAGCAGGTTGGTTCCGCGCGCCTGCAGGTAATAGTTTTCCTCATTCTCTACTGTGATCTCGCACTCGCGGGTTTCCTGCCCTTTCAGTACATCGGTGACAAACTTCTGCAACTTAACGTTCCGGAAAACCTCTTCCATGCTGCGCCCCGGCGCATTTTTGGGCTGGAACACATGGAAAAAGCGGGCGGCGGCTTTGTTGAGACTGATAATGTGGCCGCCGGTGTCCACCGCCAGCACGCCTTCGACCATACTGGAGAGAACCGCTTCGCGCTGGTTGCGTTCCTTAATAACCGACTGAAGGCGCTCTTCGAGTTGTTCGGCCATTTCGTTCATGGTGCCGGCCAGTGCGCCGATTTCGCTGGAACCGGTGGATGGCAGACGGTGCGAGAAATCGCCCTGTGCAAAATGCTCCGCACCGCGCTTGATGCGCTCGAGCGGAGATGAAATACGGCGGGAAATAAACAGGCTGAACAGGGCTGCCAGCAACAGAACCGACAGCCCGCCGAAAATGATCCGGTGCTGCACCTCTCCCATCAACTGATCCATTTCGGTCAGCGGCATAGCGGTTCGCACCACCCCGATGACCCGCCCGTCGCGCAGCACGGGCACGGCCACATACATCATGTTTTTCTTGAGTGTATTGCTGAAACGAACGGACTGGCCGGTGTGACCCGCAAAGGCCTTCTGAATTTCCGGACGGTTGGCATGGCTGCCCATCTCGGCGGGTGCTTTTTCGGAGTCACCCGCTACCGTGCCGGCGGGAAGGATCAGGGTAATACGTGCCGGGGATTTTGTGCCGAGGGTTGCGCAAATGCGGTTCAGTTCACTGATGTTCGAAGGATCAAACCGCTCGCGCAACTGTTCCTCGGCAAAGAGCGCCTGCACCTCGAGGTTTCCAGCGGTCTGGCGGTGGTAGAAACGGGTAATGGATGCGGACGAAAGCAGAAAAACCGCCGCGAGGGAAAGAAGCGTAACGATCAGGTAGCTCGGATAAATCTGCCAGAAAATGCGTTTTGCATGCATCAGTCTACATCCTTAAAGCGATAGCCGATACCGCGCACTGTTTCAATGCACGCACCGGCTTTTTCCAGTTTTTTTCGCAGTCCGACAATCTGCACATCCACGGAGCGTTCGGTGACGGGGTAATCCTCGCCGTGGACGGCGTCGACAATCTGATAGCGTGTGAACACCCAGCCGGGGCGGCGGGCCAGAAAATGAAGGATGCCGAACTCCGTAGCGGTGAGGTCAACCGGACGGTCTTTGACCCGTACCTCATGGCGCCCGGGATGGATGACCAGATCGTGAATGCGCAGAATCTCGTTGGGCAGCGGTGCTGCGGTTTTACGGCGCAGAACCGCTTTTACGCGTGCCACCAGCACTTTAGGGCTGAAGGGTTTGACAATGTAGTCCTCGGCGCCCAGTTCCAGACCGGCGACAACATCACTCTCTTCGCCGCGGGCCGTCATCATGACAACGGGAATGCCGCGGGTTCCTTCGCTCTGTTTGAGCTCGCGGCAGACCTGCATCCCGTCCTTTCCGGGCAGCATGAGGTCGAGAAGAATGAGATCAGGCGCTTTCCGCAAAACCGCTTTCAGGCCGGCTTCACCGCTTTCCGCTTCGGTCACGGCGAAATTTTCCTGCTCAAGGTTGTAGCGCACCAATTCGCGGATATCCTCTTCGTCTTCAATAACCAAAATCTGTCGTTTATCGGAACTCATACTTCCTCCGTACAGTTGCACCCGAGATTGCCCGTTCCCATTGGACGAAACAATCTAATTTGCCTCTTCGGAAAGGCCATGGCGAACGATGATGCCGTTGACCATATAGACCACATCCTCGGAAATATTGGTGGCCAGGTCGCCGATCCGTTCGAAATTCCGTGCGGCCAGAATAACATCCACATAAAGCGACAGAAGGTTCGGCGTTTCCACCGCCGCTTCCTCTGCCACCAAACGAACCGTCCGCGCCAGATCATCGGCGCGGTCGTCCAGCGTGAAGACACCTGCGGCCTTTTCTGCATCGAGGTTGATGAGTGCATCCAGCGCCTTGTGCAGCATATCGCGGACGTGCCGGCCGAGTTCAATCAGTTCGCCGGGCACCTTCACCTCCGGTTTTCCGCAAAGACGGCGCGTGCGTTTGGCGACGTTCGAAGCAATATCACCGATCCGCTCCAAATCGTTATTGATTTTCAGCACGGCGGTAATAAACCGCAGATCAATCGCCACCGGCTGATGCAAAGCGAGGATTTTGAGGGCCTCCTCTTCAACCTCGACTTCCGCCGCGTCAATTTCGCGGTCGGACCCGACCACTTGCCTGGCTTTCCCCTCATCGCGCTCCTGCAAAGCGCGAACGGTCAGCATTACGCGTTCCTCGACCATCGCACTGAGGCTCAGCACCTGACGCTTAAGCTTTTCCACTTCATTCATAAAGGCCTGTGTCATTTTTCCCTCCTATTCGGTTTCAAATTTTTTATCCAAAGCGACCGGTAATATAGTCCTCAGTCTGCTGTTCCTTCGGTTTGGTGAACATTTGGCGGGTTCGTCCAAACTCTACCAGTACGCCTTCATACATGAAAGCGGTGAGGTCGGAGACGCGCGCGGCCTGCTGCATATTATGTGTCACGATAATGATCGTGTATTTTCCGCGAAGCTCGGCAATCAGATCCTCGATTTTTGTGGTGGCTTTCGGATCCAGTGCCGAAGTCGGCTCGTCCATCAGCAGGATTTCCGGCTTCACCGCCAGCGCGCGCGCCAGACAGAGGCGCTGCTGCTGCCCGCCGGAAAGCCCAAGCGCGTTCGCCGGGAGGCGGTCTTTCACCTCGTCCCAGAGTGCCGCCTGCTTCAGGCTGGATTCCACCAGCTCGTCGAGCTGGCTGCGGTTTTTAATCCCCTGCAACCGCGGGCCGTAGGCGACATTGTCATAGATGGACTTCGGAAAAACATTCGGTTTCTGAAATACCATCCCGACTCGCATGCGCAGCAAAACCACGTCAATATCCCTTCGGTAGATATCTTCGTCATCAAAAACCATTTTTCCACCCGCCCGGCAGCCTGGAATCAGGTCATTCATCCGGTTGATCGCGCGCAGCAGCGTACTTTTTCCGCATCCGCTCGGGCCGATCATCGCGGTCACGAGTCCTTCGGGGAAGGCGCAGTTGATATTCCGAACGGCCTCGAAGTCGCCGTAGAATACCGAAAAGTTTTCGGCCTGTACATGGGCGGGCCTGAGGGCGAAATCCTCTTCCTCATGCCCGGCAAAGCGGGCGGCCCGTTTCATTCTGAGTTCTTCATTCATAAAATTCCTCTTTTTACTGTAGGACAGCCATCCTTGCTGTCTGGACAGGCTGGAAGCCTGTCCTACGTTATCCTCGTAATTTTTTTGAAATTTTTGCGCGCATGATGATGGCGACTACGTTGAGCAGCAGCACCACGGCCACGAGTGTGAATACCATCCCGAACTGCACATGCCGGATTTCATCCACTGCTTCATGTTCGGTGCACAGGTTATAAATATTCCACGGCAATGCGGGCGTCGGGTTCGAAAGAACCTGCGACGGAAGCAGCGGGCGCCCGACGCTTACGGCGGCGGTGAAGATAATCGGTGCGGTTTCACCCGCGGCGCGGCCCATACTGATGACGATGCCGGTCAGAATGCCCGGCAGCGCGGCAGGCAGAATCACCGTCATTACGGTGTGCCAGCGCCCGGCCCCGAGGCTGAGGGCCGCTTCCTTGTAAGTTCGTGGTACAGCCAGAATCGCCTCTTCGGAAGCGCGTATCACCGTCGGAAGAATCAGCAGTGAAAGCGTCAGGGCGCCCGCCAGCACGCTTTTGGAATCGGAGATGTGAATGGTGTTCAGGAAGAATGCCAAACCAAAAAGACCGAAGACAATACTCGGAACGCCGGCGAGTGTGCTGATACAGATACGCAGAAAACTGATCACCCTGCCCTCGCGGGCGTATTCGCAAAGATAGATTGCAGCAATCACGCCCATCGGAATGGCGAAAATCATCGCGCCGAGTGTCAGATAAACGGTGCCGAGCACTTCGGGACCGATTCCGCCGAAAATATGCGAGTCCTTTGACGTGTCGAACAGGAACTGCCAGTAGAACGTCCAGCGCGGCTGCATCATCGGCTTACTGTTTTCTTCAACATAGGCGAACAGCGGCTCAAGCTTTGTGCCGCAGAACTGCTCGACGCGCGGGGTTTTCACCAGAACGCCAAGCACCTCGGGGTTCGAGTAGTCCCACTCTTCGGTGTAGAGCACCTCGTCGAGCTTGATCTTCGCCCGATCCCAGCGGGTGGCTCCGTATTGTTGACGGATCAGCACCGGCGTGCGTGCACCCGGCGCAGGGCCGAGCAGATTCTGCAAGGCCTTTTGGAGATCACGGAGCGGCTTTTTATAGGGCTTGCGCTCAGCGCGCGGCATGGTATCGAGTTCGGACTCGAAGGCAGAGAGCAGATCGTAAACCGGTTTGCGCGCCGCGGCGGCTTGCCCTTTGGCTTTTTCCACGCGATCCGCATTGCCGCGCCCCCAGTGGTCGGACATCACCTTGCGGTGCTCAATGGTTGACCGGAAAACAAATGCACCCGTGCCTTTAGAGATGATCGGCGTCAAAATTACGACCAGCGCAAGGGCCATCACCCCGATGGCAATCAGTCCCATTCCAGAGAATGCGCGGTCGAGTAATCTGCGGGTTTTGAGTCTCATTATTTTCCGAGTTTTTTCCGCGAGCGGCGGACAATGCCTTCGCTGACGAGATTCATGACAAACGAAAAGGCCAGCAGGCAGAACGCCATAGCAAAGAGGACATGAAAACGCGACGAACCGGTGACATGGTCAGCCTCGCCCATATCGCCGGCAATCGTGGCGGTAAGCGTGCGGACGGGCTCGAGTACGTTGTACCATGGCCCCGGAATGCGCGCGGCATTACCCGAGGCCATCCAGACCACCATGGTTTCACCGATGGCGCGCATCACGCCGAGAATGACGGCGGCCAGAATTCCGCTGAGCGAGGCGGGGATAACGGTTTTCAGAATGGTTTCCGCACGGGTCGCGCCGAGGGCATAGCTGCCCTCACGAAGATCGCGCCCCGCCGCCTGCAAGGCGTCCTCGGAAACACTGACCACGGTGGGCAGCGCCATGATACCGAGGATGATGGATACATTGAGCGCGTTGGCACCGCTGGCAATTTCGATAGCACCCAACTGACGGCCGATATACGTCATAAGCGTGAACGCTGCGGCTCCAAGCACCAGACCGGCCACCCAGCGGGCCTTGCGGCGCATCAGATCGGAGCAGCGATCGGCAATCAGGTCGCTTGCGACGACAACCAGAAGCACAAGAAGCGGTGCCATCATCAGGCACGCACCGGCTGCCAGCACCGCGCCGCCGTGGTTCTGCAAAAGCGGCGCGAACACCACCAGCGCAAAAAAGCCGTACGCCACCGAAGGAATGGCGGCCAGAATTTCAATCACCGGCTTTACAATCTGGCGCGCGTTGAAAGGAAGCACATCACTCAGGCAAACGGCGGCGGAAACGCCGAGCGGTACGGATACAGCGACGGCTCCGAGCGTAACGATGCCGGTGCCGAAGAAGATCGCCATGGTTCCGAATTCAGCGGGGTCGCCCGAGGGATACCAGCGCGTGGACGTAAAAAATTCGCGAAAGCCTTCCAGTTTAAAAAATGGAAAGGCGTCCTTCGCGATAAAGTAAAAAATGAAAAACACCGTTAGCGTCGAGAGTGAGGTGACGGAAAACAGAAACCCCTGCCCCAGCAGTCCTCCGAGCCGCCGCAGGCGGCTCGTGCTCGCGTTCATCACCAGGCTGCGTTTAGAGGATTGAAGTGGTGGAGTCATGGAGTTTTGGATTTTAATTTTGGAGTGCGGCAGCAAGCTGCCGCACTCTATATTTTTTCTTTAGTACGCAGTTACTGGAACAAAACCGATCTCTTCCACTATTTCCTGCCCGTCTTCGCTCAGGTGAATAGTCACAAACCGGTGAACCGGAGAACCAAGCTTTGGATAACCATTTGTGTACATGAAGAGTGGACGGGCAATCGGGTATTCCCCGGTCTGAACCGTCGCACCGCTCGGATAAACCCCGTTGATTTTCAGGGCCTTGACTGTTTTATCCACAAAACCAAGACCGGCATAGCCGATGGCGGCAGGCGTACTCTGTACGCGCTGGCGAATCGCACCGTTGCTGCCGACGTATTCAGCCTTTTCACAGATTTTCTTCTTGGCCATCACCATCTTTTCAAAGGTCTCGTAGGTACCACTGTTCGTGTCGCGCGAGATCACGACGATTTTTTTATCCGGACCGCCCACCTGCTTCCAGTTGCTGATGTTACCCAGATAAATGTCGCGCACCTGTTCCAGAGTCAGTTCACTGACGGGGTTGCCGGGATGAACGAGAATCGGCAAGCCGTCGAGCGCCACGACATGGGCCACCGGCTGAATGCCTTTTTCGGCCGCGGCGGAAAATTCGCTGCTTTTCATCGGGCGGGACATATTGGCAACATCGCACGTGCCGTTAATGAGGCTCTTGGCACCGTTTCCGCTTCCGGACTCACTGACGGTTACGTTGACGTCCGAATGCATCGCCATGAAATATTCAGCGAATGCTTTGGCGATCGGCCCAACGGTCGTCGAACCGTCGAGTACGATAGTTTCTTCCGCAACGACCGTCAGGGCAACCACTGCCATCAGGATTGTGCTCAGTACTGCTTTTTTCATTTGAGAGTTCTCCTTAATTTCCATCTGTTACTAACTGGCGGACGCCGAACCGAAGGTCTTTCCTTTCGCCTCCGCATTCCGACACCGCCGTTTACAGATGGAAATATGAGGGAACACTATTAGAGAATTGTTAGGGTTTGATTAGAACCGTGTAAAAATACTCATTCCCAAAAGCAACAGGCCTCCGGAAAATCCGGAGGCCTGCGGGGGAGTATGATCCGCTTACGCGAATCAAGGCAGTGAACAGGAACTTTAGAATTTGAAGAGGAGGTCGAGCTGGAGCGTGTTTTCGTCCACGCCGTCGCCATTGACCGTATCGAGATAGCAAATGCCAGCCTGCCAGTTTTTGGCAATCTGGTACTTGCCTTTAATCTGGTGGCCGTAGGAACCGGTGTCGCCGTCCGCAAAGTCCGAATCATTAAATATATCCGGCACTGCGTCTTTTCCCGTATCGCGCCAGTTATAGGCCAGTTCCCACGAGCCGGGTTTTTTGGCCTTACCAAGTTTAGCGCCAACCAGATATGCCTCATCATCGTCGGTTGCCGCGTCGGTGTTGACTACATACTGACCATGAAGTTTCAGCGGCACGCCCGCGATCTTGATCGCGGCTGAACCAAACCCTTCCACGAGGTTAAAATCACCGTTCGGTGTATTAAAACTGGTCGCTGTGGCCAGATTCCTGACATCAGCATGTCTAAAGTAATAATCGCTCACACCAGCCTGTAATTTCACACCATCCAACTTGGCTTCTACTGCCAGCTGACCACTGTAAAGATTGAGGTCATCACCTTTATCATCATCAAGAACAAACGTACCGACACTGGAGATCAGTTTGACCGGTGCAAAATTGGTCGAGGTGTTATAGGCGACCGCCGCCCCTTCGGGGTTGGTATCACCGTCCCAAATCAGGCCCGTACCTTTGATCCACGGTTTAGGCATTTTACCGACCAGCACGTGTGCTCCACCCAGACAATCGGGATGAATATCCGCATACATGAGATCAACCCAGACATCATCAATATTAAAATTATCATCCATGCTTTCATTGGTTGAGGTGGCGCCTTCCTTATCCCCCGTCGCCAGCCGGATACCGAAGTCGACGGAGTCATTGACTTTGCCGTAGGCACCGATACGGGCGCGCAACCGCTGGCGGTCCTTGCTGGTATCACCATCCGTGGTACGGTTTTCATACCGCGCCCGCAGATCGCCTTTGATTTTCATCATGGTGACCCACGCCGGCACTTCCGGTGCGCCGGCTTTCTGTGTGCCTTCCAGATTTTCGACCTTAGCGGCCAGCTCATTCACCTGCTGCTTCAGCGCGGCCACATCGTCGGCCGCCATTGCGTTCAGTGCAGCCACCATAACTGTGACTGTCAGTATATATATTTTCTTCATGGTTTTCTTTTTCTCCTTATTCCGGGTTAACTGCCATCCTTGTGGCCCATTAATAATGCGTACGGACTCTATTTCGGCTTTGTTAGAATTTCGTTAGGCATGAATTAAAAATTTATTAAGGGGTTCCATTGCGATAATGTCCCGTCGATATGAGCCCATTTATCAAAACCGAAAAATAACAGGAGCTGAAAAAGAATGAATACAGGCGAGTTTGTCACCGCTATCCTTTTTCCCGTCCTTGGCGGCCTCGGCATTTTCCTGCTGGGCATGAAGAATATGTCTGAAGGCCTGCAGGCGGTTGCGGGTGATGGCCTGCGCAAAGCCATCGGTGCCGTAACCAACAACCGCTTCATGGGCGTCCTTATGGGCCTGCTCATCACCTGTGTAATTCAATCAAGCTCCGTGACCACCGTGATGGTCGTCGGGCTGGTTAACAGCGGATTTATGACGCTGATGCAGGCGATCGGCGTAATCTTCGGCGCGAATATCGGCACGACGATCACGGGCTGGATTCTGGTGCTTAAAATTGGAAAATACGGCCTGCCTATTCTCGGTATCGCCGCCTTCTTCTTCCTGTTCTCCAAAAAGGAAAAGCTTCGCTACATCGGCATGACCGTTATGGGCATCGGCATGATTTTCTTCGGACTGGAGATGATGAAGAACGGTTTCAAGCCCCTCGCCTCCCACGAAGAATTCAAAACATGGTTCCATGCATTCCAGGCTGTTTCCTACCTCGGTATTATTAAATGTGCATTCGTCGGCTGCCTGCTGACGATGATCGTCCAATCCTCTTCGGCCACGCTTGGGATCACCATCGGCCTGGCGGCTTCCGGACTCATTGAATTCCGTACGGCGGCCGCGCTGGTGCTGGGGGAAAACGTCGGCACCACCATCACCGCCTATCTTGCCTCGCTCGGTGCCTCCACCAACGCCAAACGATCCGCCTATGCGCACATGATCTTCAATGTGCTGGGAACCACGTGGTTTATCCTGCTCTTTCCGGTGGCCATACCGCTGATTACAAAAATACTTATCCATGATCCGAGTGCCATGGTGATGAATGGCGGAGAAGCCACCTACCCCTATGTGACCAGCGCCATTGCGCTGGTTCACACCACTTTCAACGTCGCCAACGTGGTGCTCTTCCTCCCGCTGGTCGGGCTGCTGGCCAAACTGGTGACGCGTCTCGCCCCGGACAAAGAGGGCGAAGAGATTCCGCATTTGACATATCTCGACGTGCGGATGCTTGATACGCCTGCGCTGGGCGTTGTGCAGTCGAAAAAGCAGATTCTATTTATGGGGAGCAGTGTTCAGCAAATGCTCGAACGCCTCGGCAAGGTGCTTGAAAAACCCGAGGGGAATGATGAGCTTGAGCTCAAGATTTTCCATTACGAAGACATTCTGGACAACGTCCAGAAAGAGGTAGTGCTCTTCTTGAGCGGGCTCGTCAGCGGGCAGGTTCCGCACGAGGTCATGGAGCGTGCCCGGCATCAGCTGCGTATGGCCGATGAATATGAATCGCTCAGCGATTACGTCACCAACGTTCTCAAAGGCATACGCAAGATGCGTACAAACAAACTGGAGCTTTCATCCGAAGGCCGGCAGGAGCTGCTCGACCTTAACCGCCGGGTACTCGACTACGTTTCGAAGATCAACATTGCCGTCGAAACCGGAAGTCTCGATTTAGCCGAACCGCTTCTTACCGAGGGTGAAGAAATAACGCTCACGATGAAGGATTATCGCCAGAAACACCTTGTTCGCCTTGCTGAACACAAAGTCAAACCTCTCAGCAGTCTGGTCTTTACCGATATGCTCAACAGCTATCGCCGCATGAAAGACCATGCGCTCAACATTGTAGAAGTGGTCGCCGGCGAGAAATAAGTTTCAAGGACTGAAACTTGATAGGCCGGAATTTCCATACTTGGAAAACTCCTTATTCCATCTCAACTTCGATTTTGTAGAAGCCCTGCGCAGCGACGTTGTGGGTGGTGTCGGTGAAGCTACCGGGTGTCCATGGGATCTCGGTAGCAATCAGCTCGAATCCACTGAGCAGATTGGAAGACCAATGGATGTTGTAAAAGCGTCCCGAAACGCCCTGCCACTGCAAAACGCTGGTTGATTCAATCGTTTGCACAGAGTTTAGAAGGAATGATGCGTTCGGATCGGCCGGATCGAGGCCGGCGATGTAGGTTTCGAGGACGGTGTTGACACCGTTGGAGGCCATGGCGTT
>JAOZSE010000035.1 GCA_029939835.1 Pontiellaceae bacterium
TGAAATATCGGGCTGGCGCTGTTTGGGATCGTCTTCCGGCAACTCCTCAAACACGAGTTCGGATTTTGAGCCAGTCAGTTTGATGACGGTTTCAGCCAGTTCGAGCATGGTGAATTCGGCGGGATTTCCGAGGTTGATCGGGCCGGGAAAATCGTCCGGCGTATCGTTCATCAAACAGACAAATCCTTCGATTAAATCATCCACGTAACAGAATGAGCGCGTCTGTTGGCCGTCGCCTCATCGATGAAGGATATCTCCTCGCCACCGCCGGATATATCGCCCGGGACAGACTGCCACTCCGTTGCGATGAGCGAATCGATGTACTGGAAGAAGTTTTTGTATTTGACCGGAACCTCTAATGGGTGACCCCCGTGACGAAAGAAAAAACCCCCGCTTCGAAAAGCAAGGGTTTCTGTCTCGACGGAAGGCTTTCAGCTCAGGCGCTGTTTCAGACGCATCAGCCCGGCAAAGACGGCACCGACCGCCATAAACATGGAGGTTGCGGGCTCAGGAATCACCTCGGCCGTAACAGCCAGTTCACCCTCCCAATGGGCGTCGCTCCCATCAAACGCATCCCGCCCAGAAGTTGTCCCCCAGCCCTGATCGTCAAATGTAAGACTGTCGCTGCCAAACCAGACTCTATACTCGTCTCCGTCCACAATGTCGCCCGCGACCTCGCGAATGCCTATAACATCCGTCATGGAAAAAGAAAACTCGCCGATATCCGCACCGCCGGGACGCAAGTAGGCGGCGGAATCGGTGGTTTTCCAAATGATTCCGTAGGTGACTCCACCCGTTGTGTTGCTGTAGATGACGTCCACCTCGGCGGTCCAGCCGTCTGCGGCGGTTCCCGTCAGTCCGGTCGCATCGTTGTTGTACATTCCGTTGCGAGCCAGCTGTTCTCCTGAATCCTCTCGCAGATAACCACTGTAGGGATAATTAGTGGTGGTAACCCACATGTTAAACTGGTAAATGCCTTCACCCGCTCCGAGTCCGGCCAGCCAGTCAGCGTAATAGTCATCGTCTCCCGTCCATCGGCTTCCCCGGCTGGGGTGATCGGTGTACGTGGCTGCTACACCTGTTCCGACAGAATAGCCGTCTCTATTAAGAAAACGGGGGTTGGTTTGGCCGGGTCTATAGGCCGTTGGATCCCCCGTCGTATAGAGACCAATCAGGTCGTTAGGGTCAAACCGGAACGTCGCTTCCGAGGCCCACAGTGTTGAGGCGATGAAACAGAGCGCCATGAGAAACAATTTAAACTTCATGAGAACTTCCTTTCTAATCGAATATTGAACCTAAGGGGTAAGGTATATGGTTAATTTTCGGTTAAGTCAAGATAAAAAAAGAAGACGCGCTGGCTCTGTCGAAGAGGGTCGTCCGATGACCTGAGCCGATAGGCGAAAGTGGCGTTGTGTAAACAGAGCCGGTGTCCTATTTTTTCATCATTTTGCGCTTAAATGATTTGAGCCACTTTGTTATTTCCTGCGGAAATTATCCGCTGCTACGCTCGGGGTCTTTTTTCTCTCTCCTCATCCGGTGCGGTTCACCATGAACAGGTCAGGTTTGGGGCAGAATCATTTTTCCATCCGCCGTTGCCAATGGCTTGACACGATGCCTGAAACCCTGACATCCGTGGACAGGCAAAATGCCTGCCCCTACTCTTTCAACAACCGGTCAAGCATGCCGCCGGGAGTAATGCAGGGTGTCCAGAGACGGTCGGAATTCTGAATGACGAAAAGGTTGCGCTGTTCGGCGCGACGAAATTTCCATCCCGGTTTTTCATTTCCAGAATCAGCATACGGTTTTCTTCGAGAGCGGGCAGGAACTGTTTCGTAACGTTGTCGAGGCCCCAGGCCGGACATAGGATGATGTTGGCGCGACGTTTGAGCAGTTCATCAAGAATCTGTTTTTCAGGCGGCGAATGAAATCCGCCGAGATAACCATCGGCTGCCGGAACTTCATCCGGCTCCGGTGCGCCCTTTCGTGAACAGAGGATTCCGGTTTTCTGCGCATTCCACAGGGCGAGGTTACCCATGCCACGCAAACCGTTTCCATAAGGTTTGCACACAACGCCACGGATTCATGCGGATGCAATTGCCGATCTTTTCCTCGGCTTCGGGCGGGCGGACAATCCTTTCATAATAATTGCGGTGCCAGATTTTTCCCGGAAACGGCGGCCAGCCACCGACCTTTACACGCTGGATGAACTGGTGCACCACACGGGATTTGAATGCGCCGATCACATCCCCAAGGGATTTTACGCCCGGCGCAATGCGAATCAATGCATGGAAATGATCGGGCATAATTGCATATGGGAGGGCATCCGCAACGTACGGGAGCCCCTCGTGGGTGCCCTGGGCAGGCACAAGGCCTGCCCCTACGGCCCATTCCTGCACCCCGGTGCACACACAGGGTGACAAAATACAACCCGTCGCCGGAATAATTATGCCCTTTCAAACGGATGAATCGGCGATAATGCTTTTCCGGATCAAATTTCATTCCATCCAGAATAACTTCCGAACGAAACAACAGCGAATTGTTTTTCAGTCTTTTAAGGCTTGTTTGACTCGCGTTTCAGCCCGCTGACCGCGCAGGTTTTCGCTTAACCTCAAACATACTGTTTGAAGTATTTGATCGTCGGCTTGAGGCCTTCTTCGAGCGAGACGGTCGGCTCCCAACCCAGTTTTTCTTTGGCCTGTGTGATGTCGGGCTGGCGCTGTTTGGGGTCATCCTCGGGCAATTCTTCATACACCAATTCGGATTTAGAGCCGGTCAGTTTGATGACGGTTTCAGCCAGTTCGAGCATGGTGAATTCGCCGGGATTTCCGAGGTTGATCGGGCCGGAGATGTCGTCGGCCGAGTCCATGAGCTTAAGGAACCCGTCAATAAGATCGCTGACGTAACAGAAGGAGCGGGTCTGCTGTCCGTCGCCGTAAATCGTGATCGGTTCGCCGCGGAGCGCCTGCATAATGAAGTTACTGACGACGCGCCCGTCGTTGGGATGCATGTTCGGGCCGTAGGTGTTGAAAATGCGCGCGACTTTGATTTTGACGTCGTTCTGGCGGTAGTAGTCGAAGAAAAGGGTTTCGGCGCAGCGCTTGCCTTCGTCGTAGCAGGAGCGCGGACCGATGGGATTGACGCGACCCCAGTAGGCTTCGGTCTGCGGATGAACATCGGGGTCGCCGTAGACCTCGCTGGTGGAGGCCTGAAAAATTTTTGCGCCAACGCGCTTGGCCAGCCCGAGCATGTTGATGGCGCCGATGACGCTGGTCTTGGTGGTCTGCACCGGATCGTGCTGGTAATGAATGGGGGAAGCGGGACAGGCGAGGTTGTAGATTTCGTCCACCTCCACAAACAGCGAAAAGGTGATGTCGTGCCGCAGGATTTCAAACTGGGGATTATCGAGCAGATGCGCCACGTTTCTTCGTCGGCCCGTGAAAAAATTATCCACGCAAACGACATCGTGGCCCTCTTTGATCAGCCTCTCGCAGAGATGGGAGCCAAGAAAGCCCGCGCCGCCGGTGACCAGAATCCTCTTATTGAAGTGGTAATTTTTCATGGTTTTTTTATCCTCGCTTCCTGAAACGTCGAGCGGATAGTACGCATTCAACCCAATGAAGACCAATCAAAAACTGATTCTGGCGAGCAGCTCGCCGCGACGCGCCGAACTGCTGAAAAGTGCAGGCATCGCTTTCGACGTGATGCATCCGACTGCCGACGAAACGCTGCATCCCGACGAAACACCGGTTGAGTTCACGATCCGCACCGCGCGCGAAAAGGCCGAAAGCGTGAAGGTTGGCGGAATTGTACTCGGTGCGGATACCGCTGTTGTCATGGAAGGCCGCGTCCTCGGCAAACCGTCCGGTCCGGAAGAGGCGATCTCCATGCTACGGCTGCTTTCGGGGAAAATGCACGAGGTGATCACCGCCGTCTGCCTGCGAACCGCCGAAAAAACAGAGTGCTTTCATGTCGCGACCGCAGTGCTTTTTCGCGATCTGCCCGATGAGGAAATCGAACAGTATGTCGCCACCGGCGAGCCGCTGGACAAAGCAGGGGCCTACGCGATTCAGGGCGGCGCAACGGGAATGGTGCGGCGAATTGACGGATCGTATTCGAATGTGGTCGGCCTGCCGCTGTGTGAGGTTGTCGAAGCCATGAACGGCTTCGACACAGTCGAAAGTCAAAGGTCTGAAAGTCCCGCGTCAGAAATTTCCTGCTGACCCAGCCTTCGACTTTTGACTTTTGACTTTAAGACATTCGACTCGAAGCTGATATGAAAGGGAAATATAAGGAAACGCTATGGATTCTGGTTTGTACATTGTGGGAACGCCAATCGGGAATCTGGGCGACATGACCGCACGCGGCATCGAAACGCTTAAAGCCGCCAACCTGATTATCGCCGAAGATACCCGCCAGACGCGTAAACTGCTGACTCATTTTGAAATTAAAACACACTGCATCAGCTGCCATAAATTCAACGAAGCACAGCGGTGCGAGGAAATCATTACGCGCATCCGGAACGGTGAGACCGTGGCAATGGTGACGGATTCGGGCATGCCATGCATTTCCGATCCCGGTGTACGTGTCGTAAAGGCCTGTCAGGCGGCGGGACTGCCGATCACCTCCGCGCCCGGCCCAACGGCTGCAACCACCGCGCTGGCCCTGAGCGGCTTCGGCGGGCACGGGTTTCTCTTTGCGGGCTTTCTGCCGCGTAAAAGCGGTGCCCGGCGGCGCACGCTTGAGCAGTGCGCCAACCTGCCGGTTCCGGTGATTTTCTATGAATCGCCCTATCGCCTGCTGAAATTTCTCGCAGAAATCGAAACCGTTATGGGCGCAGACCGTACGATTTTTGCGGCGCGCGAGCTGACAAAAAAGTTTGAAGAGCTGCTCAGCGGCACGCCCTCGGAAATCCGGCAGCAGTTCGGTGACCGCACCGTTAAAGGCGAATGTGTGGTGATTATTGCGCCGGTAAACTGATGTTTTCGCTGATTAGCGTTTGCACTGCCATAGGGCGAGGACTAGAATTTCGACGATTTTTGAACCTTAACAGTGAGGTTTTTTTTGATACCGGGAAGTGAACAAGGTACGGATGATCTGCAGGCGGCCATCGCCGGGGACAAGGTTTTTATACGCGTTATCGGGCGCGGATCATTTAAAGTCAGCGCGACGCTCAAGCAGTTTATTGCCGAGGTCAGCGAAGACCATCCGATTTCAACGGTCGTGATTGATATGGGGGAATGCCTCGGTCTGGACAGTACGTTCATGGGTGTTCTGGCAGGACTCTCCGGGCGCCTTCAACAAAAAAATCAGCTGCTGGAACTGATCAACCTGTCAGAAAAAAACCAGCGTCTGCTGACGACGCTCGGGGTTGACCAGGTGATCTCTTATTACAGTGACGAACACGGCCACGCCGCGCCCGACCAGTCCGCACAATCCCTGCCGACCGACACCGCCACCAAAAAAGAAATGGCCGAAACCGCGCTGCAAGCGCACGAAGAACTCGTGCAGCTCTGCGAAGAAAACCGCCCCCGGTTTAAACGGGTGATTGAATACCTGAAGGCCGATATAGACCGGCTGGACTGAATAAACTATGTCTGGGCATTTTCTAAACTGGACCTCCGTACTGCTGGCCTTCCTTCTTGAAGCGATCATTGTAGTGCTTCTTTTCCGCACCCTGCGGAACATCCGGCGGTTGCGGCGAAAAAACTTTACGCTCCGGCAGGAACAGGAAGTGGTTTTTGAGTTCGTTCACAGCATCGGTGAAGTTTTCGCCGATGCGGAAGAAGTGGATATGGACTCGCTGCTCAAGCGGATTCTTTTCTTCGCCACCAAAACCGGCAAAGCCGCCTCCGGCTGTCTGTACCTGTTCGACCACGCCCGCGCAAAGCTCTATGCCCGCGCCGTGGCCGGCGTGTTCCCTCCGCTCTGGAGCGACTCAACCCTGCCGGTTGAACAAACGCTTGCAAAATCGCAGTACCTTGAACAGGTGGTCCGCACCCATCCGGTGCCGGTCGGCGAGGGATTGATCGGTTCGGCCGCCTCCGTAGGCAGCGGCATTATCATTCCGGACGCGGAAATTGACGCCCGCGTACCAACCTATGAAGCCGACTTCCTTAAAATCCGCTCCCTGCTGATTGTTCCAATGCGTTTCGGTAATGAAGCGCTCGGGGTGCTGGCGCTTGTGAACCGTACCGATGAGCGCCCGTTTGGGTCCGGCGATCTCAATCTGATCCAGGCCATGGCCGATCAAGCCTCCGTGCCGATCCATTACGCCGGGCTCAAAGCAGATCTCGAACACAAGCGGCAGATTGACCGCGACCTGCAGGCCGCCCAGCAGATTCAGTCCTCGCTGCTGCCGCAACAGGTTCCTCAGATCGAAGGCGTTGAGCTGGCCGCCTTCAACCTCCCCGCTTTTGATATCGGCGGCGACTACTACGACTTTATTCCGATTGATGATGAGCATCTGGGGATCGTTATTGCGGACGTGGCCGGAAAAGGGATCGGCGGCGCCATGATGATGGCGGTTTGTCAGGGCGTACTGCGGACCCGCGCGCAGCAGGAGCAGAGCCCGGCGCACATGCTTGCCGAGCTCAACCGCGTGCTGAGCGCCAATCTGGCCGAAGATATGTTTATCACCATGCTTTATATGGTGCTCAACATCCGCACCCGCGAACTCAAATTTGCACGCGCAGGGCACGAACGTCCCCTGCTCAATCGGGCGGCCAACGGACGCCCCGAGCCGCTGAACGCGGCCGGCATTGCCATCGGCCTCGCCGATGCCGCGGTTTTTGAAGCCGCCATCAAAGATGTTTCGCTTCAGCTCGAGCCCGGCGATGCGGTGATGATTTACACCGACGGCATCACCGAAGCCCTCAACGAAGAAGGCCATGAATGGGGCTTTGAAAATCTGAGCAACACCTTCAGCGAAGCCTCCCCGGCCGGCAGCGAAGCCATCATTGAACAGATCCATGAAAAGATCGTGCGCTTCGTCGGCGCCCGCCAGCAGTATGACGACATGACCCTGCTCGCACTCGAAGTGCACTGACCGCCCGCCCCTCCGGCATTGACTAAACCGTCCAAATGCGTATTTTTTCAAACTTCGGAGCGTTTTTACCCAAACCCCGGAAAAAGGAATTTTGATAATGAGTGAAAAAAAGAAAAAAGAGAAGAAAGAGAAGAAAGAGGCCGTGCCGAAACAGCCCGAAGCGGTTGTTGAACCCGTTGTTGAAGAGGAGCCGCTGAAAGACCAGATGCTCCGTTTGCAGGCCGATTTCGACAACTTCCGCAAGCGCACCCAGCGCGAACGCAACGAGCTGTTTCTGTTTGCCAACGAGACGCTCTTTCTTGAGATGCTTCCGGTAATTGATCATTTCGAAATGGGCCTCAAAAGTGCGGAAGATCACCAGACCGACTGCTCGGTGACCGAAGGGTTCCGGCTCGTCTACAATCAGCTGCTCGACCTTTTGAAAAAATTCAACGTCACCCCGATTGATGCCATCGGCGAGCCGTTTGATCCGCACCGCCACGAAGCGCTCACCCATATGCCGTCCGATCAGCCCGCCGAAACAGTGATCGAGCAGGTGCGCCGCGGGTATCTGCTTGGCGAGCGCCTGCTGCGGGCCGCACAGGTGGTCGTTTCCAGCGGCCCGGCTAAATCCGAAGGATCTGAAAACTAATGCCTGCTTCAAAAAAAGATTATTACGATGTGCTCGGCGTCTCCAAAGGGGCTTCCGGCGATGAAATCAAAAAGGCGTACCGCAAGCTCGCCATCAAATTTCACCCCGACAAAAATCCCGGCGATAAAGCAGCTGAAGAGAATTTCAAGGAAGTCTCCGAGGCCTACGAAGTGCTCAGCGACGCGTCCAAGCGCCAGCAGTATGACCAGTTCGGCCACGCGGCCTTCGGTGCCGGACGCGGCGCAGGCGGCGGCTTTGGCGGTGGCGGTTTCGGCGGCATCGACCTCGAAGAGGCACTGCGCACCTTCATGGGTGCCAGCGGCGGCGGCGGAAGTATCTTCGAAAATTTCTTCGGCGGCGGGCAGCGCACCTACGACCGCAATGCCCCGCAGGCCGGAGCGGATCTGCGCTTTGATCTCGAAATTGATTTCGAAGAAGCGGTGCTCGGCTCCGCGCGCGAAATTCGCATCAACGTCAGCGAAACCTGCGAACGGTGCCATGGAAACGGCGCCGAGCCGGGTTCCGGGCAGCGCACCTGCTCCGCCTGCGGCGGCGCGGGCCAGGTGGTCAGCGGCGGCGGCTTTATCCAGTTCCGCCAGACCTGCCCCACCTGTCGCGGTACCGGCGAGGTGATTGAAAAGCCGTGCACCGACTGCCATGGCGGAGGCCTCGTCCGCGCACGCCGCACCATTCAGGTAAGGATTCCCGCCGGGGTCGAAACCGGCTCGCGCCTGCGGATTGCCGGCAAGGGCGAAGGCGGACTGCGCGGCGGCCCGGCGGGCGACCTGTATATTGTGCTGCATGTGCACGAGCACGAGTTTTTCAAACGCAACGACCTCGACATCATTTGCGAAGTGCCGGTGCCCTTCCACACCGCGATGCTAGGCGGCGAGGTGCATGTGCCGACCATCCACGGCAGTGCGGAATTGAAAATTCCCGCAGGCACGGAAAGCGGCAAGGTCTTCCGTATGCGCGGCAAAGGCATCAGCAATCCACGCTACGGCACCGGCGATCAACACGTCGTCGTGCAGATCGAAGTGCCGCAGGGTCTAAGCGGTAAAGAGAAAAAGATGCTGCAGGAGTCCGCTGCGCTGCTTAATGAAAAACATTTTCCGCTGACCCGGAAAATGCAAAAGATGGCCGAGCGGTTCTACGAACACAAACGGGCGCTGGAAAAGAATGTGTAATATGGAGTGCGCAGGCTTGCCTGCGCTTTGCTGAGCCCCGAAGCTTCGGGGCGCCTGAGAAATCCGAAGCAAGCTTCGGGGAACAAAGCCGGCGGCAAGCCGCCGCAGTCCAAAAGTTTATGAGAATTAACAGCTTCATAAAACCCGATGCGATGAAGGACGGTGTCGTCGTCCTTTCGCCGGAAGAGTCGCACCACCTTGTACGCGTCCTGCGCGTGGAGACCGGACAGGAACTGACGCTTTTCGACGGGCAAGGCGCACGCGCCAAAGCCGCCATTACCGACGTTTCCAAAAAAGCCGTCACCGCGCGAATCACCGCACGCGAAACGTTTCCGCCGCCCGCCGTGGAAATCACATTGATTCAGGCCCTGCCCAAACCCGGCCGCTTTGAGCTGGTTCTGCAGAAAGCGACCGAACTGGGCGTGCGCCGAATTCAACCAATACTCAGTGCGCATACCGTCACCCGTCCGAAAAATCCGGAAAAGCAACTGGAGCGCTGGCAGACAATTATCCGCAACGCAGCTCAGCAGTGCGGCACCGCCTGGCTGCCGGAACTTAACCCGCTTCAGCCGCTTGCTGAGGTTCCGCTGGGTTTTGATGTCGCCTTTATTGGCTCCCTCCACCCAAATGCGAAGCCGTTTCATGACGCATTCGCCGCGCTCGACCGCACCGCGCCCGAAACCGCCGCGCTTCTGATCGGGCCGGAGGGCGACTTTACGGAAGAAGAGGTGTGCGCCGCCGTCGCAGCGGGCGCAACACCCGTCACATTCGGGCAACAGATTCTGCGTACCGAAACCGCCGCCATTTTCGGTTTGAGCGTGATGGCCTATGAGTTATTCTAACCCGAACATGAGTACCAAAGTCATTGCACTCGCAAATCAAAAGGGCGGTGTTGGGAAAACCACCACAGCGGTGAATCTGTCCGCCTGTCTGGCGGAATGCGGTAAAAATGTACTGCTGGTTGACCTTGATCCACAGGCAAATGCAACCAGCGGCGTCGGACTGGAAAAAGAGGATGGTGCCAGCATTTATGCCGCGCTGCTCGGCGAAGCCGATGCGCGAACGCTCATCAAGCCGACCGAGACCAAAAAACTGCATATCATTCCTGCGGAGCTCGATCTGGCCGGGTGCGAAGTGGCGATCGCCCGCATGGACAATTATCTGCATTGCCTAAAGAACGCTCTGCACCCCGTAGTGGAGCAGGATGAGTACGATTACATTCTGTTCGACTGTCCGCCGTCCATCGGCATTCTTTTTATGAACGCGCTCTATGCCGCCGATGCAGTAATCATTCCGATTCAGGCGGAATACCTTGCGCTCGAAGGACTGAGCGTAATGCTGGAACTCGTAAATCAGGTGCGCGCCGCGGGTAATCCGTCACTGGCGATTGAAGGCATTGTGATGACGATGTTCGATGCGCGCACCAATCTGGCCCAGCAGGTGGTTGAAGAGGTGGTGAAGCATTTCGGCGAACAGGTTCACCGCACCATCATCCCGCGCAGCGTCCGGCTGAGCGAAGCGCCGAGCTACGGAAAACCGATTACGGCGTATGATCCGCAGTCCAAAGGTGCGGAAGCCTACCGCCGGCTCGCCGAAGAATTCCTGGAGCGACAGAAACCGGTGCCCGCCCCCGAACCGGAGCCGGCATCCACTTATCCGGCCCCTGAACCCGCGCCGGAGACAGACGAATTAACCACCGAACTACGGCAACCCGGTTACGAAGTATAACCCGAAGCCAAAGGCCGGAAGCCTGCCGCGTGCTCGTTAAGAAAATTATTGCCGGTTAGTTGGCACCAGAGCTAAACAATTATAAATGGCGGAGGAGGAGGGATTCGAACCCTCGTTACCCCTTTCAGGGCAAACACGCTTTCCAAGCGTGCGCATTCAACCACTCTGCCACTCCTCCAGAGGGCTTTGTAAAGTAATAGGTTCCAGCGCGTCTGCCAAGCCGTTTTCGAATTCGAGCGCTGTTATTTCTACTTTTTTTTGCCTTTGAACAGCAGCCAGAGTTTAAAGCGGAGTTGTTGCCAGAAAGAGGGTTGTCGACGACGGAGCCGTTTCTGCTCCTGCGGCGCCTTCATGTAGTCTCTGTCGTAGATACCCATGGTTACCTGCTCTACTGCATGGCCTGCCAGCCGACCTGTCCGCCGTAGCCTTGGCAAAGGCGGAAGCCTTGGCGAAGGCTGGCGGAGGAGGAGGGATTCGAACCCCCGGCACCCTTGCGGGCGCAGCGGTTTTCGAGACCGCCCCGTTCGACCACTCCGGCACTCCTCCCATAAAAAAGAACGCGGAAATTAGCAGGTTCAGCCCCAAAATGCAATCGGCCGCTCTGCTTTATTCTCAACCTGTCTTAATTAAATTATTGATTTAATAAACACAGATCGGCATATTCTTTTTTATCTTTTTAATGATTAAAAAGGAGTTTTTATGAACCGTTCTTTATTTACCGGTCTGTTTGTTCTGTTCTTCCATACACCGGGGTTCGCCCAGGTCTCTATTGAGGATATCCTCGCTGAGCTCCATCCTGACAGTAGCCCGGTTCCGGCAATTGAAATGCCAGAGCCTGTCGAAGCGGCCGGCGATGAAGCGGCAGGGGCGCAAACAAATCCTCTGCGCGAAAAACTGTCTGCCACTCAAATCACGGGCCTCGAACTGGAGGAGGCCCCGATTCAAACCGCTATTACGGAGCTTTCGAGGATTTGCCGCGAAGCCGACGGCAAAGGCATCAACGTTGTGGTGCTCGGCTTAAACAATGTCATCGTCCCGCCAATCACGTTTTCGGGTTCCGCCCTCACGGCGCTGGAAGCGCTCGACATCATCACGCAGATGGGCGGGCTTAAATATGAAATCGGTGAGCGCCGCGTAACCGTTATGCCGGTGAACTACGAGCCGCCTCAGCAGATGATCGCGCGTGAGTTCGACATCATCCCGTCGGTCGGCCGGAAAATGGTCGCGCTTGCTGCCACCGAAGCGACGGGAGGAATGATCGATGTGAGCGACTTCTTCGGCACCGTGCCCTTCCCCGCCGGCGCAAGTGCCTGGTACAACCCTGAATTTGACGTACTGCTCGTGCGCAATGCGCCGAAGCACCTTGCGGGCATCGAAGCGCTGCTGGAACGCTATAACCGGCGCGCGATGGAGGAACGCGCGCGGCAGGTGGAAATCGAAACCAAGTTTATCGAAGTGGCCGAAGGAACGCTGGAGGAAATGGGCTTCGACTGGAGCACTCCCAGCGGTTTTCAGATGGATGACATCCGCATTCCCGCGGGCGAGAATCTGTTTGTGGATGGATTCCGCAACACGCAAACAGCCATGTCCGGCATTGATGCAGACTCACTGGGCACGCTACTCAGCGGCGGTACCGGCTCCCTGTTGTTTAAAAAAACCGCAGGCGTCAGCCTGAACCTGCTGATTCGCGCACTGCAGCAAAGCTCCGGCGCCGATCTGCTCTCTGCTCCCAAAGTACTCACCCAAAGCGGGGAGACCGCCACGATTCACGTCGGCGAAATTCATTCGTTTCCAACAGCCTTCGATATTGAACTGGAGCGCTATGCCATGCCTGCGCTCATCCCGCTCGACTACGAAAAGGAGCACACTGGCGTTATGCTCGAAGTCACGCCGGAGCTCGACCCCGACACAGGCCTGATCGAAATGACGCTTGACCCCGAGATTCGTGAACTGGCCGGGTTTGACGAACAGCACGTCGGCACCATCTGGTTTCAGGATGCCGATGCGGTGATTGATGAGTTCACCGTTTATCGTGATACGCCCTACTCGGGGACTACGGGAACAAATGCAGTTAAGTCGTACAGCACGGCCCTTCTTGACTACCTGACCGGCCGCGAGAAGGCACGCGCCGTAAACGCCGATCGCCTGATCGCCCGCACTCCGATTTTCCGGACGCGCAAGGTGCACACCAAAGTGACCATTGAAGACGGCAGCACCATCGTGATGGGCGGACTGATTAAGGAATCTGTCGAGCGCTTCAAAGATCGGGTGCCGGTACTGGGAAGTATTCCGCTGGTCGGCCGGTTTTTCCGTTCCGAGGGAGAACGCAGCATTAAGAAAAACCTGCTGATTTTTGTGACGGCCAGCCGGATCGATTCTGCCGGCTACCGCAGCACCTTATAGCCCCGCCGGAATCACTGCCCGCGGACGCGGGAGAGGCAGGCGAACAGTTCGGGATAGAAGGCGGTTTTGGCGCGGTTGAGCAGGTAGAGGTGAATGCCCGGTGCGCCGCCTTCGATGAGTTCAGCAATCTGCTCAATGGCCCAGTAGAGGCCGATGCGCTCCATTTTTTCTGCATCGTCCTGCGCGTTTTTGAGATCGTACAGCAACCGGCTCGGTACATGGAATTCGCAAAACGTGCGCATCCGCTTAATCTGTTTGAGCGAAATAACGGGGAGCAGCCCCGGTAGGATCGGCACGGTAATGTCTGCCGCGCGGCATTTTTCAACAAAATCGAAATAGACGTGATTATGCAGAAACAACTGCGTGGTGATGAAGTCGGCGCCCGCGTCTACCTTTTCCTTCAGATGGCGGATGTCTTCGGCAGCATTGTAGGCCTCGGGATGTTTTTCGGGATAGCCGGCCACGCCAATACAGAGCTGCGGATGGCGCGCGCGCAGAAAGGTAACGAGTTCGGCGGCATAGCGAAAACCGTCAGGCTCCGGTTTAAAGAAGCGTTCGCCTTTGGGCGGGTCGCCGCGCAGCGCCATGACGTTTTTAAACCCCTGTGCAACGAGGGCATCAGACCGCGCTTCAAGCTCGGAACGCGAACTGCCGACGCAGGTGCAATGCGGCATCACGGTTTCGTAACCAAAGCTGAGAAGCTGTTTTGCAATTTCGAGGGTTGGCCCCGCATCGGAACCGCCCGCGCCGCAGGTAACGGAGACAAAATCGGGCCGGAGGCTGGTCAGCGCGGCGGCCTCTTTATCAAAGGCGGCCTGCGCGGCTTCTGCTTTCGGCGGAAAGAATTCCACGGAAATAAGCGGGCGCGCGGCACTCTGGAGTTTTTCGATGATAGTCATAAATATCTGTTTATCCGGATAAACGGAATAATGCAAGCCCAAAAAACAGCCGCCCTCGCGGGGCGGCTGCGGATCGCACAAGCGATTTAGCCAAGGACAGCATCTTTGGCGGCTTTAGCGATACGGAATTTGAGAACGGTTTTCGCGGCAATCTGAATGGTTTCGCCGGTCGCGGGATTGCGGCCCACGCGGGCTTTGCGGTTTACTTTGACCAGTTTGCCAAGCCCCGGAACGGTGAAGCCGTCTTTCGCGCCTACATAGGCTTGTTCGACAAGTGATTCGATTGCGGCTTTCGCCTGAACTTTGCTGATGCCGGCGTCTTCGGCGACCTTAGCGATAATCTGTGACTTGGTTGCTGCTTTTGCCATTTCGGGTTCTCCTCTTGCAGGTTGGTTAATAGTTCCGGCCGTTTTAGCGGCCCCAATTGATTGGAATTGTCTTACTCCAAAAAAAAAACGTGCGCAAGGTGAAATGAAGGAATAATTAACTATAGATAGGCCTTCGTGAAATCGGCCCTCAGCTGTTTCATTGGGTTTTTCATTGACCCCGAACGCCAGAAGATCAGAATACGCGCTTTATTTTTTCACCGGAGAAAAACATATGAATCTGAAGAAGATTCTGTCCCGAGACACGATCCTGCCGGAACTCCAAGCCGACACCAAACAAGGGGTGATCGAGGAGATGGTTGATTTTCTGGCTGCGACCGGAAAACTGACCGACCGCACCGCCGCGCTCCGGGCCGTGCTGGATCGCGAAGCCAAGATGTCCACCGGGATGCAGCATGGCATCGCCATTCCGCACGGAAAGACGGATGCCGTTAATCAGTTGCTGGTCGCCGTGGCCATTAAACGCGATGGCGTTGATTTTGCCGCCCTGGATGAAAAACCATCGCACATTTTCATTATGACCCTCTCGCCGGAAAACCACACCGGCCCGCACATTCAGTTTCTGGCGGAAATCAGCAAAGTGCTGAGCAATCCGGAACTGCGTGAAAAGTTGATCCGCACTGCGGATCCCGATAAGATGCTGACGTTGCTGACCACCTGACCCTTCTACAGGAGACCGTGCGATGACCGAAGCGATGACCCGACTCGTTCTGCAACTGGCACTCATCATCACGGCCGCCCGTCTCGGCGGCTATCTCTTCAGCCGGCTTCGCCTGCCCGCTGTACTCGGCGAACTGGTCGCGGGTATGGTCATCGGCCCCTATGCCTTAGGAGGACTGATTCCCTTTCATCACGAACCGCTTTTTGCCCTGATGCAGGGCGGCATTCCACTTTCGCCGGAACTCTACGGCATCGCCACCGTCGCCTCTATCCTCCTCCTCTTCCTTTCCGGCCTTGAAACAGACCTCGCCGCATTTCTACGCTATTCGGCCGTCGGCTCGCTGGTCGGCATAGGCGGTCTCATCGCCGCGTTCGGCCTCGGCGATCTCTGCGCCGTCTGGTTCGGACTGGCCGAAAACTTTATGGATCCGACGGCACTTTTTCTCGGAACCATTTCGACGGCCACCTCCGTCGGAATCACCGCGCGCATCCTGACCGAAAAGCGAAAAATGTCCTCCCCCGAAGGCGTCAGTATTCTGGCCGGCGCGGTACTGGACGATGTGCTCGGCATTGTGATCCTCGCCATTGTCGTCGGTATGACCAAAGTGGCCGGTACTGCCGGGCATATCAACTGGGGACAGATTGGCTGGATCGCGACCAAAGCAATCGGATTCTGGCTCGTTGCCACGGCGCTCGGGTTGCTCCTCGCGCGACGCATTACGGCTGTTTTCAAAAAATTCAAATCCCCCGATATCATCACAGCATTCTGCTTCGGGCTGGCGCTTTTCCTCGCGGGGCTCTCCGAAATGGCCGGGCTGGCCATGATCATCGGCGCCTACATCACCGGACTGGCCCTCTCCCGCACCGACCTGGCCCATGAGCTGCAAGAGCGGCTTCACGGCGTCTATACCCTGCTCGTGCCGGTTTTCTTCTGCACCATGGGGATGCTGGTCGACTTCTCCGCCATGCGCGGCATATTCGTTTTCGGACTCTTTTTTTCGCTGATTGCCGTCGCCGCCAAAGTCATCGGCTGCGGACTGCCCGCCTACCTGACTAAATTCAACCTGCGCGGCTCGCTCCGGATCGGTCTCGGTATGCTCCCGCGCGGCGAAGTGGCGCTGATCGTCGCCGGCATCGGCCTTACCGCCGGCGTCATCACCCAGCAGGTTTTCGGGGTGGCCATCATGATGACCCTCTTCACCACCCTGCTCGCGCCGCCGCTGCTCATCCAGGCCTTCAAGGGCGGCACCGGCCTGCGCCGCCCGGAGAAAGAACCCGGCCGCGAAACCAGCAGCATTGAAATTGAACTGCCCTCTCCCGACATTGCCGAGTTCCTGCGCAACCGCTTCATCCGCGCCCTGCGCCGCGAAGAATTTTATGTGAACCGGCTCCATCACGCTGCGCTTGCCTATCAGGTGCGCAAAGACGATATCCTGTTCATGCTTGTTCAGGAAAACAGCACACTGCGCATCACCGCCGCCGAACAGCACCAGCGCGTCGCCCGCCTGATGCTCCTCGAAGAACTGCTCTCCCTCTCCGACCTGCTCGATGCCACCCAGAAGATGAAAAGCCTTCAGAGCATGGGCTCCGACCTCGTCTCCGACCTTTTCTAAGCCGGAGGCTCAGAGTCAAAGGCCTGAAAGTCGAACGTCCAACGTCCCGACCTTTGACTTTTGACTTTTAGACCTTCGACAGCGGTTTGGCAAAACCGCTAGACTCCCCCCCATGAGCAAAAAGCTTTTTCTTCTCGACGGGATGGCGCTGGTCTACCGGGCGTACTTCGTGTTCATCCGCAACCCGATGATCAACTCGAAAGGCAAAAACGTCTCGGCGGTCTTCGGGTTCCTCAATTCCCTGCTCGAACTGCTCGAAAAACAGGAGCCGACGCACATCGCCGTGGCGTTCGATGTCTCCGGGCCGACGTTCCGGCACGACGAATTTCCCGAATACAAAGCGCAGCGCGAAGAAACCCCCGAAGAGATCCGCGCCGCCGTTCCGCAGATCAAAGAATTCCTCGAAGCGTTTAACATTCCCGTTCTCACGAAACAGGGCTTTGAAGCCG
>JAOZSE010000123.1 GCA_029939835.1 Pontiellaceae bacterium
CACTCGTCCACCGAAACGCGGAAGCGAACATCGATGGTCTGCTCGAACTCGACCATCTCCGCCGTGCCGCTATTACCGAAGCCGAAGGGCTCAAGACCGAACGCAATACGGCATCTAAGAATATCGGCGGTCTCATGAAAAAGGGCAAAAAAGATGAAGCGGAAGCCGCCAAAGAGAAGGTTCGCCAAATCGGGGATCGCATTTCCGTATTGGACGAACAGGTTCGCGAGCTGGACGAAAAAATCAGCCACACCCTGCTTTTCATCCCGAACCTGCCCGCTGAAAGCGTTCCCGCCGGCAAAGACGAAACCGACAACCCGGTTTTGCGCGAATGGGGCGAATTGAAAACCTTCGATTTTGAGCCCAAACCCCATTGGGATATCGCCGAGGAACTCGGATTGGTCGATTTCGAGCGCGGTGCCAAAATCGCCGGATCCGGCTTTCCCGTTTACACAGGGCAGGGCGCGCGCCTTCAGCGGGCTCTGATTGCCTTTATGCTCGATCTCCACACAACAGAACACGGATACACCGAAGTCGAGCCGCCCTTTGTCTGCAATGCCGATGCCATGACCGGCACCGGCCAGCTTCCGAAATTTGCTGAAGATATGTATCACATCGCGGGCGACGAACTCTATCCCGTACCGACCGCCGAGGTACCGCTCACCAATTTGTATCGCGAAGAAATCATCGAAACCGGACTGCCCATCAAACTGGCTGCCTACACCCCGTGTTTCCGCCGCGAGGCCGGCGCGGCGGGCCGCGATACCCGCGGACTGCTCCGCCTGCATCAGTTCGATAAAGTCGAAATGGTCAACTTTGTGAAACCCGAAGATTCCGAAAAGCAGCATGAACTTCTCGTTGGCGAAGCCGAAAAAGTCCTTCAGCTCCTCGGCCTGCACTACCGTGTTATTGAGCTTTGCACCGCCGATCTCGGGTTCAGCGCGGCGAAGTGCTACGACCTCGAACTCTGGGCGCCTGCGCAGGACAAATGGCTCGAAGTTTCGTCGGTCAGCAACTTTGGCGACTACCAGGCGCGCCGTGCCCGCATCCGCTTCCGCGACGAACACGGCAAAGCGCACTTTGTGCACACATTGAATGGCTCCGGCGTCGCCCTGCCGCGCCTCGTTGTAGCCATCATCGAAAACAACCAGAATGCCGACGGCACGGTCACCGTTCCCGAAGCCCTGCGCCCCTACATGAACGGCCTCGAAAAACTTGGCTGACGTACATTCTTTTATGCTCGAAAAAATCAAAGCGGTGATTGAGCGTGAGGGGCTCATCCCCGAAGGTGCGCGCGTTGTCGTCGGCGTTTCCGGCGGGGCCGATTCCGTTGCACTGCTGCACATTCTTTGCAAACTCGGTTATGAACTAACCGCCGCACACCTTAACCACGGCATCCGCGGGGCGGAGGCCGATGCCGATGAAGCGTTTGTCAAAACGCTTTGCAAAAAACTCGGTGTCGAATTCGTGACAGTCAAAACCGATGTGCCCGCGCTGGCATCCGAAAAAGGAATTTCACTCGAAATGGCCGCCCGCGAAGCACGGCACGAATTTTTTCGCACCTTTGCGCCCGTGCGTATCGCGCTTGCGCACCATGCCGATGACCAGCTCGAAACGTTCTTTTTGCGCACGGCGCGCGGCGCGGGTTCCGGCGGGCTCTCCGGCATGCGATACCGGCAGGAGGTTGGCGGCCTGATGCTGGTTCGCCCACTGCTTGATGTCCGCCACGTTGAAATTATCGAATATTTGAAAAAGAACGATCTCGCGTGGCGCGAGGACGTCACCAACGCCGATGAAACCATCCCGCGGAACCTGGTTCGTCATCAGATTCTTCCAGCCCTTGGAAAACTCAACGAGCGCGCCGCGGAAAACCTGCTTCGTACGATGGAGATTCTGCGCGATGAAGACGACTTTCTCTCCGCGACGGCCGCGATGGAACTGGACGAGCTGCATGCGAAGCCCAAAGCAATTCAGCGGCGCATCGTCCAACACTGGCTGATTGAACACGGCACGACGCCGAATTTTGAAGCAATTGAAAAGGTAATCGAGTTCGCGACGGAGACCGATGGCACCAAAGCGCTCGACCTCGAAGGCCTGCGCGTGGTCAACGAATACGGGACACTTAAAGTAGGACAGGCTTCCAGCCTGTCTGGACAGCATGGAAGGCTGTCCTACATTCGCATGGAAGAGGGGCGCGGCATTCTGCGCGGCGACTGGCAGGCCTCCGTTTCGCTCGCTAAAGTCGCGGAACGCGAAGTAACCGTCCGTGCGCCGCAGCCTGGAGATCGGATGAATCCCTACGGCATGGAGGGCTCGAAAAAACTTCAGGACATCTTCACCGACCTCAAAATCCCGAAGGCGCAGCGCACACACTGGCCGGTCGTCGAGTGCGGCGGTGAAATCGTCTGGATCCCCAAATACCGCATTGCCCGCGGCTGGGCGCTTAAAAATGATACCGAGCCCGCATTTCACTTATACGCTTCTAAGATTGATTAGCCTCTTTACCCGGTGTTAAGGTTCTCGCCGCTAAGGATTTATTATGGAAAACAAAAAAAATAAGCCGTTGCCGCCGGAGCCCGAAAAGGGTTCCAAAACCCCTAAAAAATCGCCGCAGGTGAAGGCGCCGATGCCGATGAGGGGCTTTGCGACGTGGTTTCTACTGATGGCACTGGTGTTGATCGCGCTGCAGATATTTCAGAAGCCGGAGGCGGAAGAACGGCTGGATTACAACCCCGGGTTCACTCAACTGGTGAAAGATGGCCGCATCCGCAGCTGCGAAATCGTCCGCGACACCTCCGGCACGGCTTACATCACCGGCGAACTGCTCGATGTGGACAGCGAATCCGGCAGTTCAAAAAAATTCCGTGTGGATGTAGTAATCACCGAGGATCTTATTTCGAAGCTGGAGGAAAATAATGTCACGTTTAAGGTGACTTCGCCTTCGCCTTTCTGGCAGGTGTTCTGGAACATCGCGCCGTTTATAATCGGCTTTATCATCATCTATTTTCTCTTTTTCCGGCAGATGAAGATGGCCGGCGGCCGCGCGATGAGTTTCGGCAAAAGCCGCGCCAAACTGCTGCAGCGCGACGACAAAAGCCGCACCACCTTTGCGGATGTTGCCGGCGTGGAAGAGGCTCAGGAAGAGCTTCAGGAGGTGGTCGAGTTCCTCAAAGACCCGAAACAATTCCAGCGGCTGGGCGGCAAAATGCCCAAAGGGGTGCTGCTGGCGGGTGCGCCGGGCACCGGCAAGACGCTGATTGCCAAGGCGGTCGCGGGCGAGGCCGATGTGCCTTTCTTTTCTATCAGCGGCTCGGACTTTGTCGAAATGTTTGTCGGCGTCGGCGCCAGCCGCGTGCGCGATATGTTCGAACAGGGCCGTAAAAACGCGCCGTGCATTATTTTCGTGGATGAAATCGATGCCGTGGGCCGCAGCCGTTTTACCGGCATCGGTGGAGGGCACGACGAGCGCGAACAGACGCTCAACGCCCTGCTGGTCGAAATGGACGGTTTCGACACGGCTGAAGGGGTTATTATTATTGCCGCGACCAACCGGCCCGATGTGCTCGACCCCGCGCTGATGCGCCCGGGCCGTTTCGACCGCCAGGTGTTCATTGATCTGCCGAACCTCCCCGGTCGCGAGGAGATTCTCCAGATTCACGTCAAACGGATCACGCTTTCCAAAAATGTGGACCTCAAAAAAGTGGCGCGCGGCACACCCGGGTTTTCCGGCGCGGACATTATGAATCTCGTCAATGAAGCCGCTCTTCTTGCCGCCCGACGGGGTGCCGAGGCCGTTGAGCTTCCCGACTTTGAGGAAGCGCGCGACAAAGTATCGTGGGGCCGCGAGCGCCGCAGCCATATGCTCGACGCCGAAGAGAAGAAGCTGACCGCTTATCACGAGGCGGGCCATGCCATTGTGCTGACCAAAACCGAGCAGACCGAACCGCTCCATAAAGTGACGGTGATTCCGCGCGGTCGCGCACTCGGTGCCACCATGCAGCTGCCGGAAAAAGACCGCTACACGCAGGGACGTACCCGCCTGATGGGCATGCTGATCGGCCTGATGGGCGGGCGCGCGGCTGAAGAGATAATCTTCGGCGACGTGACCACTGGCGCGCAGAACGATATCCAGCGCGCGACACAGATTGCCCGTGCCATGGTCTGCGAGTTCGGCATGAGTGACGAACTCGGCCCGCGCAGTTATGCGGCCACTCAGGAGCTGATGTTCCTTGGCCGCGAGATCAATCGCACCGAAACCCATAGCGAAAAAACCGCGCAGCAGATTGATGAGGCCATCAACAGCATTCTCGCCGAGGCGCACGACACAGCCCTGAACATCCTCAAGGAAAACCGTGACCGGCTCGAACTGATCGCCGGGTTGCTCATCAAATATGAAACACTCGACGGCGAACAGGTGATGGAAATTCTGGAGACCGGCAAAGCGCCCGAAGAGCTTCTCAAAAACGGAAACGGCGACGTGTCCGGCGAAGCCTCGGCGAAGACGGAAAAACCGGAAGAAGAGTCGGTGAAGGAAGTTCCGAAAGAAGAGGCTGTTGCGGAATCTGCTGACGCGTCCGCCAAAGCTTCAGCGAAGGCGGAAGTCTCGGCAGAGGCGGAAAAGCCGCCCGCCGAGTGAACCGCTCCACGGGCTGAAGCCCGTGGCTTCTGGCCTTCTGCATAACC
>JAOZSE010000124.1 GCA_029939835.1 Pontiellaceae bacterium
GTTTTGACTTCACCCCGAAACAGGTTCTGTTAGATTCTTCTGGACAGAAGAAGGTGGTTTAGAGAAGGTTAGACAAGATTTTAGGGGTGAAGTCTTAACTGTTAGGGAAGCTGTGTCTGCTCTGTTTCTTAAATGAAACACCTGGCACAGCTTCTTTTTATTCCCAAAATTCAATTTGCTCGGGCATAGACGGGCGTACCGATTGTTTTGGGTGAATGTAATCCTCGCCGACGACACTCAGTGCTTTTCCCCATTGGATATCTGTCAAAAAAAACGCTCGAACATTTCCTCCATTCGGCACAACCATTTCTAAGCGAACTGAATGTTTTTGGACTTTTTCGTAGGTTACACAGGAACGAACATAAACGGAATACTGCAACATGGTATATCCGTCATCCAACAACCAGTTTCGAAACAGCGTTGCCTCTTTTCGCTGGCAAGGTGTCAGAACCGGCAAATCGAACATGACCATCATCCACCCCATTTTAAATGGACTTTTTTTCATTTTCTACAAGAGGAACCCACATGGGGTTGATCGAATTTTCCGCATAGCATCTAGCGACCGAAGAAATGTAGATATCGAGCGCGTCCAGTAGTTTCAGGTCATAGCGTTTATGCGTCACTCGTGTCTCCTTTAATGTTTCGGCGACATGCTTACACCATGCCGACATTGAGTGTTCCGGACGTTCCGTCATGTGGGTATAAAGCATTAGATCAACCCAGGGGCGCAACGGCTCCATGATGTCATATACAAAGGCGTGTGCCTGATAACGCATAATGTGATGCATTCCCAGCAACGGGCTGAGGCCATGAACAATCACACTTCGATGACAAAGAGCAGATAGAACAGCATAGCCGTAATTTAACCGTGCATTGACCGGAGTATTTGCTTTCCGCCCACGGTGCGATCCATCTTCGTTCAATGCGGGAAAAAAATGGCTCCAGTACGAGCGGGCGGCATCGGCCTCATTGGGACATTGCTTTTTGGCCTGCCTGAGAAGTCGCTCTGCCGGCCGGTCGATCCTTTTCAGTACAGCCGCCTGATTGAGAATTTTGGACTGGACGATTCTCCTCCAAAGACGCGCCTGCAGTGCACTTCCCATGTTGGCTTGGGCGGCAAATGCCTGCGGGTCAACAATTCGGCTGCAGGCAACGGTGATGCCACAAGGTTGATAGTTTTCATCGCAATGCAAAATAACCGCATTAGTCTTCGTCATTGCACTAAGAAACCCAGCGGTCAACGTTATGCCTCTGGCAGCAATGATTACTGCCCGGACATCCTCAACCGGCATTTTTCGGGGACGCTCCTCTGCACAACGCAACACGATGCTCCCACGCTCTACACCCAGCACTCCGCCATGCTTAAACACATGTAGTAAGTGATAGCTCATCAACCCGTCCGCTGAACCCCTGCTGCTATCAAATATTTTATATTTACAAGTCTATCTTCTCCGCTTGCTGTTTTCAGGATGGCTTTGGCTGCGTTTTGGATGGTTGAGCACCGATAAGTTCCAGCAGGGATATGCTCTTGCTTTCCACCCTTGCGCTCAACGTTCATATCGGAGAGAATTTTGATCATGCAGTTGGAGTAAAGAAACTCAATAATGCGATGCCCTTGCGCTTCCAGCTCCTGTCTAGTCTTATAAACAGAAGCCCATGCATAAACCGGTTTCACCGAGGGTTTCTGGTTTTCTTTATCCTCATACAGAAAATAGCCCTGATGTTTTTCACCACGCCGGTATTGTCCTCTGTGGTCTTTCGAAATGTCCTTATACTCATCCAGTGATCCATACTTAAGAGCCACTTTTTTTACTGCGGTTCCGTTTTTTGAAATATACTTTTCACAGAAAGCTTTCCATTGTTGCTCTGTTAACTCCTTCGAAGATCCCAAAAACCGAAGCACATCCTCCTGAATCAGCGGATCCAAAATATTCACGGCCTTTTTGATGCCCGTTTTCACTTTGAAATTCCGCCCTTCTCCAGGAAGAGAAGATAGCTCTACTCGCCGGATTGCAACAGCCTGACCTTTACACGTTTTTTTACGGTAGATCATTTCCTCCAGTTTTGGTTTTTGCCTGCAAATAAATCTAGGTATAACCGACTCGATTTTCTGAGCAAAATAATCCCGGTGTATCCCGATGGGAAATCTGAAAAAATTTGTTTTATCCGGATCACGGGCCCAGTTCGGAAGATAACAGATCACCATGGCATCCAGCGCGTGATGCCGTGGATCTTTCCGGTTCTTTTTTTCCTGTCTTTCCGAATCGGATACATCTGACAAAATCGAGTTCAATTTGTATTTTCGGCGGATACGCCCAACCAGACCACCGGACACCACGATAACTCGTTTAGCCGACCCTCTGACCCCTAAAGGCCATCCAAACTGCAAGCAAACGATTTGCTGCGTCAGCTTTGCAATCCATGCTGTTTCGGCCAGTCCGGTATAGCGCTCGTCCAACTCCGGGGCATCTTCGCTTAGAAGTAATGTCGCCTTTTTTCGTCCCAACTGCTTCTCTCGTGCCTTGACCCGAGCTTGATAAGCTTCCCAATTGCCAGATGCTGCCAACCATTCGTAGGGATAACGCTCTCCTTTGTCCTGCCGATTCGTCCGGGTCGTGGTCAATATTTTATTAAACATTGAATCAGAACCGTTGTGTTTTCTTCCCTGTGGCACAATGTGGTCAATGTCATATTCCTCTATATTCTCTTCGATCAGAGGCTTTCCTGTATACAGGCAGATGCCGCATTGTTGCTTAAGCAACTCCATTTTCAAAAGAGCACCCTGACCAAAATGCCCATGTATATCGGCATTTTTCCGAGCCTCTTTCCGCTCTCTTCGGCGTTGCTTCTGGAAAGCCTCCAGTTTCTTTTTCGCCTTATCCCCCATAAAATCCTCCCGAACAAATTCGAGCACCACGAAATTAGGCTCCCCATGTCTGGATACCATATCCAGTAAACGTTCATGGAAAATTTTTAGACGGTGGCGAACAACGGGGTTGTTTGGATCGTTGATAATCTTTTTTATTTCCCGATCCCGTTCTTCCGGTGCAGCAACACGGACAAAGTCTCGACGATCAGGGATGCAGATTTTCTCCCACGCATTGGGCATCAGCTTCAGAAAATCCAAATCTTCAGACCTCAACCCTTTGGGTAATTCTTTCAGCACCTGATTAAAAAAACTTAAAGGCTGTTGCCCCGAAAGAATCAACTCCCTTAACAAGCGCAATGCCGGTCGCGAAAAACGACTCCGCCCACCACACCTTGGCGACTCAACCACTTCATGGTTCGCCAGTGCAAGCAACCCGTTTCTTTCACACCACCTGCTCCATTGCGTCTTGGTAATTTTCCAAACATTGCAAAGTTTTTCTGCTTGCCGATCCCGGCAATTCTTCTCCTTCAACTGGTTTCTTTTTTTGATGGCCTCTGATGTTTTTGTATTAAACCATGCCTGAACCTCCGAAGGTGTCAGTTGCCGCTGATGCCGTTTTTCCATAACTCGCATGTTGAGAAGCTTCATCAAAAACGTTACATGCCACGTTAACGGGTCATCCGCCTTGCAAACATTGAGTCGTGAAATCAACGCACACTTATTGATAATCCGGTTATCAAAACGCGGAATTTTTTGTCCAAGAACACCGTTCCAGTCGGAAACAGCTCCCTGTTTAATGCCAAACTTTTTTCGCTGATTGGCATACCAAGAGGCATAGGCCTTTCTCGGCTTACCGTACAAAACGTAGTCAGCATCTGGAAACTCAGGATATAATTTCCGAGCCTGGTTGATGAGTTGGCGGATCTCCGACTCCAACACCTCTCGCGGCATGATAAAATTTCGTGCCCGTTCTGCTTTATGATCAATACGATCTTTCAGCGTATTAGTTTGCGAATCCCAAAGCCCCATCTTCCATGCATCGAAATAACAGGGATACCGACACTCTGGACTCTCCGTCATTTCCTTTAGATGTTTTTCCGTCTCCTCCAAGCGAGATGCTGTTTTCTTTGCATCGTCTTTTTCTTCTGTTGTGTGCTCTCGCTCTTTCCATGGAATATTTTTATCGTACCCCCGTCGTTGAATCGCCGAATGTAAGGCTTTATAAACCTGCCAGCCGTCAAGGGGCTCCCCTCGCAAAAGTTTAATCCGCAAAAGACAGGATGTGTAACAGGTCGAATCACCCTTTTCAGCGAACTCTCTCTCCAAACGCGGATCACCAGGGGTTCCGTCTGGTGCACGACTAGCCAGCACTTCAATCCCTGCGTGACGACAAAGAGAAATCAAACGTTCCTCGCGCGCCCGATGTGCCCGTCGAACCCGATTCGCCGAACGACGTTTCGCCGCATCCTTGGTTGAAGCAAACTCTTCGGGCATCAAGAACGACTCTGCCTCAATAACTTCATTTCCTTTGCGAACCGCCGATGCTTGTGAAGCAGTCCCAAGATCAAAACCAAAAACGATTTCCTCACGCATACGACCATCCCCAATCTTTAATTTTCACACCCAAAACTATCTGTTTGTTTTCTTTTTTCCCGCGAAAGCGGTCTTCATTGTAAGGATTTAAAAATTGGGGGCGAATCATTTCGCTTCCTTTTTTTTCTGTCCACAAGCTTCCAAGGGTTTGAAAGAACAAGACCCTGTTTTTCCAACCCTTGGAAAACCGTCCCGTCGCGGCAAAATCCCATCACTCC
>JAOZSE010000002.1 GCA_029939835.1 Pontiellaceae bacterium
CTGATTTTTTGATCAGAATGTTGCCGCCGGAAAGATCCCTGAAAAACACGCCGCGATTGTGCATCGTAAATAAAAATTCGCAAAGCTGGCGATAAGCATCCTCTTCCGAAATTCCCTGATACATCTTTTCGCCGGCAGCAAATGCTGAACAAAGTTGGCGCGCTGAAAAATCGGCGTTTACATGCTCACAAATGTAATAGTTCTGCATGACGTTGGCATTGCCTTTTTTTTCAAAAAAGGCAACCGGCGGTGCCGTCTCAATGCCGCGCCGCAACAGCTCGGCGGCACCATTCCAGCTGCGCAGTCCTTTGGAAGGTTTAAAGCGGCCAAGCAGTTTTTTATACCCATGCATTTTCACCGGCGTTTTAATGACCAGCTTTTTAGTAAAATTTCGAGGGTCAGGCACCGTCCAAACTGCATTGCGTGCATGGCGAAGAAGTGCGTCTGTCGACGGAGCACCAATTTTCGAGGGATGGATGGCTTTTAATTGGTTTCGATCTTCCTCATCCCGGACAACCAGCACACCTTGCCAGTCGTCCTGCCGGAAAAGAATATGCTTTTTTCGGATATGCCGATGAATTGATAAGCGTTTAATCACATCAGCTGCAGGATTAATTGCCACGGTTTGGGCCGCCGGAAAACGCAGGTAGACTGGGGATTCAGTAATCAGTTCAGGCGCGGCGCCCAAAACATCTCCATCGCGCGAAATATATTCGGCTACACCAATATCCTCTGCCGCATAGATATCCTTCAGTGCGGCCGCTCTGCCATTTGGCGTCCATACGGCGTGTATCTTATATTTCTCTGAAGAAAAAGCTTGCACTTCCAGAGCGTTGGTTCCATTCAGCCTTCCTTCATAATGCATGCCGGGAAACAGGGCAGCGAAGGTTTTCATCGCGTGGAAAGAGGGACGCAACCGGAATTTTGAAACATCTCCGGAAACACCGGCATAATGTGTAACACGATCCAATGCAGGGTCTCGCCCGCCGCCATCATCAATCAAGCCTTCGCGATGACTGATTAAAGGCCCCCAGAACGCCCGGCGCAAAACACCTGATGCCGCGCAGAGAATCATATAGCGCGCGAGATAATCAGCTTGTTTCTCTTCGCCGTCTGGCAGACGGCGATGAATCCGCGGCAAGGTCCAGAAAGCAACCGGGGAGAGAAATTCAGGCACTCCGAAATCCTTACCGATCTGCTGCAGTAAAAATGATTTTTTAATCAGTTTGCAGCCGCAAAGCGGGGCCAGCCGGCGACCGATTATCTTGTGATCATTGCGTTCCGGTTCTGTGCAACGCTCGGAAAACAGGTTGTCCGTATGAATGTCCGGCAACTGTCTTCGGCTTTTTAGAATGGAAAGCAGCCCGATATTAAACAACGGCTCAAAGTCTGTAATATTCGGGCCGGCCAGCCTTATTTTACAGCGTCGGACTTCATCATGGGCAATTTGCCATGCATTCAGAAACCCTTTCAGCGTATAACCGGCCCAGCGCCGCCGGTTTACAGTCGAACCGATTTCCACCAGTTGGATTTTGTCACCAAAACGACACAGCACATCCGCAACAAAATTCCACCAGACCTCCTGGGCGGCTGACGTTTCCATTGCCCTCGCCGCATGGAACGGCTGCACCAGATGCAGCATGATATGGAAGGATTCTTCGCTCAGCCTATCAAGAAACCGCGCCACATGGTTATCTTCATCGCCATAGGTAAAATCGAGTCTTACCTGATCAACTCCAAGTTCCCGCAACCGGGCAATCACATAGGCATCCATCGCCGGGTCTTCTGAGGTTGCAACGCCCACGCCGGAAAAATCGGCAGAAACCTGATGGTCGGGAAGCGGCAGGCAACCGTTTTTAGAACGAAGCTTTCCTGTCAGTATGTAAACAAGATTGGCACAAATAAATTGCCAACCCGGTTTAATTCTAGAACTCTTTACCGCCATCCATTCCCTCTCTCCGACCGATTGTTACGCCAAGAATACCGTCCTGTCCGATCCTTTCAACAGCGCTGTTGCCAGAACAGTCATTCGACCACAAAACGATGGGGGCGTGCAAGCGCGGCTGACGAAAGAACTGTTCGAGTGCAGCGGATGCCTTGCGCTGTTGGCCAACATCTGTACCGCTTATCTGCCGTGCAACCGAACCGATAGCAAACTTCCGACGGCCTAAAAAAACTCGTGAATCGTCAACTGCACCAGAAAGTCGTTTATTATAGGTCAAATCGGCAATAAAAGGTTTATTCAAATTGAATTCCAGCAATGCTCCAATATACTGCCCGAGTATTTATAAGAAGAGTGTATCTATATGATCTGTCCTGCAAAAATTTGGAACAAAAACACTCGATTTATTGAAATCGGCGCAACCAAGCCGCTTATTGCAACCGCCCTGAAGCAATCCGGACTAGAAAAATACCTGCTATTAACCCGCGACTCCGAAACGGCAAAGCAACTGAAGGGCACAGAGCCACTATTATCCAATGTGATAGAGGTTATACATGATAAAAAATTTCTCTCGCACAACAATGCTGATGTCTTGATCCTTTCAGGGAAAGCCGCTCGCTTTCTTTGGAAGCACCGGAGAATCCGCCACGCTGAAGATATTGTTTGGGATCCGAGCCTGTTCCCCTACAACATCAGCGCATTTTTGGCGGCCGTCGTTCACTTCCTTCTATGGAATCAGAAACTGCCCCGACCAGTTCTGTTCAAAAACAACAAGTGCTTACGGCTGATGTTTGTGAACTCCATTCGCAGGCCCAAAAATAAAGCAAAGGCACGCTGCTATATACCGCAGGCACTGGGGATTGAAGGCTTTTTTAACTGTCTCGAAAAACATCATTTTCGATATGCCATCCTGCGATGGTTCGAACAACTTCCAAATCTGGAGGCCAACGAAGACATCGACATCCTCTGTAGCGATACTGATGTGGAGAAAATTCGCGACGTACTTCTCTCCGGCCCGGGAACGCAACCGGTCGATCTATACAGTACTTCCGGACTCAAGGGCTCGAATTTCAAAAATATGGCTTACTTCCAACCACATCTGGCTGAAGAAATTCTGGATCATACCGTCCTCTATAAAGACCAATACCGCGTACCAGACCCAGAGTACCATTTTATGAGCATGGCTTATCATGCGGTGTATCACAAAGCGGAACAATCCGGACTGCCAACGGTCCATAAAGCGGCGCATCTTCCGGAGCACCCCAAACGCGACTTCAAAACCATTCTGGAAAAAATGGCAAAGAAAATCGGTATTAAGATTGAAGCCGATATGGAGAGCCTTGACAACTTCCTCAAGGAGAAGGGCTGGCGTCCAGCGATCGACACCCTGCATCGCTTTGCCAGCGATTCAAAATGGATCCGGGAAACGATAAAGGAGGGGGGGGGGAACTACTCGGATCACGGGCTGACCGTTTTTGTTGTCCGACAAACCGGAACGGAGCTGGGTGTCGAGCAAAAGGTCATAAACGAACTGAAACATGTCGGATTCGATATTCTTTATACAAAACAACTGACGCCAGAAGAGGCAGAGTGCGCCGGAAGAACCACGCGCGGCGGCAACTGGGACATTGGCTTGGGAAAAGAACGTGGAGGCCCCCCATCCTTTATTATCGTCTGCTACGACCTCTTCCCGGCACCCGTACCAAAAAATAAACAAAAGCTATACCCGGGGGTTACCAATGGACGCATCCTCCGAAAACACAAGATCCGGTTCAAGGTGACTAACCACCCGAAAATGAACATTCTGCACTCCAGTGACAACCCGGAAGAAGCCTGGCATTACGTAGAGGTCTTCACGCCGGAATTCATGGATGAAATCCAACAGAAAATCGCTGAACTGGAGACTTGGTCGCAAACGGATGAACAAGTTCTTCAGGTGCTATCAAGGAGGGGGCGACGAGCCAAGGTTGAACTCATAGAGTTCAATGGTGATAAGGCCATAAAAAAAACCTTCAAACCCGATGCAACAAAATTCATGGAGCGGGAAAAGTTCGCCATGACGGAACTTCGCAAGAGCTGCCCAAGAATTCCTCCACTACTCGCATTATCTCCCAGCTCAATCACCTATCCCTACTACACAAAGTCGATTGATCTGCACCGAAAATCCGGACGATTACTTCCTCTAAAATACGCCCGGCAAGCCATGGAGGCCATTCGTCAGGTATATGATGCCGGATACGCACTCATCGACTGCCACCCCGGCAATCTGGTTGTTGATAAAATGGAAGGCGTGATGCTGATCGACTTTGAATACCTCTACAAATATGCAACCAAGCCTGAGTCATTCGAACAATGCTATGACATTGCGGGTTGCCCACTTGGATTTACTGAGCAACCCCACGCGAAATCACTCAATAACTACGACAAATTCTGGAAACCCTGCACAGGCCTGACGCTACACAGCATGCTCTATAATTCTCTTTGTTTGCAGCATTTCAAAAGAACGGCTTACTGCATAACACGCGCCCCGCTTATGCTTTTCTATCTGCTCAGAAACATTATAAAAAACGACAATAAAAAGGTGTAATCGTGTCAGAGCTATCGCCAATAATCACATACTACTCACCCTGCCTTCAAGGAAGCCTCTCCATGGCGGTTCTTCAACGGGAATGCGGGGGAACGTTTGTCACAAACCGCCCCTCAACCCTAAAACATTTTCGGGCTCTCTATCCCGATGTACAAACCCAGCGCCGCTATAGATATTTTAAATGGATGGGGGGGCATAAGCTTTTGAGTGAGGCGGACGTGATCTTCACCGGAGCAGGCTACAACGAATACCTCCCGCAGTTCTCTGCCAAAAAGTTCATGCTGTTTCACGGAACGTTGGGCGGCATAAATGATGCTCTTGTTCGGCGTTTCACTCACTTCGACCATATGTTTTTGATTGGCCCAAGGATGGAACAGCAAATAGCCAGATATAACCATAAATACAATATCCCATACACCGTTACCGGGTTCCTTCCCTTTGCGCTGTATCCGGAAAACACAGAGGAAACAAAACATGAAATCCTCAGGAAACTTGGTTTGGATCATTCAAAAAAAACTATTGTCTACACACCCAGCAAAGCATCGTTCGGCACGTGGCTTTATGCTGCCGAGGATATCGCGCAACAAACCCCACTGGACTTTAATTTGATCCTGCGCCCCCACCCGAACCAGGCTCTGAGCGGCTCTAAACAGGACAAAACATCGTTTAAACGAGTCTCAAACATACTCAAGAATCGCCCCAACGGGATTATTGATCTTTCAATCTGTTCTTTACCGGAGCTCGAGTGCATTGCGGATTTAATGATTACCGATGCAAACTCACCCTCCGAGGAATCCATGTTCTATGATTGTGCACAACTTTTCTCGGACGCTCATCTCTCTTCGAAAAAGGCCTTTATTGAGCGCTTCAATGAATGGGACATGCACCCCGAAGATACCGAAGGTTATATGCAACTGTTTGATTGCGGGCCCAAATTCCATGAAGAGGGCTATCGCGACTGGGGTAAAGCCATTCACACCGCGATCGAAACCAAGGGAGACTATGCGGATGCGCGATCCCAATGCTTCAGGTATATTTTTGGAGAGAGAGATCGCCTGGCATCTAAACGGGTGGCCGAAAGGATCGGTGATCTTCTTCAAGAATAGCCTTGGGCTTTTTTCAAATCAGCCACCTGCCCCACATCGGCCCAGTCGTCTTTTATAAGAAAACTTCCACACGGAAGATCCTTTTCAACGGCCTCCTCAAAAAGGGTGGTCAGCGGGAAATATTCCTCTGGAATAGTGGCCACAGCCTCGGGCGACAACACGTAAATTCCCGCATTCACCAAGTGGGAAACGATTGGTTTTTCCTCCAAGCTCCTTACGCGATCACCATCCACCTTAATACAACCATAGGGAACCTGATGCGTATATTTATGGGTTCCAATCGTGGCATGGAATCCGCCTTGATTATGAAAGTTCAGCATCTGCTCCAAATTGGCCTGTAATACTAGGTCCCCATTCATAACCAGTAGAGGATTTTCGGACTTCTCAGGAAGCAAGGCAAGCGCTCCCCCTGTTCCCAGCGGATCATTTTCCTTCAGATATTCAATCGTGCAACCAAAGCGCTCTCCATCACCAAAATAATCTTCGATGACATCTCCCATGTAATTGATGGAAAGAAAGATGCGGCGAATACCAAAACCGACTAAATGAAGTATAAGGCGCTCTAAAATGGGTCGACCGGCAACCTTCACCATCGGCTTTGGCATGTGTTTCGTAATGGGATGCAGGCGTGTGCCCCGTCCTCCTGCCATGACCACTGCCCAGTTAGGGCGTTCAGAATGTCCGATCAGACGACTGAGAAAATGTATGCCAACAAGATTTCTACATCCATCAAGGACTGGGATCTGACGAATCCGCCTTGCCTGCATCAGATCAAGTACATACGCCCGTTCATCTTCCGGATCCACAAAACTAAAATCCGTACATGTATATTCTTTGAGTGGCGACTGGAGTGTGTCACCAGCCAACAATGCACGACGGATATCGCCATCGGTAAGAGTGCCGCAAACCTTATTGTCCTTATCAAGAACAACGGCAAAACCCTCCGCGTCCCGATCAATCACCTCCAAAGCATCCTTAAGGATGCCTTCTCGGGAAATGCAGTAGGACTCTAATTTCATCATATTATTCACATCGCCTCCTACACATCAAAAGCCGAAAAAACCCTCGCCTTTTTAGTTATAATATTTAACGGAAACCTCGGAAAAACAAACCTCGAAAGTTGCTTTGCCGCATATCGGAGCTAACCTTCTTTGCTATAGGTATAAAATTATTTTACATACTGGCTTTGTGCAGGTTGCGGGCTACCAAACACCCCATCCGCCATCAATGATCAGATTTTGTCCGGTCACATAGGCCGACAAATCGCTCGCCAGATAGCACACCGCCCCCTTGAAATCCTCCTCTGTGGCCATGCGCTGCAAAGGCGTTCTTTTAACATAACGATCAACAAACCGTTCGTCCTGATCTCTAAAAACCCCGCCCGGCGTGATTGTATTCACTCGGATATCCGGCGCAAGCACCGTAGAGCACCACCGCGTAAGCTGGATCAAACCTCCCTTGCTGGCGGCATAAGCCGCAGGATTGCCCATGCTAAGGTCGTCGTACAAACGCAAATCCGGAGCGTAAACACCATAAATACTCGAAATGTTGATTATGCTTCCATGACCAGAAGTCTTCAGTAAAGGAGCTGCAGCTTTCGATAAGTTGAACACTGATGTCAGATTAACTTCCATTGCCTTGCGCCATGTATCGGCCGTCTGATCCTCAAAAGGCACGGCCCAACCTTCCAAATTGGTAGTGCCAACAAATGCTGCGCAGTTGACCAGCACATCCAATCCGCCCAGTTGCCCGACAACCGCAGACGGCAAGGCACAAACATCATTTTCTTCGGCCATATCCACTGCAAATCCTGCGGAAGGAACATCATACTTCCTCGACAGGCCTGCGGAGGTTTCCATGCATGAAGTCTCATCGATATCGACGATGGCCACCGATGCCCCCAATTCGGCAACGGCATCAGCCATTGCTCTTCCAATATGCCCGGCACCACCTGTTATTAGAACAACGCGTCCATTCAGGGCCATCAACTGATTTATACTTCTCATTGTTTGGCTCGCTTTCGCTTCATAAGAAATTCGGCAAACTCAAAATCCAGTTCGCCATCGATATCCACAGCATGTTCTACAGGAATTTCAACCGCACCAACACGTCCGTCCCAAATGGAATCCATGCACATAACAAATTCAGGCGCCGTAATGTAAAAAGCCGTTGCGATATCATAGACTGGCTTAAAGTCTTGGCGTCTGGCCATAACCTGATCCGGCGGATTGACCAAATCCACCGAGCCATTATCCGCTATATTGACAACATTAAACGAGGGATGGCGATTCGACCGACTAACGGAAATAACCGTGTCCCACCCTTCCTTGGAGAAAAACTTCTCAATACCTCGGTTTACCTCGTCTACCGTCCGCAACGGCGCCGTAGGCGGCAGGCTGATCATGGCATCCATATCCGGAAAATCCGATTTCCTGATCCATTCCACGGCATGCCGCCAAGCCAAACGTTCCGGCGCTTGATCCGTAGCTAAATCCGCAGGACGCATGAACGGCACTTCGGCCCCGTATTCACGAGCAACTTCTGCTATTTCGACATCATCGGTTGAAACAAAAACCTTGCTGATCCAATCCGATTGCAGACCGGTCGCAACCGCATACGCAATGAGTGGACGCCCAGCGAATGAAAGAACATTCTTGCGCGGCAGACCTTTGGAACCACCCCTCGCAAAAATCCATGCGTATATTACTGGATTGTTCTGCATACCCAACAACCCTCTCTTGATGATTTTTCTGCCGCCTCAATCAATTCCAACGTTTGCATGGCCTCGTCCAAGGAACACATTTCCTGAGAATTCAAAGCCCACGCAGCGGCGTGCATGGCCTCAATCATTTCATTCCGCTCTAATTCGAATTTCTCAGTGGCACCGTTATGAACCAGCTGATTCCCAATAAAGTCGAGATGGATTGTTCCACTTTCATATTGGATAGTGCAGTCTCTTCGGAGAGACCGATCCAGATAGTTCATTTGGCAAAGCACGACTGGGCAGTTGTCCATTTCCATCAACAAGCCATACAGATCATCACTCTCAATTTCCAAGTCACTCAAATGGCCTCCAAGTGCTGATACCCTTTTCCATATTCCAGCCAACAAGGCGATATAGTCTAGCTCATGGCTCAAATCCCGAATAACACCGCCACCCTGCTCCTTGCTGGCGGAATAACATTCTCTATAATCCGTACCCGGACGCCAATCGGGAAGGTATTGTCCCACATATGACTGAATGGATAACAACCGCTTGCCCTCCAAAATGCTTGCCGCCTGGCGAATCAATGGATGAAAGCGCATCACGTAACCAACATAGGTATCAAATCCATTGCCGTACTCTTGAACCACGGGCTTCTCTGAGAGTGGTTTTTCAACTAAACATGTTCCGGAAAAACCAGCCGTCTGAATTTCTTCCAAGGTCTCCATATGTTCCGATGTACGGTTCGACACCACGATATAATCCGGGCTGAACTCTTCTATTGCCCTCCGTACAGTTGAATATATAGGAAAGGGCAAATCGACAGCATGCTTGCTGACAATAGCCGTTTCTGCCCCCATTTTTTTCAGAACAGCCTCATGGCGTCTCCCGATCGAACCATAACCGATCACAAGGCTTTTTTTTACATCAGCTGTCATATACATCCAAATTGTTTGTTTTCCCGTACATCTAAAGCTCAATTCCTTCATCGGGCTTGGAGTTTTGTTCGGCAAGTTGCCCCATCACCGAATTCCATTGGCCGGTTTCAACACCTGAATTTGAGCGAGGCGTTGCCAAATCATCTGCGTTCGATTTTTTCATCTCTTGGTAGCCCCTGTCAGCGACGAAACCGAGACAGTCCCAGTAATGGGTAATTGATACACCATTAAGGCGAAAAGGTCAAAGTTCCTCGCCTGCGGCGATATAGAGTGCGGCTTCGCCCGCATCTGCGGCGCCCACCGCAAATACGACGATTTACTTGGACATATCAGAGCCTATATTTGAAAAGCTTGTTGCTGTTTATCGGCTCCGAAGCGTTTTGATTCCGCAGTTTACATAATTCCCGGTAAATCAATTCATTCAATACGTGCTCTCCAGCATGAAAGAGTAGCTGCTGTTTGGAGAAGCTCTTTTTGAACTTCAACAGCGAATCATCGTCGTCGTTGGTTCGTCCACCTCCAATGAGCAGCCTCCGAATGCCTTTCTCTTTGCACCATTCAATGCATTGATGATGAAGATAGTTGTTGATGCCGATTTTTTGATAAGCTTTATCGGTTCCAATCAAGTGGCAATAGGCGAGCTCCCGACTATGTAATAGAATCATGCTGGCTCCGACTTTACCGCCTACAATTGCTGTGGATAGTGTGTAATTTTGGGCTAGGTCGTCACGAATATTTTGAAAATATTCAGAAGAGAAAAAGTAGAACCCTGCGGCCTTATTAAACTTCATGGTTTCCGCATAGAGCCGGTCAAACTGTTTCCAGTTCTCTTCATCCTGAGTGAACCGAACCGTGACCTCATTCCGCTTTGCCTTGTTAATGCTTTTTCTGTTTGCTGCCGTGTACTCTTCTGTCCATCGAATCTCTTCATCAAGGTCTATCTCGACAAATACGGTGTTGCAAACCGGAACAATATTTCCAGGAAAAACCGTTTCCAAATCGGCATGGTTGCCCAGCAATGGGTTGAACTTGATCAGTTCGGCAACAATATTTCGTTCTTTGGCCTGCTTATGAAAACAGGAAAGCGCCGCGGCGAGAAACTCCGTGTCCTGCGTATTGAACAATGGGCCACCGTATCCATAAGCGGTTGTAATATCGTAGTAGCTATCCAAGAAGGGAGTCTTCTGCATCAAAAAGGGATAGAGGAAGATTTTCTCCCCTTGGGAGAAGACAAAACAGGTGGACTTTCTCTCCTGACACGCATGAAGATTGACATACTCAGGATGAGCGTACACATCGTTCATCGCCGACGGAAGCTTGTTTAGCCATTCCAGCCAAGCCTCTTTTTCTTCAATACCTAACCAATAAACTGATTGATTCATTTTTTTAGAAAACAGAAAAACTAATCGATCACAATATAGGATTGTGTCGGACTAAATCTGGAGTGGTTGATTTTGTATTTGCTTAATCCGAATACTTCCATCACCGCTTGAGTTTCTCCCGGGTAGTCGGCGCAGTTCAGTTCATCGAAAGCGATCAAACTACCTTTTGTCAATCGATCCTTGATCAATTCCAAGCATCGTTTGGTGGGCTCGTAAATATCGAAATCGAAGTAAGCCATCGACACGATTGTCTCCGGGTTCTCTTTTAGATATTTTTCAACTTCCACGATCGCGTCTCCTTTCCTCAACTCATACTTTTTAATATGAGAAATGGGGCTCTCTTTTTCGTGATAGTTTAAGATCTCTTCCAAATATTTTTCATAGTCATCCGTCACGGAGTAGGCACCGACTTTGATCACATCCGCGTCTCCATCCTTGGGATCCACAGAAGGGAAGCCACAGAACGTATCAAAACCTACAATTCTTCGGTTGTGGTTGTGTGGCTCGTAGATGCCTCGAAAGGATTCATAAAGAGCCAGATTGCGCCCCCACCTCACACCAAATTCGAAAATCTTGCCATGCACACTAACGATTTGCTGGTAAAGCTCGTTCATGTAGAGAATCTGAGAGAGGTTTTGCCGGCTCATGAAAAGTGGCAAATTCATGAACAGTTCATCCTCAATAACTGGACAAACCTTGAACAGTTGTTTCAGGTCGTTTCTGATGGATTGCTCATTTTCCGAGGCATTGAATTTGGTGCCCAGTGTATTTTCTTGGTTCATAATTGTATCCAGTTTCAAGGTTCATTGGTTTGTAACAAACGGTTCGGTTCGGTTCAAAAAACCCTTTTTAAAGAATAATTCAATCTACGGCTATACTATTTTGTCGAACATTGCACTTCCACACGGCGGATCCGCTGTGGTGCCGAAACGTTATTGAGGTGCGGAAATATGTTTCCATTGGAGGACTTCTCCTTCCGGAATCTCCGTAGCGGCGACAGTCCCGACAATCTCGTAGAGATGTTTGGGAGCAATGCCGTCAGTTACTTTTTTTAAAAAAAAGTCATTCTGGACAAACCGCTCCCCTTTTTGAATGTCTCGGGAAGCGACAAGGAAGCGATGGAATGCTTTGCGATTTTCAAGCTCCGAAGGCATAACCCGTTTTACCCCGTCTCCCAGCGCCTTATACATGGATCGCAGGGTGGATACGTACCGTGTCAGCTCTTCCGGAGTCAGGGAGGCCTGATGATCCGGCCCTGCCTGGTCATGGGAAAGAGTAAAGTGTTACACAAAAAACCTTGCTCCCAAGGCCAAGGCCGCACAGGAAGCTTCAACGCCTGTCGTATGATCAGAAAAACCGACCGGACAATTTGTGATGGCCGCGAGTCGGGGAATCACATTGAGGTTGAGGTCTTCCAAAGGAGCCGGATATGAGGAGACACAATGAAGGAGAATCAACTCTTCATTTTCACTCAAAACGGCCTCAACTCCTTCGATTACTTCTTCCAGCGTAGCCGCGCCGGTGGAAAAAATCAGCGGCAGCTTTTTTCGTCCCAAATACTTCAAAAAAGGAGTATTGGTAACATCTTGGGAAGCTGTCTTCATAATCGGCACATGTAGCTCATCAACCAGGAAGTCGGCACTCTCCTGTTCGTCGGGAGTCGATAGGAAAAGAATTCCCTGCGTGTTGCAGTGCTCCTTCAGTTCTCTGAAAGCGTCAAAGGATAGTTCCAGTTTTTTGATCGTATCAAACTCCGACTCTTCCCGGTCGGTCGCTTTCTTTTGATACTCCGGCTTGATGGATCGCTCTTGGCAATAGACTTTCTCCGTCTTCCAAGTTTGGAATTTTACGGCATCGCAGCCACTCTTCGCGGCAACATCAACCAGCTCTTTCGCGACTTTCAGATCTCCATTATGATTCACACCCGCTTCGGCGATAATAAAAAGATCTTTTTCGGCTTTTTCAATAATCGTGTTGAAATCCACTGGAGCCTCTTCTGGTTGAAGGATTCACTTTGTTAATATTTTATTCAAAATTTCGACCATTTTTTCCATCTGGTTGATTGAGAGAAATTCATTAACGGGGATCAACAGATGAGAGTCAATAAACTGTTTTTCCATGGGAAAATTATCGATTTGATCCTTCGGAATAAAATCCCATTTATCAATCAATGTTGAGAGTAGAATATTTTGATCGAACAACTCTGAAATGACCCGGTTCCGCTGTCCGGGATTGACATAGACCGGGACAGTCATTGGGATACAGTTTTCATCCCATGTTTCGTAAACAAACCGGAAGGTGTTGTTTCTCAGATTCTCGTACAAAAAACGGGTGTTTATGATCCGTTGAGCCATCATTTTCTCAAAGTCGATCGTTTTCAATCGACCCAGGGTCTCTGGGCACGGGTGGTAAAGACTCAGATTATGGCTGATAAAGGCATAATACCGCTCGTAGGCATCGCCCGTCTTCTCCAATATTTCTTGTGACTCAGAGGGGGCATCGCTCTCAAGCATCTCAAAGTTCAGATGAAGATGTTCCATATAATTCTGGATCGAGGCTTTTCTCTCTTCACTTTCCGGTTCAAATCCCGCAGAGGCTACTTTGACGGCCGGAAGATAACTCTGAAGAATCGCTCCGTCGGGCACAGGAAGATACTTGTTGAGAGAAAAGAGGGAGAAGTCTCCTTCTCCTCCCAAAAGATCTCCCTCGGCATTTTTGCAAAACAGGGACTGGGCGCAATCTTCGAGAATACGAATTTTTTTATGGAAGAGTCGTTTTTTGATCGGTTTGATTGGCTGTTCAAATCCGAACGGATGAATCAGAACCAGCAGCTTAATGGATGGATCGTTTTCGATCTGTGTTTCGAGTGCTTCTGGTTTGGCAAAGAGTTTTTCGTCCGCGGTGTAGAATTGAACGTTCACCCCGCTTTGAATGAATGGCTGTATCACTCCTTCGGCCACATAGGCCGGCATCAGGCATGTGTCTTCATCGGTCAGGCCTAATTGCTTGATCAGAAGCGAGATCAGGGATCTTCCGGTTGAAGCAAAGCAGTAGTCATCGCATTGCGGTAGATAGGAGAGTATCTCTCTTGCCTCCATCTCATGATAGAACCGCTCTCTGCTAGACTGCCTTAGAAGGTGAAGCATTTTTCTCAACTCACAACGGTTTTCGACCATTGACTACAAAGTGTCCATACTGATCCCTGCCATTGCTCACGGTTCTAGTCGTCTTCTCCAAATTAAATGCTTCATATCCCGACATGATTTCACACACCTCGGACTCCGTAAAAAAATGCACCAGCAACTCTTTCTGGATCGGCCCTGTCTTGAAATTCGTGTATGTATTTTCTTCGAGCTTTTCAGCATCTTCCCAACCCGAAGTCTGTGTATTAATAAGGATTCCGAAGAAATACCCGCCGGGTTTGAGAAGATTCCAGATTTGCTGATGAATGAGGCGAATATTGCTGAAGCTGTTATGCTGGACTGCACTCGAGTCAATGATGACGTCAAAAAATTCCGCTGGGTAATCCAGTTGGGTAAAGTCTCCAACAGTCAAGTTCGCCTTGAGACCGTCACGGTCAAGCAACGCCAATGCCTGACGGATTGCCGATTCGCTACCGTCAATACCGAAGGTGTCAAAACCCTCGCGCGCCAAGAACCAAGTATGGGCACCGCCACCGCATCCAACATCCAATACACGAATCTTTCCGCAGTCTGGTACACTTTTGGATCTTGATGCTATAAACCTAACAACATCTTCTGAAGGATATTTTCCCCAGCTTTGTGATTTGAATATCTGTTCCCAGGTTTGATCAAAGGCCATGGAATAGCCCTCCAGCTTGGGTCTGTATTGCGTTGTGAAAACTTATTTGAATCATATCAGCATTCCCCTCAAAACCCTTTTTGATCAAAAAATTGCTTCATCGTTAACGAAGAAAAATCATCAATAGCGCCCAGCGCATTGAGAATCAACTTTGCACTATCACCTTGCTGGTAGGGATTCTCAACCGACTGATGCCCAAACGACAAGGCCTGCGAGATTGCTTCGACAATCGCTTCTTTTTCGGGCGCACAATCAAAAACTGATGCCGCCTTCAATCGCCCTTGTTGGCGTAGTCCGATATTGACGGTTGGCGTCTGGAGAGAAGGTGCTTCATAAAGGCCGCTTGAGGAATTACCAATAACCACATCTGCGACTGACATAGTGCCTAGATAACGTTTTTGCCCTAGAGATGTATAGGCGCGTGCATTGTCTTTGTTGGCTACATACTTCTCTATGTGTTGGATTAGTGTGCGACCTTCTGTATCCGCATTAGGCATTGTAAATATCAACCCAACATCTTGGCCAAACCGATCCAGCGCCTGGAACAATTCCTCCAGTTGGTCGGAAGATGGCATGTTATCGAGAGTAACCGGGTGGAATGTTATCAAGAAGTTCTTTTCTCGAAACCGGAAATCCAATTCATGCTCCAGGGTTTCACGATCCATAGCAGCGCTACGGTGCAGATGGTCTAAACCGGGACTTCCGACAATGTAGATTTGGTCTGGGTTTTCACCCATGTGCTCCAAGCGCTTCGCCGAAATACGGTTGGTCACAAAATGTATATTAGCCATCTTGCTAATGCTGTGCCTCACGGCCTCATCAAAAGCGCCCTCTGTGACATCCCCTCCGCCAATATGTGCAGTCGGCAACCGTGCGAATAATGCAGCTTGCGCTGCTGCGAAAATCTCGAAGCGGTCTCCAAGCACTAGCATCAAGTCAGGGCGCAATCTCTCGCAAACATCAGCAAAACCTATCACGCCAAGTCCAACAGACTTTGTTACAGCAACAGAGGTGTCGCTGGACAATAGACTCTCGACACGAGCATCTACTTTAAATCCATCTGCTTCTATGACATTGACTGTTGAACCAAATTCAGGCGACAGGTGCATCCCAGTTACAACAAGCTGCAATTCAAACTGGCTGCTGGCCTTAATATCCTGCATTAGCCAATATAAAAGGCCATAATCTGCACGACTCCCGGTGACAACGCAGATTTTACGTTTATTTTTCATCAGTACTACCCCCTAGCTTAACGCTACTCGGCATGTTAATAATCCGCTCCGCCAGCCATTCTGCATTTTCGAGCGGTCCGCAAAAAGCATCACGAAACATATCCAGCTGATGCATCAGCCGCCATGCCGGACGGGTCAACACTCCGGCATCATTGGTTTTCGCTAGCAGCTCGTCCCGCAGGGCCGAATCGCGTAGCACCACGGCGTTCAGCCAGTAATTACTGTTGCAGCCAGCGGGTTCTTCAACAAAATCCGCCCAGTCAACTGCGTCAAAAAAAGATTTATAGGCTGCCGCCAATGATCGTTTTTCCTGAAGAAAATCCGGCACCTTTTCCAGCTGCGCACAGGCCAACGCTGCATTCAGATTGGGCATCCTGAAATTGTAGCCAACCTCATCGTGTGCAAATTCCCAGCGATGCGGAATTTTTGCCGTAGTGGTCAGATGCTTGGCCCGGTCAGCCAGTTTTTCATCGTTGGTAACGATTGCCCCGCCGCCGCCGCTGGTCATGATTTTATTTCCGTTGAAGCTGAGTACGCCCATCGTCCCGAGCGTTCCTGTATGATGTCCTTTGTACTGACTACCCAGCGCTTCGGCGGCATCTTCGATAACCGAAATGCCGTATTCATTGCCGATCTCAACAAGTTCATCCATCCGGCAGGGATGCCCGAAAGTATGCATGGGCAAAACAGCAGCGATCCTGCGTCCGGTTGTTCGATTAAAAACTCCGCCTTTACGCTTTTCGGCATGCTTCTCAAGAAATGCTCCGACTGCATCTGGATTCAGCCCCAGGGTCTCCCGCTCCACATCCAGAAAAACCGGATGTGCGCCGTTATAGACCACCGCATTGGCTGTCGCAATAAAGGTCAGCGGCTGCATGAGCACCTCATCGCCGGATTCGACGCCCGCCAACTGAAGCGCCACCTGAAGGGCGCTGGTTCCGTTAACTACAGCCACCGCACGGCGCGCACCCAGATAGGCTGCCAGTTCCTGTTCAAAACGATCCACATACGCGCCCACACTTGAGACAAAAGTGGAATCGATTGCGTCCAGCACATATTCGCGCTCACGCCCTGTAAAACGGGGCTCATGGAGCGAAATGGCATCATCCGTCCCGTACCACTGCCGAACAAAGGTTATGAAATCATCAAACATTATAAATATCTGCTTTGTAGCGGGTCAGATTCTCAGGTTTCACAAACCAGTCAACGGTGGCTTGAAGCCCCTGATCAATGGAATATTCCGGTTCAAATCCGGTCAGCTTTCGAAGTTTTGAATTGTCGCACCAAAGCCGGAATACTTCGGATTTTTCCGGGCGTAACCGCTGTTCGTCGGTAATGAATTCCACATCGCTGTTCATCAGCTCTTTGACTTTATTGAGTGTATCGCCGATCGAAATTTCGAAATTCGAACCGATGTTGACCGTCTCTCCAATCGCCTGCTCGCATCCGGCCAGTGCAATAAACCCGCGACAGGTATCCAGCACATAGTTAAAATCGCGGGTCGGCGACACATCACCCAGCTTGATCTGCTTTGAGCCGTTGGCGATCTGGGTGATGATGGTCGGAATAACCGCCCGGGTGGATTGCCTCGGCCCGTAGGTGTTGAACGGGCGAGCAATGGTCAACGGCAGGTTAAACGCGTTAAAAAAGCTCATCGCCATCGAATCCGCCCCGATCTTGCTCGCGCTGTAAGGCGACTGCGGCTGGAGTGGATGTTTCTCATCAATCGGAACATACTGAGCCGTTCCGTAAACCTCACTGGTTGAGGTGTGGATGACCCGCGAACATCCGTTATCCAGCGCCGCCTTGCAAATATTAACCGTTCCTTTGATGTTCGTATCCACATAGCTGTCCGGAGCCACATAGGAATACGGAATGGCAATCAGCGCCGCCAAATGGAATACCACATCAATATCCTTGGTGATTTCCCGGCAGAAATGCGGATCGCGCACATCGCCGCAGACAACTTCAATATCCTCGCGGCAGTTCACATTCTCCAGCCAGCCCCAGTAATTAAAGGAATTATATTGTGAAAGCGCCCGAACCTCGCAACCTTCCCCCACCAGCATTTCCGTCAGATGAGATCCAATAAATCCATCAGCACCTGTTACCAAAACTCTTTTCATGGTCATCTTTTAAAACGCTCCAAGATTTTTAATAGGCGGAACCATTAATCACCTGTTTTTAATCTGTATACTTTGAAGGATGCCTCAAAATCATTCCATTCAATTCATCCACCCATTCACGCACCGACTCGCCCTGCAAATACTCTCTCAAAAAAAACAGCCTCCATTTCAGCGGTATAATTTTCAAGGCCCGTTCATTCATATGGTGCAGGTTACCAATCCGCGTTCGACGTGAGATATTCCGGCTGAAGCGCACATCTTCATAATCCAACAGTAGAAATTCCATCTGACCGGCCCGGCTTCGCATTAATATATTACGTAGTGAAAAATCGATGTGCGAAACACCCCGCTCATGCATCCACCGGACAAAAGAGGCAAAATTGATTACCCCCTCTGTAGAGATTTCTTTCCTGTGAATATAATGGTCCACTCGCACGGCATCATCACATAACTCCGCAACCAGAATAAACGGGCCAAATATTCCCAGCCGTGCCAGACCGATCATTTCGGGGCAACCAACCCCAAGAGTTTTCAGCCTGCAGGCATTATTAAAAGCTCGCTTCGCTTTTGAAAAACCCAGTGCATTACGAACACACGCCTGAATTCGGCGGTCATAAAAAAGTTTCGCGCAGCATCGCCGACCGTCAACCTCAACACCAACCACTCCGGCCCGTTGACCGCTGTTGATTTTCCAAACATTGGAACCGGCCGGATGTACCCATTTAATTCCTTTACCGTCATAGGCTTCAAAAACCGTTCCGGCGACGGCCTGAACAAATTTCCGGTCTTCTGGACGAACTGTTTGGACTAAATTTTTCATCTACACAACATTCCACTTCCAACGTTCTACAATCTCCCGGCTACCCTTTGGGTTTCCTCTGCTCTTTGGCATACAGCCGCCGCGCGGTTTTTTCAACCGTCCGCCAAAAGGGAGTATCTTTTTGTAAGGTTTCGCGCAGCGGCTTACCGCTGTAGATTTCCATGAACCGGAAGTGGTCGCGCTGTGTCAGCCCGTTATCCATTGCTGAAAAATATAAACCCGCCACATCTTTGACCACCCAGCGGCGCGGTGTCTTTTTCCGAAGCTGCGCCCGGTGCAGATCAATCAACGGCGCGTGGATTCCGTTTTTCCAGTCTCGGGATGTATCCAGCAGAAAGTGGCAGATATAACAGTCGCGGTGGTTCACTCCGTTGCGGTGCAGCGTACAGACAGCTGACGCTACATATTCGATCAATGCCTTTTTGAGTGCAAAGGGCGGCGGACTGTCTTTCCAGTCACGGCAGAAATCCTCAAGGCTGGCAGTGTTCACCAACTCTTCAGTAATAATGAACGACTCAATTGTTGCCGGATTCTTTCCCCTCTCGCCAAATGCCGTAACCTTCATGGTCGCCACACCAAGTTGTTCCAGTTTCCGAATAGCCTCGTATTCATTGCGGGCGCTCAGCACCGGGCGCTTGAACTGCAGCAGGCTTTTAAAAATCTCTCCCCAACCAACTCCGTGATGAACCTTGGCAAAATAACCTTTCCCGTTCAGTTCAAAGCGAAACGTGCGGCGGCTTTTGACAGAACGGAAAATCTCACCCTCCAACTGGAAAGCCTCCGTAAACGAATCCTTTCCGCTCCAAAGCGCCTGGAAATCTGGATTTAAATAAATCATGAAATCTGTTTCAGGATGCACTCGACCGCTTGTCCGGTCAACCCGCTCAACGAAGTCTGTTCGCAATACGTTTTGATATTTTTCCGGTACTGCGCCATCTGGTCAGCGTCCAGCATGCTCAGCAAAGCACTGTTCAGCGCCTGTTGATTGAACGACTCAGGGAGCACCAGGCCCGCAGAGGCTTCCTGAACATACGGCGCATAGCCGCAGACACCCGAACAGAGAACCGGCAAACCGCTCGCGAGGCTTTCGATCAGCGTCTTCCCAGCCGCCTCCGTCCGCGCCGGATGCAATAGCAAGTCAGCGGCGGCCATCACTTCCGATATATCCTGTCGGACACCGGCAAACCGGACTCGCTCATTAACTCCCAGTTTTTTCGCCAACCGCCGGTACGCAGCGGCCTTACCCTGTCCTGCCACCAGATAAATGCAGCGCGCCCGCAGATCGTCAGGCAGCGCAGCCAGCGCCTGGATGCCGCGATCCACACCTTTGGTCTTAAACGATGAGCCGACCTGCAGCAGCAGAAAATCATCCTCGCCCACCCCGAATTCAGAGCGGATATTCCGCCGTGCTTCAGCCAGATTTTCCAAAGGCTGAAAATGTTCATCCAGCCCTGGAGGTAGAAGCGTAAAACGGGTTTCTGCCGAAGGGTAATGCCTCCGAAATTCATCAATCTGCTGCGGTGCAATCAGGAGAATCCGCGCCCGGGCTTGCGGATCGAAAACCGCCTGCTCCATCTTCAGGTAAGTTCGGCAGCGCGACGTCAACCGGTAGAAGAAGCTTCTGGCGGCGACGCGCTCTGCAAAACAGGAGTCACTCGCAAAATAGATGTCCAGACCCGACATTTTGTTAAAGCCGACAACTAAATCAACAGGGCCGCTCCCGAGCAATGTCTGCACCTTCTCTGCAAACGCTTTGGCGCGTCCATGGTTACTCGCTTTCCGAACCGGTACTATGCGCACATCAAATCCTTCGGGGACAGGCCCTTCCCAGCTCACCGTATAAACCCGGATTGCACATCCTCGGTGCTGACACTCGCCCGCAATGCGCAGGAAGTCGTGTTGCAATCCGCCGTGCGGGAAATACTTAAACAGGCAAAATGCGATAGTTTTCTTCCGCGTTCGCCCAGCCAACCGCTCGCGACAATCCGGCTTTTTAAAAAACCTCCGAACCCGCCGCGCCGTCGCCCGCTCAACCCTTTTTCTCCAATACAGCTCGCGAGCTTCGACGACTGGATTCGCGGAACAGTAACCCCGCCAAAACTCTTCCCAATGGGTTGCCGGATGATTGTGTAAAAGTTCGACAAAATGAACCTGTACCAGATTTTTGATGCGTCCGCGCGCCGGAATCCTCCGGTGCTGGCGGGTGCGGTCGTTGTCCAAATAGATAAACTCCGGATGCTCTGTACCTAGATTTTTCACCAGCACGTTGCCCCAGCGCAAATCACCGTGGACAAAACCGGCGGCGTGTAACCGTCCGATTTCATGCCCGAATTCTTCACGGACGCGGGACCTGTCTTCAAGGTGCCCTGCTCCATTCCGCATATACAGATCATTCATACTGCAGTCTGAATCCACGGCCTCAGATACGGTGAACATCCGGCGGCCTTTTCGGGCAATGCAGACTATCTCCGGCGTGCTGAAATCTAATGCCTTCAACTGCTGCGCGATATGGATCAGCCGCGACACGTTCAGACGCAAACTGAGATATTTTTTCCAACTCTCAAATAGATAGTGCTTGAGGTAATAGTCCCTGCCCTGCCACGCGAAGCGGTAAACCGCCGTGCTTTTTGAGCTGTGTACGGGTTCGAAAAGGCCGGAGACGTCCTCCGCAGCAAGACAACAAGATTTAAAAATCTCTTCATCCAGCAGCGCCGGAATGGCCCATACTTTCCAGCCATCAACGCGCTTCACCAGGTTCTCATATTCGTTGCCGGATAGTGTGCGCATTAAAACGCCTCAATCGATGAATTGACGGTCGTAGAGGCTGCGGTACAGATCGTCGGACTCATAGAGATCCGCATGCGCTCCGTCCGCGCGCAGAACGCCCTCCTCAAAAATCATGATCCGGTCTGCCAGTTTGATGGTGCTGAAGCGATGGGCAATGATGAACACGGTGCGTCCCTGCACCAGTTCGGTCAGCGCCTTCTGCACCATTTCTTCACTCTCAGAATCGAGCGATGAGGTGGCCTCGTCGAGAATCAGCACCGGCGCGTTGCGCAGGAAAGCGCGGGCGATGGCGATGCGCTGCTTCTGCCCGCCGGAAAGCCGCGCGCCGCGTTCGCCGACCAGCGTGTCGTAGCCTTCCTCAAACGCCGTAATAAAATCGTGCGCGAAGGCGTGTTGCGCGGCCTCTTCAACCTCTTCATCCGTGGCATCGAGCCGTCCAAGGCGGATGTTGTTTTGGATGGTATCGTTGAACAGTACCGTATCCTGCGAAACAATAGAAATGTGGCTGCGCAGGTCGTTCTTGCAGAAATCGCGCACATCCGCTCCGCTAATCCGGATGGCCCCGCCAGTTACGTCATAAAAGCGCGGAATCAGGTTCACAAAAGTGGATTTGCCCGCGCCGCTGGGCCCGACCAGCGCCACGACTGTGCCCGCCGGGATCTGTGCGCTGACGCCGCGTAGCACCGGAACCCCCAGCTCATACTCGAACGTCACATCCGCGAACTCAATATCCGTTTTCTGCGCGTTGAACGGAACCGGATGTTCCGCATCGGGAACCGTATCGGGCGTTTGCATTATTTCTTCAATACGTCCCACCGAAGCTTCACCTTTTTTGATCTCGTTATGCATGGTGCCGAACTTGCGGATCGGCTGATAGGTCATGTAGAGAGCGGTCAGCAACGGAATCACATCCTCAATGCCCAGCCGGGCGCGCGCCGCATAAAGGATGGCCGCCGAAACACCAACCGCCGCCAGAAACTCGATGATCGGCGGAAGCATTTTGGAATATTTCACGGTTTTGAGCTGAAATTTCGCGATCACCGCCATACGACTGGAAAATTTGACGGTTTCGACCTCTTGCAGATTAAACGCGCGCACCTCACGCACGGCCCCGAGATTTTCATTCAGCGCCGTAGAAAGATCCCCCGCACCGGCCCGCAGTTTTTTGGCACGTCGCAGGAGCCGGCGGCCCAGATAACGGATCGGCAATACGCACAGCGGAACAATTGCCAGCGCAAAGAGGATGAATACAAATTCCTGTTTCTGAACGGCAATGTAGATCAATGCCACGATCGCTCCGATAAACGTGACCGGCTCTTTGACCATATTGGTCGAAACATTGGTGACCACCGTCTGCACGGCATGGGCATCGCCCACCACCCGTGCCATCAAATCGCCGATGTGCATTTTCCCGAAAAACCCGAGCGGCAGATCCTGCAGTTTGCGGTAGAGGCGACTCTGAATCTGAATCAGCACGCGAATGCCGCAAAAGGAAGCCAGATAGACGCTGAAAAAGTGGCTGATACCCCGGATCAGAAAAGCGGCGGGCATCAGGGCAATCACCCCGATCAAGAGCCACCCTTCCGGTGGTGACTCCGAAAACACTTTCGGGAGAACCTTATAGGCCATAAAGGGAAAGCCGAAACCACTGGCCACCCCGTAGATCAGACCGCAGACCAGCGCACCGAAAAAGGGGAGCTTCACCGGTTTGAGCATCGCGAAATAGGGGTAGAATGTATGCACCAGTTCCGGTGCTTTAAATTTGAGTTTTTTCATGAGCAGACCTTTTACCACGGATGAAGCACCTCTCCAAGCATTTCAGCCGGTTTCAGAGACCTAGAAGTTCACGGGCAGCGGCGAAGGCTTCGTCGGGCGTAACAGCTTCGAGGGCGCGGCGGGCGGCTTCAGAATTGCGCTTGATGTTACGGCTCTGCAGTTCGCTTTTCTGCAACACGATGCTTTTCCCCAACGGCCCGGTCTTTTTCGGATCGGTCAGGCCGTAGATTGCGGCCACCGGCGTGCCGAGCGCCGCAGCCAGATGCATTCCACCGCTGTCGTTACAAACCACACTGTCGCTGATTTTCAGCAGCGCGGCCCACTCCTGCAGCGTGGTCTGCCCGGCCAGATTAAGCACGTCATCGCCGGCGGCTTCGGCGATTTCTGCACAGACGGCGGCATCATCGGGCCCGCCGCTGAGCACCACGACGGCGTTAAGCTCCATCCACAGCCGTTTGGCGAGTGCGATAAAATGCTCCGCCGACCAGCGCTTGGAAGGGCCGCGAGCCGCGCCGGGCAGGAGCGTCACCACCGGCCGCGAACCGGTCGCGCGCTCCGCTTCCAGGGCCTGGAAAATGCCGGCCATGGAACTTCCAATGTTCGGAAGGTGATGCAGTTTTCTTTCCAGGGAGCGGAAGGCTTCGTGCGGCACCTGCAACTGCGGAGCCGGCGGCTCACCCTGCACGCCGAGAATATTCATATACTCAAACTGCTGGTGTCCTCCACCGAAGCGGATGCGCTCGGTCAGCATCAATCGCCGGGCGTGACCCGCCGCACCGATGCGCCGCGGCACGCCCGCCGCGCAGGGCAGATAAGCCGAGCGGAACGAGTTGGGAAAAATGAAGGCATGGCTATAGACGCTTCGCTTGAGCATTCTGACCGTTTGCCGTGTTCCGTTCTGAAGCAGAATGGTGTCCGGCGCGGCGTGCATTTCCCAGAGCGGTTTGAGCCCCGGTTTGGTGAGCAGCACGATTTCCGCATCGGGATATTCCTGCCGGTAGAGCTGAAGGGCCGGCATGCTCATAACGGCGTCCCCGATCCAGTTCAGGCCGATGATTAGAATGGATTCGTTTTTCATTTTAGAAGACCGGCCGTCAGCCGAAGAGACGCTGCTCAATCTGTTCGCAAAGGCAGTGATAGATTACCGTGCCGACTTCCTGAACGTGCGGGGTGAACGCAGAGGGTATTTCGATTAAAACATCGGCCTCGGCACCGACCGCACCGCCGCCCGGCCCCGTCATGGCAATGGTCTTGACGCCGATGGTTTTGGCGGCCTTGAAGGCTTCCGCCACGTTCCGGGAATTTCCAGAGGTCGAAAACCCGAAGGCTACGTCGCCGGCTTCCGCATTGGCCAGCAGCTGGCGGGCAAAAACCTGTTCGTAGCTGTAGTCGTTGGCAATGCAGGTAACCGTGGCCGCATCGCCGACTAAAGCCTGCGCTTTCAGCGGATGGCGCTCTTTCAGAAAGCGACCATTCAGTTCCCCGGCCATATGCTGGGCGTCGGCTGCCGATCCGCCGTTGCCGAAGAGAAAGATGCCGTGTTTGTTTTGATACGCCTCAATGATCATTTCGGCGGCGCGGCTAACGGACTCCGCGCTTTGTTCCAGCGTATCCCGCAAAACCTGTTCCGTTTCCTGAAACCGTTTTGTAAGCAGTTCTTTCATGAGCAGTCTCCTTCCAGCAGTTCCTGCGGCGAGAGCGTGGACGTTCCGAGCTTTTGCACCGCCAGCGCCGCGGAACGGTTGGCGAACTCAGCGGCCTCGGTCAGGCTCAGTCCGCAGACCAGACCAATGGTCAGGCATGCGCGTACGGTATCCCCGCAACCGCAGGGATCCACCGCATCCACGGAGCATCCGGAAACATGGGTAGCGGTTTTTCCGTCGTACACCAGCATACCTTCGGCTCCGAGTGTCACCACGACACTTTCAGCACTCAGCGCCGCGTCAAGCGCCCGCATGGAATTCTCTTTTTGATAAGGATCAAATTCTTTGACGATCTCCCGGGCCTCTTTCAGATTGGGAGCGGCGATGGTCGCGCCGGAAAAGAAGGCGGCATTGGGCGGCTTGAGATCCACCACAACGGGAATGGACCGTTCCCGGCAAAGGGCGATAAAGGCCTGCGCGTTCTCCTGCGTAAAAAATCCTTTGTTGTAATCGCTGAGGATCACCGCGTTGACCTGATCGAGAATGTTTTCGAACTGTCGGCGGATATCCGCCGACATCTCCGAACTGATTTTGTGGAACAGTTCGTCATCGCGCCGCAACAGGTAGTGATCGTCAATATAGAGACGGGTCTTGATCGTGGTAGGCCGCGAGGCATCTTCGATCAGCGTGTGCGTGATCCCGGAGGCATCGCACAGCCGGCGAACTTCCAGCGCGTTGCCGTCATCCCCGCAGATGGACAACAGAGAGGTGAAGACTTTTAACGAAGCCAGATTGGCCGCCACGTTTCCGGCACCGCCGAGCATTCGCTCGATACGGTGCGCGGTGTAAACCCGCTTGTCCGGGCGTTCCGGTGATGGGCGGCTCTGCTCGGTGTAACAAAAGTCATAGCTATCCAGCACCACGTCGCCGACGACCAGAATGCTGTTCTTCTGTGCGCTTTTCAGAATTTTTTCCACTGAGATCATCACGTCATCTTTTGTAGCCGCGCTCCGCAGAGCGCGGGGCCGGGGTCTCCCGCCTTCGCCAAGGCTTCGGCGGACAAGGCTGACCCCGGCTACAATTATTTTCCATTTTGCATCACGAAGCCTTGATCAAATAATTTTCGACATAATCCCTGATGCCGTCTTCAAGCGAATGGAACGCGGCATCAAAGCCGCGCCCGCGTATTTTATCCATCACCGCGCAGGTATAGTATTGGTATTTGCCCTGCAGGTGCTGCGGCATATCAATGAATTCAATGTTCGGCGGAATGCCCATTGCATCGAACACCGAGGTGACCAGATCCATCCAGGTTCGGGGCGTGCCGCTTCCGCAGTTGAACAGTCCGCTGACCGACGGGTTGTCGCCCAGCCACAGGGTCATGTCCACCGCGTCCTTGACGTAGAGAAAATCACGAACCTGTTCGCCGTCTTTATATTCCGTCCGGTGCGATTTGAAGAGCTGCACGCGGCCGGTGTCGCGGATCTGCTCAAAGGCCTTGTGCACCACGGAACGCATATCGTCCTTATGCGCCTCGCCCGGGCCGTAGACGTTAAAATATTTCAGCCCGGCAATTTCACTAAGCGCGCCGTTTTTGAGCGCCCAGAGATCGAACATGTGTTTGGAATAGCCGTACATATTCAGCGGACGGTATTTCGGCGTATCTTCGTCCGCATCGGAATAGCCCAGTTCGCCATCGCCGTAGGTGGCGGCGCTGGAGGCGTAAACAAAGCGGATGCCGGCATCAAGGCAGGTTTCGCACAGCGCGCGGGTGTAGTGATAGTTGTTGTAGGCGAGGTAGTCGGCATCGGTCTCGGTGGTGGCGCTGCAGGCACCGAGATGGTAGACCGCTTTGACCTTTTTGAGAGCAACCCCGTCGAGGTAATCGAAAAGGTCTTCCTTGTCGATGTAATCCTCATACGCAAGGCCGACCAGATTTTTCCACTTTTCGTCCTCACCGAGCTCATCAACAATCAGAATGTCTGTCTCGCCGCGGGCGTTCAGCTCACGAACCACATTGCTGCCGATAAATCCTGCTCCCCCTGTAACGATGTATTTGATCACGGCGCTATTTTCCTTCCGCTGAACGAACATCAGCAATCATTTGAGTTAAAACAGGAATCATCTCCGGAATGTTCACTTTACAAACATCAAACACGGCCTCTGCGTCCAGATCAAAATAGTGATGACTGATAATATCCCGCATCCCTTTTGCACTTTTCCAGTCAATCTGAGGATAGCGCTCCAGAAATTCCGGGCCCGCCACTTTATCGAGATTCTTCAAGCTTTCCCCAAGAGCGATCAGCTGCATGCAGATTGCATCCAACTTCTCCAACCCCTCTTCGGAATCCAGGAAATATGAAGCTGAGCCAACTGGCTCAAAACGAGCCAGAATTCGCTCCGCCGCTTCACGAGTCTGCAGCAGTATTTCGAGGGCCAACGGCAGATCAGACATAGCAAGCCTCCTGCTGCAGGCGGTTTTTCAGAAACGGATTCATGCGTTCCCGATAGCTGACCAGGTCAACGTGACGGTGCAAACGCTCTTCGAGCTCAATACGTATTCTGGAAAGCGTAAACAGATTCGGCTCTTTCAGCCGGATCACAACATCAACATCGCTTTCTTCGGACGCAGCATCTTTCGCCAGCGAACCGAAAATCCCCAATAAGACAATGCCGTATTGGTCTCCACACTCCCTCTGGAACTGTCTCAGAATATCAAGTACATGCTGTTTGGTCGGCATTACGTCCCCCTCCTTCGTTGTCTGCGGATCCGCCTCCGTAAACGTTCAGGACTTTTTCAATCGTTCCGGTGGTAGAGCGCCCCTCCACCATCTTTGCGAGCACTACTTTTCCGCCGGCGGCTTCCACCGCTTCGCAGCCACTCACATAGTGCGCCCAGTCCTCGCCCTTAACGAGCACATCCGGCAGAAGCTCCCCGATAAGAGCAGCGGGCTCATCTTCATCAAAAAGCACCACATGATCAACACATTCGAGTGAGGCCAGAACCTCTGCGCGGTCTTCTTCGCAGTTGATCGGGCGGCCCTCTCCCTTATTGCGTTGAACCGAAGCATCGGAGTTCATCCCGATCACCAGCACATCGCCCTGCGCCCGTGCGAAATTCAGATAGGTAATGTGCCCGCGGTGAAGAATATCGAAACAACCGTTGGTAAACACCACCGTTTTTCCGTCGGCTTTGAGTCGTGCCCGTTCCGCGTTCATTGCCTCCCGCGTCAGAATCTTGGATTTAAAGTCTCTCATACCGGCAGCTCCAGCAGTTCACTCAATTTAGAAATGATGTGCGTACTATGCACCGGATCCGCATCGCCAAGCAATACGCAGTTGCAAATGCCCGCCGCTGCGGCTGCCTGCATATCGCTCGTTTTATCGCCCACGATCCAGGAAACGTCCGGGTCAATATCGTGCTCTTGAATGGCCCGCAAAAACAGTCCCGGCTTCGGCTTGCGGCAGTCGCAACCGGCATCGGGGGCGTGCGGACAGCTGTACACCGCGGCGATATCAACCCCCTCTACAGCGAACTGTTCCACCATCCAAGCCGTCAACTGCTGCAAATCCTCTTCGGTGTAGAGGCCGCGCCCGATACCCGACTGGTTGGTCACCACAATCAGTGTATAGCCTTTTTTGGACAGAGCCCGCATGACCGGAAAAATTCCGTCCGTAAACTCGAAATCCTCAATCTTTGATACATAACCGTGATCGACATTAATCACGCCGTCGCGATCAAAGAAAAACGCTTTCTGCCGGGTTGTACTGCTATCCGTCATTTTCTTGTTTCACGCTTTCAGCGTGATGAATTCTGTGCACGCTTTTTGGGGAAGGGAGATTTTGACAAAATAATTGACGACAAAATCATGGGAAATTTTCTTTGGCCTCCTAACCTTGGGCTTTTGAAAAATTATTTTGTTATCCATCATTTTGTAAAACTTCTCTGGTCGCGGCTTTGCCGCGCCGGGTTCATTTGAAGCAAATACGGTCAATCCAGTCGTTGAACGCTTCGCCGCCGGAAAGCATCTCAATCTCCACGCGCAGGAAAAACACCGGACGGTCGCGCCGTTCAGTGAACGGAAAACGCACGGCGTCTTTTTCGGTCGTCAGAATCACCTCGGCCCCGGCCGCGGCGCTGCGGTTGATGATTTCAATAATCTCCTGCTGCGTGTAGCGATGGTGGTCAGCATAGCGCGCGCGGTAAACAATCTCCGCGCCCAGCCGCTGGAGTCCCCCTTCAAAACTCTCCGGCACCGCAATCCCCGAAATCGCCGCAACCTTTCGTCCGCGCAGAAAGTCGAGCTCTTTGCGCTCGCGGGTGTAAACGTTTTGCAGATATTTGGAGCTGTGGCGGCATTCGGAAATTTCCGCGTGTGGATTGAGTTCGCGCAGTTTTTCTTTAAGCTCCGGTGCGCCTTCCGGAGGGCATTTGGTGATGAAAATGAAGCCCGCGCGCTTGAGGTTGCGCATCGGTTCGCGCAGCAGTCCGCGCGGCAGCACTTTTCCGTAGCCGAAGGGTTTGGTGGCATCCACCAGTACGATGTCGAGCCGGTGTTGCAGGGAAAGGTACTGAAAGCCGTCGTCGAGCACCAGCGTATCGCAACCCAGCTCACGAATGGCGTATTTTCCGGATTTGACACGGTCTTTGTCCACCAGCACGGCCACCTCCGGCAGATTGGAGGCCAGCATGTACGGCTCATCCCCGGCCATCTCGGAATTGAGCAGCAGCAGGGTTCCATTGGAGACCACCCGCGGAAGCTGCGCCTCTTTTTTGAGCAACCGCTCCAAAAACGGCGTTTTGCGGCTCTTGTATCCGCGGCTCAGAATGGCCACTTTGCGCCCCTTCTGCTGTAGGGCTCGAGAAAAGGTTTCCACCACCGGGGTCTTGCCCGTTCCACCCACCGTGAGGTTGCCTACACTGATGACCTGACAGCCGAGCGTGCTTGGACGGATAATCCGGTGCTTGTACAGATCCAGACGGAGTTGCACCAGCGCGCCGAAAACCCAGGAAAGCATCCGTAATATCCCGCGAAAAAAGCCGGCCCGCTTGCCGCGCGTCTTTCCTGTAATCAGACCCAGCACCTGCTGTTCAAGCCGTTCGTTCGGTTTGCGTGCCATAAAAATCCTTTATTCCGCCAGCAAGACGATTTCACTGACTTCGTCCGCACCGGTCAGGCGCACCGTCACATGCCGATGTCCCGCCGCCGCCAGCGCCGTTTCCATTGTCCGACGGGCGTGGTGCGGACTGTTACAGTCCGCGCTAAGGTGTGCAAGAAAAAGATGTTCCAGTCCCTCGCCTGCGATTTCGGCAATCAGCCCAGCCGCCGACGCGTTGGAAAGATGCCCCTGCCGCCCGCTGATCCGCTGTTTCAGGCTCCACGGACGATTGGCTTCGCGCAGCAGGGTCTCGTCGTGATTCGCCTCGACCACCACCGCGTGGCAGGTCCGCAGCTTTTCGCGAAGCAGATTCGTCACCATCCCGACATCAGTCGCCACGCCGACTGAACGGCTGGCGGCATGGATCACAAAGCCGACCGGCTCATACGCATCGTGCGGCACGGAGAACGGTTCGATCTTCAGCTCACCGATGGAAAACGGCGCTCCGGTGGTAAACTGGCAACAGGTAATGTCACTGCACCGGCGGTCACGCAGAATGCCGCCGAGTGTTCCGGCATTGGCATAAACGGGAATATCGTGGTTTTTCTGCAACACGCGAATGCCCGCGATATGGTCGCCGTGCTCATGACTCACGCAAATGGCGTCAATCTGCTCAATGCGCTCGCCGATGGCTGCCAGCCGCTCGGTCGTGCGGCGCGCCGAAAGGCCCGCATCAATCAGGATGCGGGTGCTTTCCGTGCCGATAAATGTGCAGTTTCCTGAACTGCCGCTGGCTAATACGCAAAGTTTCAGGGTCATAGATAAACCGTTAAAATTGAATGTTAAATCTGCTCTGTTATGTGTTAGAAGTTGACCGCCGATTGTCAGACATGAACCCTAATTTGTAAATCCAAATGGCAGAACAGTATCTAGGACAAACTCAGGAGCAGCGGATGGAGCAGACGCTCACCCCGCAAATGCTCCAGTCTCTCAAAATTCTCCAGCTTCCGATCCTGGATCTCCAGATCATGGTTCAGCAGGAGGTAGAGCAGAATCCGACGCTTGAGCGCGAAGCCCCTGAAGTGGAGGAAACCACGGATTTTGACGAGGCCGCGCGAGACGAACTGCGCGAAAAGCGCGAAATCGAGGAACTCACCGAGCTCGCCGAATGGGACGAAGATTTCCGCCGCAACCGCGAAGTCCGCTCACAGGCTGATGATGAACGCTACCAGTTTATGGTGGACTCCATTTCCAGTGATGAAACCCTGCAGGAGCACCTGCTTGATCAGCTTTCCATGGCCGGGCTCGATGCCCGCGAACGCGGCATCGCCGACGTCCTCATCGGCAGCATTGATGATGATGGTTATCTCCAGCTCGATCTCGACGGTATCATCGGCGTCACCCCTGAATTCCCTGAGGAGCTTTTTGAGCGCATCATCGGCGTTATTCAGGGCCTCGACCCCGCCGGCGTCGGTGCGCGGTCACTTCAGGAATGCCTATTGCTCCAACTCCGCCATCAGGGGAAAGGCGAATCCCTCGAAGCCGTCCTCGTACGCGATCACCTCGACAAACTCGGCGCCCATCAATACGAGCAGATCGCCCGCTCCATGCGCCTTCCTCTCGAAAAAATCAAAGAGCTCTCCGAGGTTATCGCCGACCTCGACCCTAAACCCGGTCGCAACTTCACCGGCGAACAAACCGAATACATCATTCCCGAGATTACCGTGGAAAAAAGAGACGGTGTCTGGACCGTCAGTCAGAACCGCAGCCCCTACCCGCGCCTCTTCATCAGCAAAAAATATCTCACCCTGCTCAAAGACAAAACGACTGCCGCTGAAACAAGGAAATACATCCGTGAAAAAATCGCCAAAAGCAAATTTTTCATCCGCAGCATTGATCAGCGGCAGAACACCATTTACCGCATCGCCTGTGAGATTGTCCGCGTGCAGGAGGATTTTCTCGAAGAAGGCGTCTCCGGCCTCAAACCGCTCACCATGAAACAGGTCGCCGATATTCTCGAAGTCCACGAAACCACCGTCAGCCGCGCCTGCAACGGAAAATTCATGGCCACCCCGCAGGGCACTTTTGAGTTCAAATATTTCTTCACCACGGGCGTCGCCCAGGCTGACGGACGCGTCCTGTCCAATGCCGTCATCAAAAGCGCACTCGCGGCTATCGTCCGCACCGAAAGCAAGCGCCGCCCGCTCTCCGATCAGCGCGTCGCCGGGGAGCTGAGCAAACAGGGCATCGTCATCGCCCGCCGCACCGTCGCCAAATACCGCGAGCAGCTCAAAATCCTCCCCGCCCGCCTACGCCGCCAGGCGTAGTTTCAAATCGCTCTAAGAACGCTGTTGACCGTGCTGGGACAGGTGCTGTAAGGGTCGGTTCGCACGATCAGACGTATCCATGACGTAGATGAGGCTTCCAGCCTCGTTCGCTTGAGCAACCGGTGAAAAAAGCTCCACCACCTTTCGCGAGTACGTTCAAGTTTGTGTGCGGAGGAGATCCTTGTTCGCTATGCTGAATGAGGCTGGAAGCCTCATCTACGTTTTTACAGCACAGCAACCGTCACCTTGCTGGCGTTTAGCAGGTTCCAGGAAACCGGACACCGCGCATCCACTTCGTGAACGAAGGCCTCCTTTTCTTCGATGCTCATGTCGGCGTCAACTTCCACCGATATACGGATTTCCTTAAACCCGACGGGGTCGGGGCTCTCCTTGCCGAGCAGGCCGTCGGTATTGATGTCGCCTTCGACCTTAATATCCATGCCGTGCACGGTGAGCTTTTTCTGCATCGCCACGATCCGGCCGATCGAACCGATACAGCCCGCCAGCGCCAGAAAAAGATATTCGAGCGGCGTCGGCCCCTCATCGTGTCCGCCCATCGCAATGGGCTGGTCGATCACCTTGTTATGCCCGCGCACGTTGCTTTCAATTTTGAATTTTTCACCCAGCTTTGTTTCCACTGATACTGTTTTAACCGCCATGAGAGTCTCCTTTCAAACATTTGGACTGCGGTGGGTTGCCATTCCCTTCGGTCATTGCCCCGAACTTTCGGGGCCTCGCTCCTGAAGTCGCGTGCCACCGCTTTGTTAGCCGAAGCTTGCTTCGGTCTCTTTTAAAACGCGGGGCAAGCCCCGCTCAACAAAGCGCAGGCAAGCCTGCGCACTCCAAAGAAAATTACAACAACGAAGTCGCGTCAACGTCTACCGTTACTTTTACCGTTTTCGGCCACTTCATTTCGCCGAATGCCGCGCGAACGGCTTCGTTCATCGTGCGTGTACGCGCGGCACGCAGCAGAATCTGCCAGCGGTATTCACCGCGAATGCGGGCAATCGGTGCGGGCATTGCGGGCGAAAGCATCGCCTGGCCTGCCGCGCATTTCTCCAAACACCGAGAGAGCATTTCGCCCGCTTTCTCCACCTCGGCCTCGTTTTTTCCGCGCAGTGTAATGCAGGTCAGATGCGCGCAGGGCGGATAGCCCAGCTCTTTGCGGAACGTCAGCTCCTGATCGCAAAAGCCTTCAAAATCCATACGCCGCGCCGCCTGAACCGCCGGATGGTGCGGCGTATAGGTCTGCACAATCACCTCGCCTTCCGCCTCGCCGCGCCCCGCGCGCCCCGCCACCTGCGTCAAAAGCTGGAATACCCGCTCTCCCGCGCGAAAATCAGCCATATGCAGCGCGTGGTCGGGATTCACCACGCCGACCAGCGTCACATTCGGAAAATCAAGTCCTTTGGCAATCATCTGTGTGCCGACAAGAATATCAATTTTACCGACCCGGAATTTACCGAGCAGATCGCGGTGCGCATTCTTGCGCCGCATGCTGTCCGAATCCATCCGCTCAATCCGCGCCTTCGGGAACAGCTTGGTCATGACCTCCTCAATTTTTTCCGTCCCCGCGCCCGCATATTTAAACAGGTCGGATTTGCATTCCGGGCAGCGCGGCGGAACCGGCTTTTCGCCGCCGCACATATGGCAGACCAGCCGTGCCCGCGCCTTATGATAGGTCATGCCGACGCTGCAGTGTTCGCATTCGGCCACATAGCCGCAGTCAGGGCAGATCAGCGACGCGGAAAAGCCGCGGCGGTTCAGAAAAATCATCGTCTGCTCCGCGCGGTCGAGCCGCGTGCGGATGGCTTCGATCAGCTCGCGCGAAAAGAGGTGCGGCCTGCCTTCGCGCTGCGCTTCGATACGCATATCCACAATCTGAATCGCGGGCATACGGCGGTCATCCACGCGCAGCGGCAGATCGGCATAGCGATACTTGCCGCTCTTGGCATTGGCGTAGGATTCGAGCGCGGGGGTTGCCGAGCCGAGCACCACCGCACACTTTTCCATGCGGCCGCGCATTACGGCGGTGTCGCGCGCGCTGTAACGCGGCGTCTCGTCCTGCTTGTAGGTCGGCTCGTGCTCCTCGTCCACCACGATCAGGCCGAGGTTGTGCACGGGCGCAAACAGCGCCGAGCGAGCGCCAATCACAATCTGTGCCTCGCCCGAGCGGATGCGGTGCCATTCGTCGTAACGTTCGCCATCCGAAAGCGAGCTGTGCAGCACCGCCACCCGTTCCGGACCGTCTGCAAAGCGCGCGCGGAAGCGGTCGACGGTTTGAGGCGTCAGCGCGATTTCCGGCACCAGCACAATGGCGGCCTGCCCCTGCTCCAATGCGCGGGCAATCGCCTGTAAATACACCTCCGTCTTGCCCGAGCCGGTCACGCCGTGAAGCAAAACGACCGGCGGCTCCGGCTCATCCATTGCCTCAATAATCTGTTTAAGCGCGTCCGACTGTTGCGACATCAGGTTAAGCGGCTCGGTTTTGAGCAACTCGATACCTTCGTGAGGGTCGCGATAGACCGATTCGCTCGAAATCGTCACCAGCCCCTTCTTCTCCAGCGTTTTCACCGGCGAAGCCGTCACTTCTGCTGCAGCGATTAATTCGGACAGGAGCATCGGGCCCTCTCTTTCCAGAATTTGGATAACGGCCTGCTGTTTTGGAGACAAAGGTGGAAGCGGCATCCCTGCCGCTTGAGAAAGAGGCTGGAAGCCTCTTCCACTCTGTTTCGGATTGTCTTGAATGTATTTGCGAATCTGGGTCATCTGTCGCTCGTTTCGCACGATATGATCGAACGATTCCTTCTGCCAAACGGCAGAACCTTTCGTTCCGCTCAAACGATTCAGTTCATTTGCGGTATAGGATTTCCAACTATGTAGAATATCTGACAGAAGGTTGTCTGCCAGCGGCGAAACCAAGACATGCACATGATTGGGCATCACAACAAACTCATGAAGCCGGTAGCGTTCCCCATCAAATTTCTTTAAGGCATTTTCGACCCGTTTTTTTTCTTCGCCTCCGGCGAGCCGGCAACTGCCATATCCGGCATCCATCCAGTTTTGCAAGCGGTCGGGAAACAGCTGATAGTATTCGTGCCGGGTTGCTTCATCATGCGGTTCAGGGTGTTCTTTCAGCCACAAAACTTTTTCCTGTTTCCATTGATTCAGTTTTTCCTGCGGCAAAGAGTCCGCCAAACGGAATGTTATGAAATAGGTTGCGCCGTCCTGACGCCAGTGAGGGAGGGTTCCTTTTAGGTCAGCAATCGGTTCTTTTGGATCAAAATAGTTAATCGTAGAAACGGCTTTCTCCGTGTGGCAGAGGCTTCCAGCCTCTGTATCCAGCGGCAGGGATGCCGCTGCCACATTATTAACCAACGAAACCACCAGCTGTTTCTTTTCACCGCGAGCTTTGCGGCGAACGACTGCGGGCAGCACGGCACGCACGCAGGTCTCGAAGGGAGCGAGGTAATAGGCCGACATCCAGTGCGCCAGCTCCATCACCGGCTCGGTGATCAGGGATTTTTCACCCAGCACCTTGCCGATCGCTTTAAGGCCCGAAACCGCCGACTGATCGCTCAGTCCGATCACAAACCCGGTGATGGTGCGCGGCCCGAACGGCACTTCTACCCGCGAGCCGATTTCAACAACCGCCCGGAGCGGTTCGGGGATCAGATAGTCAAACTCCCGGTCCAGCGAGAGGTCAACAGCAACTTTGGCAATGTGGTTCATAATAAATTCGCTATCGGCGAATTTATTCGCCGATGATTTTGACGAGAAGGCGTTTGTCGCGTTTGCCGTCGAATTCGCCGTAGAAGATCTGCTCCCACGGACCGAAGTCGAGTTTGCCGCCGGTAATGGCGCAAACGACTTCGCGGCCCATGATCTGGCGTTTGAGGTGAGCGTCGGCATTATCTTCAAACCCGTTGTGGGAGTACTGACTGTGCGGCTTTTCGGGGGCCAGTTTTTCGAGCCATTTTTCAAAGTCCTGATGAAGCCCGCCCTCGTCGTCGTTGATGAACACGCTGGCGGTGATATGCATCGCATTGACGAGGCAGAGCCCCTCTTTAATGCCGCTTTCGCGAAGGCACTCGTTCACATCGGGCGTGATGTTGATGAACGCGCGCCGCTTCGGCACCTTAAACCAAAGCTCTTTGCGGTATGACTTCATACAGTGATCCTCTTCGCATCTTTCCACAGTTTTTCGAGATCATACATATTACGCATTTCAAAACTGAAAACGTGCACCATGACGCCGCCGTAATCGACGATGGCCCAGCCGCTGTCCGGCATGCCCGCCGCACGGAAACCTTCATACTGCTCGTTTTTGAACAGCCGCTGGAGACCATCGCTCAACGCCTTGAGATGCGGTGTATTGGCAGCGGTGGCCACCACAAAGTATTCGGCGATATTCGCCACTTCGCGCAGATCGAGCACCGCAATGTTTTTCGCTTTTCTGTCGTCTAAAAATTCAACGGACTTGGTCAGGACTTCCGGCAGTCGTTCACTCATATTGTTCTACTCTCCAAAAAATGTTCAGACAGAGTAGTCAGGAACAAGACGTTTGGCAAAATCATTAAGGGCAAAATCATTTTTCAAAAACCAGCCCAACCCTCTCAATTCGAAGTTGAAAATGATTTTGCCACCCTCTCTTTCATCCGTAGAGATGGTGTTCGAAAATGTACATTTCGACTTCGGGCGGCACAAGATAACGGATGCTTAAACCCTCGGCGAGCCGCATCCGGATTTCAGAAGCGGAAATTTCAATTTCGTGAATCCGGATGAGCCGCTCCATCAGCTTTTCCGTCCATCCGCCTTCGCCAAAGGACTCCGGCGTGACAGGCCCCCCGGAAAGCGCTGCTTTTCCCGCCGCACTTTGCGGGTCTTCGCCGCCGCGCGCAAACGGAACCACCGTGTACTGCGTGAGCAGTTCATCAATATTTCGCCAGAGATGCAGCTCGCTCAGCGAGTCGAGGCCTATGATAAAGAACAGCTCCGCACCGGGATGCTCCGCCTGAACCTGCTGCATGGTTTCAAACGTATAGGAAACGCCGCCGCGCCGGAGCTCCATATCTGAAACCTCAAAGGCCGGATTGTCCTCCGCGGCCAGCTGAAGCATAGCGAGGCGGTGTTCGCCGTCCGCCAGCGTATGATCCTGTTTATGCGGCGGAACAGCGGCGGGCACAAAAATCAGCCGGTCGAGTTCCAACTGCTCCACCGCATCCTGCGCCACCGTAAGGTGGCCCATATGCACCGGATCAAACGACCCGCCAAACACCCCGATCCGCTCTGTGGTTTCTTCGTTCACCTCTGGCTCACGCAATCTTCACTTTAAGCTGAGCACCACAAGCCGAGGCATAACGGGCGATGGTCTCAATGGAAACATTACTGCCCCGTTCAACCCGGGAAACAACGCTCTGCGTAGTTCCCATCCGCTCGGCCAGTTGGGATTGTGTCAAATGATTACGTTTACGGACAGACTGCAAATCACGGGCAATCTGATACTCAATATCAAACTCTTCGGAGACCCGTCTGTAGCAGGGCTTCTTGCGGATCGTTGCCGCCTGCTTCGCCTGCGCCGCACTCATTTTTTTCATGTAGCTCTTTTTCTTCACAGAGGAAATATCGCATATATGCGATGATGTGTCATGGATAATTTTCCACTGTTTGGAAAATTATTCTTCCACAAAAACGGCCCGCTCGGCGAGCGGGCCCTACCTTCGCGACTTTGCGGCTTGGCGAGAGATTCTCTTACGCACCCAACTTTTTTTTGAGAAGAGCAATTACGGCGGGGGGATTGGCTTTGCCTCGGCTGGCCTTCATGACACAGCCCATGAGAGCGTTGATGGAGGCGGCGTTGCCCGCTTTGTACGCCTCAACGGCTTTGGGATTACCCGCGATGGCTTCGTCGGCCCAGATTTCAAGCGCACTGTCGTCGCTGACCTGCGCCATGCCCTTTTCTTCGACAATCGCCTTCGGATCGCCGCCTTCGGTAAAGAGCACTTCGATCAGTTCGTTGGCGGCGCTGGAACTGATCGTTCCGCCCGCGACCAGTTCAGCCACCTGTGCAAGCGTTTCCGCCGTTAGTTCACTGTCAGCAATGCTGATTTCCTTTTCGGTGACAAGGCTGGCCACTTTGCCCATCAGGTAATTGGAAACGAGCTTGTACTGCTTCGTCTTCTGACAGGTCTCATCGAAGAACTCGGAAACCGCTTTTTCGGCGGTGAGCACGCCCGCATCGTATTCCGGCAGGCCGAGTTCACTGACATAGCGCGCGCGACGCTGGGCTGGCAGTTCGGGCAGTTCGCTTCGCCACTGCTCAATCTGTTCAGCAGAGATTTCAACCGGCAGCAGGTCGGGCTCAGGGAAGTAGCGGTAGTCGTGCGCGTCCTCTTTGGTGCGCTGGGAAAAGGTTTCACCGCGATCCGTGTCGTAGCCGCGGGTTTCCTGATCAATCGTTCCTCCGTTTTCGATTACGCCGATCTGGCGATCAATCTCATACTCAATCGCTTCGACGATAAAGCCGAACGAGTTCATGTTTTTGATTTCGACCTTCGCACCGAGTTCCTTCTGCCCGACTGGGCGGACGCTGACGTTGACATCGGAACGCATGTGCCCTTTTTCGAGGTCGCAATCGGAGATGCCGCCGTATTCCATGATCTGCTTAAGCGCGGTCATATAGGCGAGCGCGTCGGACGAAGAGTGCATGCAGGGATTGGAGACAATTTCCATCAGCGCGGTACCGGCGCGGTTGTAATCAACGAGGCTCGCGCCGGAAATGTGCGTATTCTTGGCGGCATTCTCTTCCTGATGAATACGCTCAATCGTGAAGGTCTTCGTTTCCCCGGCAACCTCGGTGGTGAGCTGCCCGCCGAGACAAAGCGGCTCGTCGGCCTGGGTGATCTGATAGTTTTTGGCCATGTCGGGATAAAAATAGTTTTTGCGGTCCCACTTAGAGCGCGGATTGATCCCGCATCCGAGCAGCAGCCCCGCCTTGCAGCAGAGTTCAATGGCGCGCGCGTTCATCACTGGAAGTGCACCCGGATAGCCGAGACAGACCGGACACACATTGGTGTTCGGTTTCGCTCCGTATTCATGTTTGCAGCCGCAGAACATTTTTGTCTGCGTCTTCTGCATCACATGGGTTTCGAGCCCGATACAAGCTTCGTACTTCATAATTCAACTTCTTACCACAGAAGTCACAGAGGCTCAGAGAAATGCGCTATTTAAAAACTCTCTTCTCAGTGTCTCTGTACCCTCTGTGGTTATCTTTTCTAAAATGCCGGTTTCTGTTTATGCCAATCCGTCGCCTGCTCGTAGGCATGACCGACTTTGAGGATGTTCGCCTCTTTAAAGGAGTCACCGATGATCTGCAGGCCGATGGGCAGGCCGTCACTTGAAAATCCGCAAGGCACACTCAAGGCACAGTTGCCAGCAAGGTTGACCGGTGTGGTGAGAATATCGTCGAGATACATCTTGAGCGGATCACCGGTCTTTTCGCCGATTTTATACGCCGGGGTCGGCGTGACCGGCGCGAGAATTGCGTCGCACTGCTTGAATGCTTCGATAAAATCGTTGCGGATCAGGGTGCGGACTTTCTGCGCGCGGAGGTAGTAGGCATCGTAATAGCCGCTCGAAAGTACGTATGTGCCGAGAATGATACGCCGCTTCACCTCCGGCCCGAAACCGGCCGCGCGCGTTTTGCCGTAGAGTTCAATCGGGTCGGCGCCATCCTCGCGCAGGCCGTAGCGGATGCCGTCGAACCGCGCGAGGTTTGCCGACGCTTCCGCCGTTGCAATGATGTAGTAAACCGCAATCGCATATTTCGCGTTCGGCAAACTGACGTCCACGATCTCCGCGCCGAGTTCTTCGCACTTTTTGACCGCCGCGCGCACTGCGGCTTCGACTTCGGGATCCATCCCTTCCACAAAATACTCTTTGGGCAATCCGAGCTTCATGCCCTTGAGGTCATCCGTCAGTGCAGCGGCGTAATCCGGCACCGGCACATCAATCGAAGTGGAATCCGCCGGATCGTGCCCCGAAACAACGCCCAGCAGCAGCGCGGCATCTTTCACCGTTTTGGCGAGCGGGCCGATCTGATCGAGCGACGACGCAAACGCGGTCAGGCCATAGCGCGAAACGCGCCCGTAGGTCGGTTTAAGGCCGACACACCCGCAAAACGCGGCGGGCTGGCGGATTGAGCCGCCGGTATCGGAGCCGAGCGCGGCGACTGCTTCATCAGCAGCCACACAGGCGGCCGAGCCGCCGGAGGAGCCGCCCGGTACGCGCTCCGCATCCCACGGATTGACTGTTTTGCCCAGCCCCGAGTTTTCGGTGCTTGAACCCATCGCGAACTCATCCATATTGACGCGGCCCAGCAGCACCGCACCTGTCTCGCGCAGTTTGGCGACGGCCGTCGCATCGTACGGCGCACTGTAGCCCTCAAGAATTTTTGAACCGCATGTGCAGGGCTGACCCTTCACGTTAAGCAGGTCTTTGATGGCCACCGGTATGCCGAGCAGCGCGCCGGTTGTACCCGTCGCGCGCGCTGCGTCGGCGGCTTTCGCCTGCGCAAGCGCATCGTCGCGGTCAAGGGTCAGATACGCGCCGATTTTGCCGTCGCGCGCATTGATCGCCGCCAGTACATCGCTGACAATATCCACAGACGTACACTCGCCGGCGGCGAGCATCGCACTCAGTTCAGCAATGGTTTTAGTGTTGAGCATTACGATTGATCTATGATTTTGGGCACGACGACCTGTCCGTCGCGCACAGCGGGAAAATTGTCCACTACCGTATCGTGATCGAGGCCCGGCGCGGGTTCATCGGCGCGCAGCACATTGACCAGCGACATCGCGTGCGCCGTCGGTTCGACACCGGTTACGTCGAGTTCCTTAAGCTGCTCGACATATTCGAGCACCTGATTGAGCTGCCCCTGAAACAGCGCGGTCTCCTCCTCCGTGAGGTGAATCCGCGCCAGATGCGCGACATAAGAAACATCGATATGAGTTGCTTCCGCCATGGGTTCTTCCTTAAAAACTAAGTTCAAAATCAAACACAAATCAGAACGAAAAAACACGAAAAAAGATGGATAGTCTGAGCATACGTCCCGATCAGTGGCTTGAGCCGGTTGATTTCCGCTCTTTCTTTGAGCATCCGGAGCGTCCGTTCGAAATTGATCTCGGCTGCGGCAAGGGCCGTTTCCTGCTCGCTCGCGCGGCCAAATTCCCCGAAATCAACTTTCTGGGAATCGACCGCATGCTCAACCGCATCCGGAAAATCGATAAAAAGGCGCTCCGAAAAAGTCTCTCCAACATCCGGCTTTTCCGGGTGGACGGCTATTACGCCGTCACCTACCTGCTCCCGCCTTCGAGCGTGGACACCTGTTATATTTTCTACCCTGACCCGTGGCCCAAAGGGAAACACCATCACAACCGGCTGTTCAACGAGCCGTTCATGAATGCGCTCGCCCGCACCCTCAAACCCGGAGGGAAACTCCATGCCTCGACCGACCACCTGCCCTATTTTGAGGAAATCTACGCACTGCTCAAAAACGACAAACGCTTTGAGGAGACCGGCACCTTCTATCCCTCCGAGGACGAGGTGACGGACTTTGAACTGATTTTCGCTCACAAAACACCGGGACGGTGTTCATTTATTAGAAAAGAGGGTTAACCGCAAATTTACGCTAATTGAATGCGAATATAGGTAGGGCGCGTTCGCCGAACGCGCCGCGGACGGCTCGGCGAGCCGTCCCTACCCGCATCGGAGTTTTGAAATGCCGAAACAAAAACCAGAAGTAAAAATCGAAAGCCGAGGGCTCTATACGCCGCTCGAAAAAGAGGGTAAAGCGCTGCCGAAACTGGTTCGCTTTACCGACGAGATTCCGTGCGAGCCTGGCGTGGAGTTCGGCTACATCCTCCACATCCGTAAAGGCCGCGGAATGAAGCTGACGTTCCAAATTGACCACCCGCCCTTCCTTCGGGACGGCGAAATCGACCCGCCCTTCACCGGCGAGGTCTATGTGCGATCCAACGACTGGAAATTTTTCCTCGGCGACACCACCTGGGAGCCGATTGAAGACAAAGCGGGCGACTGGCGCATCCGCACCTGGCTCGACGGCGACCTTGTCGCTGACCGCACCCTCACCCTCATTCGTTGATTTTCGCCCGTCACTCCGTCCTCCGCTTTAAATCTTAAAAAGAACCATACTTTCGAAAGTATGGTTCTTTTAAACGCTTATATTTAAGCTGCCCGGCGGCAACCTACCTCAAATGCAACGTCCGGAAATACTGTGCAAACCTTTCTTTTCCGCTATGCTGGCCGGTATGAAAATTCTCTTTGCAGGTGATATCGTCGGCAGCGCGGGCCGGCAGGTGTTTCAGCGGGTCACCGAGCGGCTTCGTGATGAGGGGCGGATTGATCTGGTGATCGCCAATGCGGAAAACGGCGCGGGCGGACGCGGGCCGTCGCCGGAAATCGCGGAAGCCCTCCTCGGCGCCGGAGCCGCCGCGCTGACGCTCGGCGACCATACCTTTGACGACAAAAAGCTGATTCCCCTCCTTGAGACCGAGTCGCGGCTGGTCCGCCCAGCCAACCTTCCGCCGGACGCTGCCGGACGCGGCATGACCACCATTGAAACCGGTGAAGGAGCGGTCTGCCTTATTTCACTGATCGGCCGGACGTTTATGAACCCGGCCGACTGCCCGTTCCGTACAGCCGATAAACTGATCGGTATGGCGCAGGCCAAAACGATTTTGGTCGATTTCCATGCCGAGGCGACATCGGAAAAGATTGCGCTGGGCCACTATCTCGACGGGCGCGTCACTGCCGTGCTCGGCACACATACACACGTCCAGACTTCGGATGAAGCGATCCTGCCAAACGGCACGGCCTACATCACTGACCTCGGAATGACCGGCCCGAAGGATTCCGTACTGGGTCGAGAGGTTGAGCCGGTCGTCCAGCGGTTTATCACCGGTATGCCGCAAAAATTTGATGTCTCCAAAAAAGACCCCGCGCTCGAAGGGGTGATCGTCGATGTTGTCATCAAAAGCGGCAAAGCGCACTCCATTGAGCGAATTCGGGAGAGAGCCTGAAATCCAATCATGTTTTATACATTATTTTTATCCACCCGCTTCGCTCGATTTCACAGATTTACAGGATTGAGAATCGCAATCTGTGAAAATCTGCGCAATCTGTGGATGAAAATTTTCTTACAGGTTGAATCTTTTATTCCGGCTCCGGCGGATTGAAATCAAGAGCAGGGTTAAGAATCAGATGAACGAAAAGCGGAAAATCTACAGCGTCACGGAGCTGAATCGCGCGGCGCGCTTTACGCTCGAAAACGGCATTGGCGAGGTGTGGGTCGAGGGCGAAATCTCGCGCCTTACCAAACATTCCAGCGGCCACTGGTATTTCACGCTCAAGGACGAAAAAGCCGCAGTTTCGTGTGCCATGTTCCGGCAGAACAACGCGAGGATCTCTTTTGCACCGAAGGATGGGCTCAAGGTGCGTGTATTCGGACAGGCCAGTCTTTACGAGCCGCGCGGAAATTATCAGCTCATTGTTCGCCAGATGGAGGAAGCAGGCAAAGGGACACGTCAGGAACAGTTTGAAAAACTGAAAGCCAAATTGGCCGCCGAGGGTCTCTTTGACGAAGAGTACAAAAAGCCACTCCCGCTGCTGCCGCAAAAGATCGGTGTGGTGACGTCCCCTACCGGCGCGGCGATCCGCGATATCATCAATGTGCTGACGCGACGCTTTCCAAATCTCGAAATCCTGCTCGCGCCGGTCACGGTACAAGGCGAAGGCGCGGCGGAAAAAATTGCCGCCGCGATCGAGTATTTGAACGCATACAACAAAAACGTAGGACAGGCTTCCAGCCTGTCTGAACCATCGGAGGATGCGCGCTATTTCACACCGTTTCTTCCCCTCGAAATCGCAAAACGTCATTTGCCGCACTGGGAACAGGAAGGTGTCACGTATTTTGTGACATTCCGGCTGGCCGATGCCCTGCCAAAGAAAAAATTGGAACAATGGAAAAGTGAACGTGAACAGTGGCTCAAGACCCATGAAGAACCGTATTCCTCGCAGGAAATGGAGGAATACAGCGAACTTTTCAGTGAGAGAATCAACCAATGGCTGGATACCGGATCAGGCTCCTGCCTTTTAGCAGACCAAGGAAACGCCCGGATTGTCGAAGATGCCTTCCATCACTTTGACGGAGAGCGCTATCATCTGGGCTCATACATCATCATGCCGAATCATATCCATGTACTGATCACCCCCACCCCCGGATATACCTTGCCCTCTATTCTGCATTCTTGGAAATCGTTTACCGCAAACAAAATCAATGAACAGAGAGGACGAAGTGGGCCGGTGTGGCAGGATGAATCGTATGATCATATTGTAAGAAGCCCTGAACAACTGAAGTTCTACACACAGTACATTCAAAAAAACTTCGAACAGTCGAATGGCACTGCTCTGGTGCATATAGACAGGCTGGAAGCCTGTCCTACGTTGGAGAGGCCAATTGACGTGCTGATCGTCGGGCGCGGCGGCGGAAGCCTCGAAGACCTCTGGGCTTTTAATGAAGAAATCGTCGCTCGTGCAATTGCCGCCTCGAAGATTCCAATCATTTCAGCGGTCGGACACGAAATTGATTTTACCATCGCGGACTTTGTCGCGGATCTGCGCGCGCCGACGCCCTCGGCGGCGGCCGAGCTGGCCGTGCAAGTGAAGACCGAACTTGAAACACAGATTACGCGGCTGGCCGCGCGGCTCGGCGGTTCATTGCAAAATCAGGAGCGTGTGCTGCGTGAGCGGCTTCCGGGCCTGCGCCAAACGATGGTGCACGCTTTGCGCAACGGCCTCCAGCGGACACAGCAGAAGATGGACGAAAGCGCGCTGACGCTCGGTCATCTGCTGCAAAGCGTCGTGGCGGAGCGTAAACAGAATCTGCGACGGCTTGAAGTGCAGCTGCGGGCACTGGGCCCGCTGGCGGTGCTCGATCGCGGCTACAGCGTTACGCAGACCGCAGACGGAAAAGTCGTGCGCGACGCGGGAAAACTGAAAAAAGGTGATCTGCTGCACACGCGGCTCGCCAAAGGAACCGTACTTTCAGAAGTCAAAGAGAAGGAGACGTAATCATGGCCGAAAAAACTGTCGATTTTGAAAAATCCCTCGAACGGCTCGAAGCAATTGTCGAGGAGATGGAAAGCGGTGAGCTTTCGCTCGAACAGATGATTAAGCATTTCGAGGAAGGTTCGAAGCTGGTCACGCTCTGCTCCGGCAAGCTCAACGAGGTGGAGCAGAAAATTGAAAAGCTGGTGAAAAAAGACAGCGAGCTGACCGCCGAACCGTTTGAGTCCGAAGAGTAAAACCGGTCGACTTTACCGGCGGCTGACCAGATCAAGCATTTCTTCGGCCGATATTTCGCCGAGTGATTCGAGCACCTGTTTGGCTCCTGCAAAATCTTCAAATGCAGTGTGTGCATCCGGAACTGCAATACAAGTGGCCCCGGCGGTCATCGCGCCTTTGCAGGCCGCCCGCGAACTCACGATGGCAATCAGCGGAATGGTTTCCTGGTCGCGCTGCTTGAGGAGGCGCAGCCAGTGGTCAGCACGCGGGAACACAGGATCTTCGCTGTCAAATGCTTCGAGATCCACATCCAGTTTGTCGAGACCGAGCTTTTCCATCAGGGCCTGTGCCGTTTTTTCGGGCCAGGCGGAAATGGCGACGATATCCATGTCCTTCTCCCGGGCCGCTTTGATCAGCGCCGGCAGATCTTTGTTGAGAGTCGCCTTGGCGGCAAAAAATTTCTGCATAGCCGTCTCAGCCTGGGCGGCTACCTGATCGCCAGTGGTAATGTTTTTTCCGGAATCTTCAATGATCGCATGGATGGCCGGGCCCGGACGGGAAGTGATGCCGCAACGGGCAAACAGCGCCGGGGTCACTTCAATATCCTTGGATTTCAGGGCCTGCTTTACCGAATCAAACAGGGCCTGACGGCCGGTAGTGGCGATAAATTCGAGTTCAAAAAAGAGAACTTCGCGGGCTTTATTTTCTTCTGTTACCGGGGCTTCTTCGACAGCAGCTGTACTCATTCAATCGGCTCCTTAAATTACGTCTGTTTTTTAAAAAAGAGGGGCACAGTGTATGCACCCGCCCCTCCGCGGTCAAGCCCTGAGAAAATATCGCCCCCCTCGCCCGCAAAAAGGGTTGCATGGCTCTGGCTTCACTGTGATGATGCCCAGAATTTCGCCCCGAAAATGTGAAAGATTTGCCGGACGAACCAATGAAAAAAGCAATCATATCCCTGGAAGACGGCACTTGTTTCTCAGGCCGAGCCTTTGCCGGAAGCGGCGAGTTCTACG
>JAOZSE010000036.1 GCA_029939835.1 Pontiellaceae bacterium
GGACAATCCGCTGGGCAGTCGTAATTGGACATTCGGTTTTCTCCGCATTCGCGGGGCGAGATTTTTCTGCCCGTCACTGGACACTGTTTGATTTTGTTTTTTGCCTGACCCATAGAGCACTCCGTTTTTGAGGGCGCGAATCGTAAATCAGAATCCACTTTTCACCAAGCGGGTTTTTCAACCCTTGGAAAATATGCAAGCCTTCGACTCCGCGATCACGGATCGCGGCTACAAAAAATTTCCTCATTTGTAGCCGAGGGCCAAGACCTCGGTCTCTGGGTGAATCGAGCCGCCGGACTGTTCAATCGGAGGAAAGAGTTTAGACGGGATCACAGGATTTACAGGGTTGGACAGGGGCGCAGTTGGACGGGGTTTTGCCCGCGAAAAAACGCTAAATTTTCGCGAAAAGGAACATTCGCATTTTTCGGGTATTGTTTTCGGCTTCCAAGGTTTGGAAAATATGACCCCCAATCTTCCAACCCTTGGAAAAATCCGGTAGAAATCTTCCAATGGTTGGAAAACGGGAGATGAAATGAGCATATCCGATTGTGCACCGCCGTATAGCGTGAGTGAAAAGGTCGTTGATCTGCTTGCCCGGATTTGTGAGATGGTTGGACGTGTTTCTGTGCAGCAAACTCCGCAGGCTCTTCGGCTTCGCCGTGTAAACCGAATCCGTACCATTCAGGGGTCGTTGGCGATTGAGGGCAATACGTTGACGGAACAACAAATTACGGCGGTCATGGAAGGCAAGCCCGTGATCGCGCCTCCGCAGGAGATTCAAGAGGTGCGTAATGCCATCAAGGTGTATGAGAAAATGCCAACGTGGAATCCCTTTGATTCAAATCATCTTCTCGAAGCGCATTCTCTTTTGATGGGCGGGTTGATCGACCGAATCGGTGCGTATCGCCAGACAGGGGCGGGGGTGATGGGTAAAGAGGGTCTGGTGCATGTTGCCCCGCCCGCCGACCGGGTTCCGTTTCAGATGAAGGAGCTTTTCCAATGGTTGGAAAAGACCGATGCGCATCCGCTGATTTCCAGTTCGGTTTTTCATTACGAGTTCGAATTTATTCATCCGTTTGAGGATGGAAACGGACGAATGGGGCGCCTTTGGCAAACTATGGTTCTCTCCAAATGGAATCCAGTTTTTGCCGATCTTCCGGTTGAAAGCCTCGTGCATGCGCATCAATCCGGATATTACGAAGCCTTAAACCTTAGCACCGCGCAGGCGAACTGCGCCCCGTTTATTGAATTTATGCTCGCTGTTATTTCGGAGACGTTACTGACTACCCAAGAAACCACCCAAGAAACTACCCAAGAAAACCGGGCGGAGCAGATTCTAGAGGTTTTGCGCCAGAACCCGAAAGCGACACGTCAGGTGATCGCCGAAGTGCTTGGCGGTATTTCTGCAGATGGCGTGAAATATCATCTGAAGAAATTGCAGGATGCTGGACGACTGACACGAGTTGGCTCCACCAAGGCGGGTCGCTGGGTCGTGCAAGATTGATGAAAAAGCGGCGCGGATGCTGGACAGGCAGGAGGCTCTGTCATACGTTTTGTTTTCCGAATTTTTATAGGGTTAAATTATGAGCAAAATTATTCCAATCGACTCTCTCGGAGAGTGCAAATTTGATTCGCCGTTTAAGGCGCAGCGCCAGAAGTTTTACAGCGATGAGGATGGAGTGATCCGCCACGTGCTGGCCCGCGACATCGAACAGGCCGCTCCAATTGACGAGCTGGAGTTTTTCCAGCTGGCCGGCGCGCGCGAAAAACTCTTCTTTAATCCGAAAAATGTTACGGTCGGGATTGTCACCTGCGGCGGGCTCTGTCCGGGACTCAATGACGTGATCCGCGCGGTCACTTTCTGCGCGCTCGAAGGCTACGGCGTCAAAAAGGTGCTGGGCTTCCAGTACGGCTACGAAGGGCTGGCCTCCAAATATTTTCATTCGCCGGTGGAGCTGGATACCGACAACACCGATGAAATTCACGAACGCGGCGGCACGATTCTGAAATCCTCGCGCGGTCCGCAGGACGTTGGCGAGATGGTTCATACGCTCAAACACTACAAGGTGGATATTCTCGTCACTGTTGGCGGCGACGGCACATTGCGCGGCGCGCGCGCAATACAGGAAGAAATCAAAGCGCAGGGGCTCAGGATTTCGGTTATCGGCGTGCCGAAAACCATTGATAACGATATCAATCTGGTCGAGCGTTCATTCGGCTTTGAAACGGCCGTCGAAGGGGCGTGGGATGTGATTAACTGCGCACACGCGGAGGCCAAGGCCTACCGCCACGGTGTTGGCCTGATCAAGCTGATGGGCCGCGAGTCGGGCTGGATTGCCACCTCGTCCGCGATTTCAAACAGCAATGTCAATTTCTGCCTGATTCCCGAAGTTCCGTTCGATCTCGACGGGCCGAACGGCTTTTTTGAGCACCTCCGTCAGCGCCTTGATAAAAAAGACCACGCAGTGGTCGTCGTGGCCGAAGGCGCGGGTCAGCAGCTGCTGGAAAACGCAGGCGGTGAGGATAAATCCGGCAACACGAAGCTGGCGGATATTGGCTTGTTTATGCGCGATGAAATGAAGCGCTGGTTCGGCGAAAAGGGCACGGAAATTAATGTGAAATATTTTGATCCGAGTTACTCCATCCGAAGCCGCCCCGCGACAGCGAACGACTCGGAGTACTGCCTGTTGCTCGGCAACAGCGCAATGCATGCAGCGATGGCGGGTAAAACCAACATGATCGTCGGCCTGCACAGTCACCGGCTGGTGCACCTGCCGCTTCCGATGATCGGCGAGCGCAAGCAGGTGGATCCCGGCCGCTGGATATGGCAGACGGTTCTCCAGGCTACCCGCCAGCCTGCGAATATGACGAATGATGTTTGAGCTTCATCCAGCGCTCGAAGCCGACTCCGTGCTGATCGGACGTTTTAAACTCTCGCAGGTTCGCCTCATGAACGATGCCAAGTACCCGTGGGTGCTGCTCGTTCCCGAGCGCGAAGGCGTTACCGAAATCCATCAGCTCAGCGCCGAAGACCGCGCACAGCTGATGGAGGAGTCCGCCTTTCTCGCCGAAAAACTCGCTACGCTGTTCCGTGCCGATAAAATGAACATCGCCGCTATCGGCAACATGGTGCCGCAGCTTCATGTTCACCACATTGTTCGCTACAAAACCGATCCCGCATGGCCCGCGCCCGTCTGGGGGAAACTGCCGATGAAGCCGTATGCGGGAAAAGAAATTCAGCAGATGATCGAAAAAATTCGAGATGCTCTCAAAGAGCGTCTGTTTCTAAAGTAGGACAGCCATCCTGGCTGTCCGGACAGGCTTCCAGCCTGTCCTACGTTTGAAGACTGCGGAAGGCGTCGATGAGGTCGGTGGCGATCATAGCGGCTTCCGTCTTTTTCGCCGCGGCGATATCGCCCGCTTTCCCGTGCAGCCAGACTGCCGTTTTAGCCGCCTGTAAAGGCTCGATACCCTGACCGAGAAGGCCGGTCAGCAGCCCGGCGAGTACATCGCCCGAACCGCCCTTGGCCATGCCGGGATTACCCGTGCCGTTGATCGCGAGTTTTTTGCCCGGTGCGGCGACGACTGTTCGCGCACCTTTAAGCACAATAACTTTGCCGGTGCGTTTCGCTGCTTCGCGTGCGGCGGTCCAGCGGTCAGCCTGAATCTGTTTGACCGTTGTGCCGAACAGGGTCGCGAATTCCCCGGGGTGGGGCGTTAGCACCACGGGGGATTTTGCCGCCGCAATGGTTTCGGGCGATACGCTGAGCGCGTCGGCATCGAGCACCAGCGGAACTGTGCATTCGACAAGCAGCCGTTCGACAAACGCTTTTGTTTCGGGTGTACGCGTCAGGCCCGGCCCGGCCAGCACAGCGTCAAAGCCGGTGAGGTCGATTTCGCTGAATTCATTGAAGGGCTTAACCATCGCTTCAGGACCAGCGGCGGTTGCGACGATTTCATAAATGGGTTCGGGAACACGGACGCTGACGAGCCCCGCGCCGGAGCGCAGAGCCGCACGCGCAGCCATGGCAATGGCGCCGGTGTATCCCGGTGCGCCGCCAATCAGCAAAACATGCCCGAAACTGCCTTTGTGGGCATCCCGCCCGCGGCGCGGCAGCTGTACATCGCTTTTGGTAATCAGTTCGGCTTCGGTACAGCCCGCGGTCGTGTCGATATATTCGGCGGGAATGCCGATATCGACTACCTCAATGGAACCGGTGTATTCAACGGCGGCAGAGCGGGTCAGACCGGTTTTCGGCAGGCCCATGGTGACCGTAAGGTCGGTACGGATTGTTTCGCCCTGCGGTTCACCGCTGTCGGCATGGAGTCCCGTCGGAATATCAATGGCGACTTTCAAAGCCTGGGCGCGGTTGATGAAATCCACTGCTTCAGCGAATTTTCCACGCGGCGCACCGGTTGTGCCGGTGCCGAGGAGTCCATCGACCACGATATTAAAGTCTGCCGCCGATTCCTTTGCCCAGTCGATATCCTCGACTTGCCAGAGGGTCGATTTAATGCCTTCTTCGGTCATGAAACCGTGGGCGACTTCGGCGTCGCCGCCGTTGTTGCCCTTGCCGGCAATAAAGAGGACATGCGGGCGTGCGATACCATGGAGTTCGATTAAATCGAGCAGACTGTCGGTGAGCCCGCGCGCGGCGCGGCGCATCAGCTCTTCACCCGGTACCCCGGCTTCTTCAATCGTGCGCCGGTCGAGTTTGCGCATTTCGGCTGCCGAAACAGTTTTCATCGTCTTTAAGAGGACATCGCCTCAATCATTTCGCACACGGCGGTTTCGAGGCCGACGAATACCGCGCGCGCCACAATGCTGTGGCCGATGTTCAGGGTGTCCAGATGCGGAACGGTAAGAACATCGGGCAGATTGTCGAGATTGATGCCGTGGCCTGCATTGACCTGCAGGCCGAGCGCGTGCGCGCACTCCGCACCGTGGATCAGTTTATTGAGCAGGGCCTTAGCATGAGCGGGATCGGTTGCATCACAAAACGAGCCGGTGTGGAGTTCGACGACGCGCACGCCGGTATTGGCTGAGGCCTTAAGGATTTTTTCATCGGGTTCGACAAAGAGACTTACTTCGCTGCCGTTGACCTGAAGGCGTTCGATCGTTTCTTTGAGTGCATCGAACTGCGCGATGACATTAAGTCCGCCTTCGGTCGTGAGTTCCTGCCGTTTTTCGGGAACAAGACAAACCTCTTCGGGCTTGACGTCGAGGGCGATTCCGACAATTTCGGGCGCATTGGCCATTTCGAGATTGAGCGGCAGGATGGCCGCTTTTTTTAGCGCATAGACGTCGGCGTCCTGAATATGACGGCGGTCTTCACGCAGGTGGATGGTGAGACTGACGGCACCGGCTTTCGCACAGATCTGTGCAGCTTCGAGCGGATCGGGGTAAACAGTGCCGCGTGCCTGCCGCAGCGTTGCGACATGGTCAATGTTAACGCCCAGTTTTAGCGGGCGACCCATTTCTCTGTCTTTTTTTATCATGCTGTGCGGGATCATACATCAGGCAGGAGCTTGTATTCCAGCCGCGAAGTACTTCGAGTGCACGGTAGGCCCCGCGGAAAAGATCGCGCAGATTCCGCCCGTGTTCGGGATGTGCTGCGACACCTACGCTGACTAAGGCTTTGATCTGGCGGTTTTCGAAGGTAAACGTTTCTTTCTGTACGGCTTCGTGCAGGCGGAGGGCCATGGCTTCGCCCTGTTCCATTGAGCAGCCGGCCAGAACCATGAAATCGTCGCGATGATAGCGCCCGATGAGGTCGCTTTCGCGCGTCAGGCGCTGCAGCACGCCGCTGACGCCGGCAATGACCGCGTCCGCCGCTTCTTCCCCATGCAGTGAGATCAGATGCTCAATGCCGGTAACGCCGACGCAGAGCAGGGCGATGGGCTTTTTATTACGGCGGATTTCAGCAAAATATTTGCGCATGTAAGAGCCGATGACCATGGGGCTGAGCACGCCGGTGAGCGGGTCGAGGGATGAATGCTTATCCTGCCGGCTCAGTTCGCCGATCTCATCCGGTTGCGGTTTTTCTTCCTCCTCCGGGGGAGGGGCCATGCCGATGGGCAGGGTTTCTTCAAAGTCAACGCGTTCCATGGCTTCGATCGCTGTATCAATCATCTGCCGGGTGTTTCCGCCGTGCATCGGGAAAGCACTTACCCCGATACGGAACGCGGTGATGTCGGGGAGGGTGCTGACAACGGTTTTTAAATCGGTGGCGATACGCCTGCTGACCGGCTCTACGCTGGATTCTTCCGTATCGATAATGGCGGCGACACAGTTCGTCTGGTACAGACAGGCCTTGTCGACCGGTTCACGAATGATTTTCTTAAACTCACCCAGCAGTTTCTCCTGTACGCCCCGCTGGTCGGTGGCTTCGGTTTTTAACTCGACGATTATCACGCCGAAGCCGGCGGTTTGACGGTTGATTTTGCTCAGATAGCGTGCGATCTGGATGAAGAAAAAGTCGTTGCAGTCGTCAACGGTGACGAGATCTTCTTCACTGAATTGCACCATGCGGTGAAAACGGTGGGTGCTGGAGATCAGCGTGATAATTGCAAATGCCAATCCTATTACAAGCAGCAACTGTCCGGCCTGGGCCAGCGGCAGTTGTGCAATCAGTGCAAGATGTAACAAAGGCATCGGCATGTACGGGTCATTTCAGAGAAAACGCGCGTTAGTCTGAATAGATCAGGCTAGTAATAGAGCACAAACTCGCCCCGACGGTTGCGGGCCCACGATTCCTCATCGTGGCCGGGGACCGACGGATTTTCTTCGCCGTAGCTCTTGGTCTGGATGCGATCCACGCCGACACCCAGGCCGGCCAGATAGGCACGCACGGCCAGGGCCCGGCGTTCGCCGAGTGCCAGATTGTATTCCCGGCTGCCGCGCTCATCGCAGTGACCTTCGATGATGACGGCAACGGAACTGTTCTGTTTCAGATGGCGGGATACCGCCTCGACCTTGGAACGTTCGGATTCAACGACCTGCGAGCTGTCGTAGGCGAAATAGACCGGGGGGAACAGGCCCGGATGCTCCGTACCGCCCTGGAAACGGTCGGACAGCGGAATGGAATCCAGAGAACCGCCGACGCCGTATACTCCGGCAGGATTTTGCCCGAGATTCGCGCAGCCGGACATGGAGACGGCGACCAGAACAAAAAGAAGACTCAGAAAAAAAGAACCGTATTTTCTCATGATAATGTGACCTCGCTTTCGGCTGTTTCTATTGCGGTGACCACGCCGGCGAATACCAGCTTCCACTGCTTTGCAGTAAAGCTACCGGAGGGTCCTTGATCGTGTCAAGGAGGTAGAGGGACGATTGGTAATTCACCGACCGCGTTGCAACAATATGCCGCCCGTCCGGTGCCCAGGAGGGGTCTTCATAATTGGCAAAGTCAGTCGCCAGATAGCGGGTCTGCCCGGTGGTCGGCTGGATGACGGAAACCACATAGCGTCCGCCCGAACGGCTGGCGCAGACAATCAGGCCGTTGGGACCCCAGTCGGGGGCGACATTCTCTGTCCCGCGACTGCTGAGGCGGCGCGGACGCCCGCCGGTGCGGGCGATGACATAAAGCTGCGGGCTTCCGCTCTGGTCGGAGACATAAACGAGCTGACTGCCGTTCGGCGACCACGACGGGCTCGCCTCCGTGGCGCGGGCCGTAGCCGTCAGACGGCTCAGGCGGCCGCTGCGCAAATTTTTGATGTAGAGTTCGGGATTGCCGTCTTTGGAAAGAATCAGCGCCAGTTCTTTGCCGTTGGGCGAAAGGGCGGCGCCGGTATTCAGGCCGCTGTAGCGGGCGAGCTGGTCGCGTCGGCCGTTCCGCAAATTGACGCGGTAAACGTCCGGAAATCCGCGCAGGAACGATGTATAGACAACCGTGTTGCCCTTCGGCCCCCAGTTCGGGCCCACAATGATCCCGCCGTCGCGCGTGATCTGCATCAGATTGCCGCCGTCCGCATCGCAGACATAAAGCTCCTTTTTGCCCGTGCGCGTACCGACCAGCGCGATGCGGGTCGAAGCGATGCCTTTGTGCCCGGTGATCGCCTCGATCAAATCATCTGCCACACGGTGGGCGAGAGTGCGGGTGCGACCGGTCTCAATGCTGTAACTTTTGGAAAAAAGCCGCGCCTGATCGCTTCCGCGGTAAACCTGACAGACGGTTTTGAGATTACCGCCTCTGCGATCGACCGTACCGATCAGGCGCAGTTCGCCGGTGCCGCGCACCGGCTGGAACCAGCCCGAAAGGCGCAGGTCGTTTTCCAATGTCCGGGAAAACGTCTGCGAGGCGGAGTCGGAAGCCGCGCGCAGTCCGGAAAAATCAATGACGATTTTGCGTTCGGCGGATTTCACCACCCGCACCTGAGCGGAGGCACATGGCGCAAGAAGCGTGGCGCAGAGTGCTAAAAAGAGGATATTTTTCATGATGCTGATTCTTAGCGCACTCGCGTCTGTTTTTAAAGACGAATCAGTTCGAAAGGACAAATTCCACGGTAATGTTTCGATCGGGCAGGTCGGCGGGCGGCGCGGGAAGCTGATGAACTGAATCAATCGCTGCCTGTACGGAGCGGTCGAACTCCGCGTCGCCGGAGCGGCGGGTGAGCGAACGCGAGGAGATCGCGCCGCTGAATTCCACGCGCATCATGGCCGTTGCGGTGAGTCCGACCGGCGTGCCGACCGGCTGCCGCCACGCGGCATACATGCGCTGTTTGACCCTTTCATAATACCCCGCGAACGGGCTTACCAGTCCGGATGACGATCCTCCGCTGTTCAGCGCCGCTTTGACGCCGCTGAGATCGAGTGCGGGGCGGGGAGGGGCACCGGATTGGGTTCTGCGTGTAGTTTGTTTTTTGACCGGTGCCGGTTTCCATGCCGGTTTTTTGACGGCGGGCGGCGGGCGGTTGGTTTTGGGAGGCTCAATTTTAGGCGGCGGCTTCGGTTTGGGCTTCGGAACGGGTTTCGGTTCCGGCTTGGGTTCGGGAGGCGGGAGCGGTTGTTCAACGATCTCAATATCGGGGGCGGGAGCGCTTTCGACCGAGATGTACGTGACAATCTCTTTCGGCTTTGGATGGTAACAGCCCTTTAACCACGGAATAAAGAGCAGCAGAAACAGCGCCGTCGCGTGTGTCCCGAAAACCCACCAGAAAATTTTATGCTTAGATTCCATTCGATTTACTTATAAATGTGCCTTCGAACAGTAGGGCGCGTTCGCCGAACGCGCCGCGGACGGCTCGGCGAGCCATCCCTACCCAGAATAGCCTGATTCCATCATTCCACTCTTCCTATTCCTCGGCCTGCGTTACCAGTGCCATGCGGGTGATCTGCGCATCGTGCAACATCTGCATTACGGCGGCGATGTGCTCATAAACCGTTTTTTTATCGGCTCGCACATAGACGACGGCATCGGGGTTGAACTGTCCGGTGACCCGGATTTCCTCGGCCAGTTCCTCCTTTGAAATTTTCAGATCATCCAGAAAAAAATTTCCGCGGGCATCGACCGTAATGCTGCGAGCCTCCGGTTCTTTCAGCTCGTTGGCGGAGCCTTTCGGCAGATCCACCGGAATGCCCTGTTCGATCAGCGGGAAGGTGATGATGAAGGTGATCAGCAGAATAAAGGTGAGATCCATCAGCGGCGTCATGTTGATTTCGCTGATTTCCCGGAGCGCAATCAGGCTGGTTTTGCGTTTCGACATGATTTATTCACTGAGGGTGCTGAAATGCTGCTGCACGGAGGCCGTAAACTCCTGTGAAAAATTATCCATCTGCACCGCCATCCGCCGGATGCGCACCGTGAGCATATTGTAGCCGATGGAGGAGGGCAGCGCCACCAGCAGGCCCACTACGGTGGTCAGCAGTGCGCCGGAAATGCCCGGCGCGACCGCCGAGAGCGTTGCCGCACCCGAAACCGCCATGCCGCCGAAGGCATCCATCACACCCCAGACGGTACCGAGCAGCCCGAGGAACGGACAGGCGCTAACGGCCGTGGCGAGGATGCCCATGCGGTCTTCAAGTTTAAGTGCTTCGTCGGCCAGGGTGCGATCCACCACCGCGCGGATGGATTCTATCTGGTGCGCATCCAGCTGCCGATCCTCGGTTTCGCCGAGCGCACCCATAAAGAGCTCCTCAGGATTGATGCCGATGAACGACAGTTCGTTGCCGAGCGCTTTGCAGCCTGCTTCATAGAGTGCGTTAAGCGGTGTTTCCGGCAGGCGCTGCCGTTTGACAAACAGTCCGGTCGGGAGGGCCTCGCGGCGGAAGGTGTGCAGAAAACGATCGGTGCCGGTGCGTGCGCGGGAGAGCAGAATGAATTTAGTGATCATCACCGTCCACGCGCCGATTGAACTGACAAACAGAATCAGCACAATCATTTTGCCCGGGAGCGTACTTTGGTTAAAGGCGAAGGAAACGGCCCCGAGGGGCAGCATGGGAAGCAGCAGTCCGTTCATCATATTCAATTCTCCTCTGGTACAGATACCAAGCCTGTATTCTCCAAGGTTTAGAAAAACAGTACAGATATTTTTCCAATGTTTAGAAAATTCAATTAAGCTTCGGCTCATGAAAACGTCTCGATTTTTCTGGATCGCCTGTGCCGGCCTCCTGATTTCACTGCTCCTGACCGCTGCCGCTCCTTCGCCGCGGCTGCCGGAGGTGCGCGCCATCTGGGTGACCCGGTTTGATTACAAAACCCCGGCGGATGTGGCTTCAATCGTTGCCAATTGCGCCCGCGCGGGGTTTACGGACATTTTTTTTCAGGTGCGCGGCAACGGTACGGTATTTTATCCGAGCCGGGTTGAGCCGTGGGCGTTTGAGCTTTCGGGCACCAACGTGGTTGCACTCGGCACGGATCCGGGCTGGGATCCTTTGCAGACGGCGGTGGCCTCTTCGAAGCAGCAGGGCATCCGTCTGCACGCCTACATAAACGTTCTTCCCGGCTGGCGGGGGCGCATTGAGCCGCCGCGCGCCGCCGGCCAGCTCTGGACGGCCCATCCGGACTGGTTCATGGTGGATGCACTGGGCCAGCGTATGCAGCCGGTAAAGGGGTGGTATGCTTTTGTGAACCCGGCCCATCCGGAGGTGCGGCAGCATCTGGTGCAGCTGGCGGACGAGCTGGCCCGTTATGAGCTGGACGGACTGCATCTGGACTACATCCGGTTCCCTTACGACTACAAAGACGTCGTGCGCGGGGCCTATCCGAATGCCTCATCAAGGGAGATCAAAAAACATGCCGATTTTTCGTATGACCGCGTTTCGCTGGAGCTGGCCCGCAAGCGTTACGGGCCGACACTGCGCCAAAGCAAATGGAACCAATTCCGCCGCGCCGCCGTTTCGCAGGTGGTGTGCGACCTGCGGCAGGTTTTCAAGAACCGTCGCGGACTGCAGAGTGTTGTTTCGGCCAGTGTGCTGGCCGATTTTAACACCGGTTACCGCACGGCATTTCAGGACAGCCGACACTGGGCGAACGAGCACATGGTGGACTGGCTGGTACCGATGAACTACAACGCCGCGCTTTTTGACGGGCGGCTAATAAAAATGCGCAAGGCGCTGGGCCGACGCGCGAGCGGTGAGCAGCTGGTGGCGGGGATCAACTGCGCCGGCGATGCGCAGGAAATCCGTCGGCAGATTGCGACGGCGCGCGCGGCGGGCTGCCGCGGCTTTGCCCTGTTTGCCTATTCCCACCTTTTCGAGAATCATGCACCGACCCCGAAGGCGCTTGTGCTGCTCAAACAATAAAAAAACGGCGCTCCGAAATTTCGGAGCGCCGCTCGCAGTGCTTTTTCCGTTTACTCAACGTTGAGTTCAACCGGCATTTCGAGCTCAAGCTCTTCTTTTTGCTCTGGTTTAGCGACTTCCTTTTTCCGAGCTTTGGCCTCTTGTTGCTCCACCGTCGCTTTTTCAGCTTTGAAAAATTTGGTCAGCTGGTCGGCGGCATCGCGGGTTTTTTCTTCGTCACCCTTCAGGCGGTAGGCCTGGAAAAGAGCCATCCAGACCCGGCTGCTGCGCGGGGTGATCTTCGCGGCTTTTTCGAGATAACCGAGGCCTTTGGTAAGCTGTTTCTGGAGGATCAGGCTCTGTCCGAGACCCATCCACGCACCGGCCATGCTCGGCGATTTTTTCGCCAGCAGGGAGTAAATGGCTTCTGCCTGCTGCGGACGGTTGAGAGCCAGGTACACGCTGCCGGCTCCGATCAGGCGTGAAGGATTGCCGGGTTTGAAGAAGATGCCGCTCTGCACATAGTCACGGCGGGCTTTTTCAAGGAGGTTCACGCCGGAATTCTGAATAGCTGCATCGCTGATCAGCGCCTCATAATCGGGCAGGTCGCGCACCAGAATAACCGTTGCGCCGTCGAGATAGATCATTTTCCAGGCTTTGGAGGCAATCAGACGGTTGGCCAGCGCACCCGTGTCCGGCCAGCCGCCGTTGAGCACCACGGCATGCGGGTTCCACTCGGAAAGGATGGCTTTCCACGCGTTCGGCTGGCCGAGCAGGGCCCGGTTGAGTTCGAGCTGGAAATCTTCTCCGTAGAACGAAATGCGGGTGTCGCTGAATATCTTGCGATCCGGATTTTGCAGGGCGAGGTATCCGCCGTCATGGGGCATGTTCAGGATGCGTTCCGGGAAACCGTCCTGGTCAATGATGCCGGCTGCCGCCACCGGGAAGGCGTCGTTCTGCACACCCAGCCCGAAGCGCGATGCGCTGCCCATGCGGGTATAGATGCTGTTGGTGATCAGCCCGCCCAGCGTGGCGACCAACAGGATCAGTGTGATCACGGAGAGCGCGTTATGCAGCAGGGCTTCGCTGGTTTTTAACAGGGTGGTCAGCGTGCGTGAAAGGTATCCGCCGATTGCGCTGAAGCTGAGTACCAGGAAGGGGAAGGCGAGGAAGGTAAAAACGTACAGGGCACCGATAGAACGCACGGTTAGAAACGCGCCGACCAGCGCCAGCGTCGTGATCATGGCGGGAAGTTTTGTTTGGAGAGTAATCAGTCCGCACGCGCCAAGAATCAGCGCGAAGATCGTCAGGCTGCTCACGAAACCCTGCGGGAAATAGCTGCTGAAGAGCGAGACCCATTCCAAACCTTCACTACCGGTCAGCAGCAGCCAGTTGGTCAGCACATGACGATGCAGATTAACCAGATTGGGGTTGAATAGTGTCACCAGCAGGGCGACCACGGACAGCCCGACCAGGCGGCCGGTCAGCGAGGTAACGACATAGCTGTTGCGCGACAATGCACGCGTTTCCTGCCAGTTTTCAATTGCGAAGAAGAGAATCAGGAACGGGCCGAAAAGAAACGAGGGGTGCATGTTGGTCCAGAGCACCTGCAGAATGAGCAGCAGGACGGCCAGCACGGCGAAATTTTTCAGGCGGTAAAGCAGAGTAACGAACACCGCAGTGAAGAGCATGAAAAAGGCGGCGGGGGTTGGATTGAAAACCGGAATCAGCAGCCATACGCAGAGCAGCAGCGCCAGGCTCTGGCTCAGCGAGCCGCCCCATTCCTTTCCAAACCGGAGCATCAGCAGGAAGGCGGCCAGCACGGCGGCCACATGTACCAGCGTAACCAGCCCGGCACCGCCCAGCGACCAGAGGGCATACACCAGATTGTTGTAAAGCGGATGCATATTGACCCACTGCTGATCGGCCATGGTGTAGGAAAGCGAATCGGCTTTGACGCCTTCAGCCTGTCCCAGCGCAATATGCGTGAAAATATCCGGACTGCTGACCGTGCGGATGCCGGTAAGTGCGAGGAGAACGAAGCCGAGGATAATCAGAACAAACCCGAGCGATTTCTTGTTACTCATAGACAGAGACCCCCTGTGTTGAAACAATTTAGCGGGATTCTAGTGACTCAAAGCGGTTTGACAAGCAGGAATAATGTAAACCCTAAAGAATTACAGGGTGCCGGTACAACCGGTTACCTGTTGCGAACCGGTCAAAAAAAGTGCATTTGCGAATCATCTGTTTTTTTCCGCCGCGTCCGTTGCCGGGCAATTTTTGGAGTGCCCTCGGCTTCGAATTCGCCCTCTTCCAGATTGCGAAGAATTTCTTCGGCGCGTTCAAGTACAGAGGCAGGGAGCCCGGCCAGCCGCGCCACGTGGATGCCATAACTCTTATCCGCCGAGCCCGGCACGATCTTGCGCAAAAAGGTGATCCGGTCGCCGCGCTCCTTCACCAGCACGTTGCAGTTCTGTACGCCCGGCATCGTCAGGCTCAGATCGGTCAGCTCATGATAGTGCGTTGCAAACAGGGTCTTGGCCCGCACCGCCGGGTTTGTGCAGAGAAATTCCGCCACGGACCATGCAATACTGATGCCGTCAAACGTGCTGGTGCCGCGTCCGATTTCATCGAGCACAATCAGGCTTTTCGGTGTCGCGTTGTTCAGAATATTGGCGGTCTCCTGCATCTCCACCATAAAGGTAGAGCGCCCGCGCGCGAGGTCGTCGCTCGCGCCGACCCGTGTAAAGACGCGGTCCACCAGCCCGATCTGCGCTTCCGAAGCCGGAACAAACGAGCCGATGTGCGCCATAATCGTGATCAGCGCCACCTGCCGGATGTAGGTTGATTTTCCCGCCATGTTCGGCCCGGTAATAATCACCAGCTGATGATCCTGGCAGTTCAGCGTCGTGTCGTTCGGCACAAAACGTTCGGAATCCGGCATCTGCTCAACCACCGCGTGGCGCCCGTCTGTAATGGAAAGGGTATCGTCATCGCTCATCACCGGTCGCACGTAGCGACGGGTCAGGGCGTCTTCGGCGAAAGTGGCGAGTACATCAACTTCTGCGACCGCGCGCGCATTGCGCTGAATCGCATCAATCTCCTTCACCACCTCATTGCGCAATTGAACAAACAGTTCAAACTCGAGTGCGACGGCCCGCTCCTGCGCGCCGAGGATTTTATTTTCATACTCCTTGAGCTCCGGCGTAATAAACCGCTCGGCATTCGTCATCGTCTGCTTGCGGGTATATTCCTCCGGCACCATCGAAAGGTTGCTGTTCGTCACTTCAATGAAATAGCCGAACACCTTGTTGTAGCGAATCTTGAGCGACTTAATACCGGTGCGCTCCTGCTCGGAAGCCTGAAACTCCGCCAGCCACTGCTTTCCTTTGCCCGCCGCGTCGCGCAGGTCATCGAGTTCGTCCGAAAAGCCGCGGCGGATCATGCCGCCTTCTTTCACCGAAACGGCGGGCTCGTCGTCAATCGCCTCACTGATTTTTTTTACAATGCCCGGAAGTTCCGTGATGGATTTTTCCACCCCTTTAAAAAATTGATTTTTCGCCAGCAGTTTTTTGAGCGTCGGCAGCTGGTCGAGCGACTCGCCGACGGCGCACAGGTCGCGCGCGTTGCCGCCGCCCGAGCCGAGCCGCGACATAATGCGTTCCAGATCGCGCATTTCGCCGAGCATCTCGCGCACTTCCGCCAGCAGCGTCCGTTTTTCCGTAAACGCCTGTACCGCGTCGAGCCGTGCGTTGATGGCGGCCAGCTCGCGGAGCGGGCGGATGATCCAGTCGCGCAGCATCCGCGCGCCCATTGCCGTACGGGTGGAATCCAGCACATGGAGCAGGGTTGCCTTCGGCCCCTGCCGCGCCGGATTGAGCGGCGCGATCAGTTCAAGATTCATCACCGTCGTTTCATCGAGCAAAACGTAGTCGTCCGGATTCTTCACCTGAATGCGGCGGACGTGCGCGAGATTGCGGCGCAGCTCCGTATTAACGTAATAGAGCACCGCGCCTGCCGCGCGCAGGCCGAGCGGCGAGTTTTCGCAGCCGAAGCCTTTCAGCGAATGCACCTTAAAATGACGCAGCAGCACGTCCTCTGCACTGTCCGCTTCAAACGTCCAGTCGTCGCAGACCGTCTTGAGCGTTTGTCCGAGAACCGGATCAATCAGATCGTCATCGGCCGCGGTTTCAGCGACGATGCACTCCTGCGGCGCGTAGCGGGCAAGATTGTTTGCAAGCGCCTCGGCACTGGCGGACTCTTCGATCCAGAAGGTGCCGGTTGAGAGATCGAGCATCGCGAGGCCGAACGTTTCGCCTTCGCGGACGAGGCCCGCGAGGTAGTTGTTACGGCTGCGGTCGAGCGCCGTTTCGTCGAGCACCGTGCCGGGCGTTACGACCCGCGTTACCTCGCGTTTCACAATGCCCTTGGCGGCGGCGGGGTCTTCGACCTGCTCGCAGATCGCGACCTTTTTACCCGCTTCAATCAGCTGGGCGAGATAGCCCTCCGCGGCGTGATAGGGCACGCCGCACATCGGGATGTCGTGGCGTTTGGTCAGTGTGATGTCGAGGATGCGCGACGCTTCCCTGGCATCCTCCATAAACATTTCGTAAAAATCGCCGAGGCGGAAAAAGAGCAGGGTGTTTTCGGGAAGCTCGCGGCGGATGCGCCGGTATTGCTCCATCATCGGTGTTGGTTTATCCGCCATAGGCGGAGCAGGTTAGCCCGTTTATTTCACGCACTTCAAGCAGTTCGTGAAATAAATGCCTCGTCGATAAAATGTAGGATCGGGTTGCCTTTCCCTCCGGTCATTACCCCGATCCTTTGGTCGGGGCCTCTCTCACTGCGTTCGAGTCTCCGTATTGCGGAGAGCCGGTGTCCGTCGGGCCGCGTTGGCCTCAGGTAGGGCGGGATCGCCGAGCCCGCCGCAGAGAAACGGACAGCCCGGCGGTCTGTCCCTACCCAAAAACAGCCTGTTTAGCAAGTGACGAGTTGTGTGCGTCAAGTTCTGCAAAAAGGATTTCCGGCATCTCCTATTCGTTCC
>JAOZSE010000125.1 GCA_029939835.1 Pontiellaceae bacterium
AGAGAGAGAGAAACAATGGAATTACAAAGCGCACTAGCTCCAGGCGAGCCTAGTTTTATTAATGCTGAAGGCGTCAAGTGGTGGTATATTTTAGAGGGGTCCGAGAATAAACCTCTCGTTAGGGGATACATCGTGGAAGCTCTCGATGGGAGTAAGATGTATGTCCTTGTGGATCACGCGACAGGTGATGTTATCTTTGAGACCCAGAAACTAGAGGATCTTGCTGTGCACTCGGAGATACTAAATCTTAGTGGTGGTTTTGAGGAGGAAATACAATGACTTCCGAGGAGAAAGCTTGGATAAACTACATGAAAAGCCAAGGACGGCGGAAACCCCAAACCTGCGTTTGGAAGAGAGGTTTTGAAAACAGTTATACTACAACCTGTGAACACTCCTGGTGTTTTGGGACGGTTAATGATGACACTGCAGCTCGGTTTTGGGAAGTTTGCCCATATTGCGGTGTAGAGATAGAGTGGAAGAGTTAATATGAGAATAAGGGATGAGATTTTCAAGGCGGTAGACAACTTCTATGTGGAGAACGCCAGACCACCGACGCACCTCTACCTTGGATACGAAGAGCTGGATCGATTACTTGCTGATGCGGAGACGCAATTCTGTACTTCTTTCGCTCGGTGTAAGGAGGGTGAGGAAACTGTGTACGGTATGGTATTATTCAGGGTTATAACTAACTCTCACTTGAAATGCTATTAGAGCAGGGAACTTTTAAGGAGAAATAATGTTTAAGAAAGTAAATGAAAAGCTGGTTACTGATACCGTAATTGGTATAGGTATTGAATCTCCGTCTCCCACACTCGATGAGACAGTTAAGACGTACCTTAGCGAACATCCAGAGGCTGTAGACAGCATCGAGAAGGCTCACTACGCTTGGCACGCTGGGAGTTACCAAGAGGAATTAGGAAACCACCACTTCTCTGGAGTTCTGAGGTGCTCAACGTGCGCTTTCTGCGGACGCTCTAGAGAAGAGGTGCGCTATGATGATCTGCCTGGGAAGTGCCAGAATATACCAATAAACGCCTATAAGGATATCCAACTAACCATTCACGAAGAGGAGTTACTTTATTTTCAACTCCTAGAGAGGGGAGAGACTGAGATCCCTAAGTTGGTGGAAAAACATGGCCTCTCTGCAGAGACACTGTTCCTACTACGTGGGACACATGGTTACGACGTGGAAGTAGTGTCTTCCGTCTTGGGCGTCGACATTGACAAGGACATGGTGGCGGACTACGAAGCTCTGATGGATCTAGAGCGAGAAACCTGCCGCAAACGACAGAAGAAAGAGATAATAGAGGCGCAGTATGTTAAGTAGAGAAGAAATTGAAAAAGAACTACTGGAAGTACTTAGAGAGTTTACCGCAACCACTAGCTGGACTTTAACTCCAGAAGAAATTAGGAAGAGATCTTTGAAAAAGGCCCTGTAGTAAACCCCGCCAAACCAGAGGTCACTAGCCCGAAAGTGTAAGGAGAGCTGTTAGGGCGGGGAATTTTTTAATGAGAAACTATGTTTAGATATATAATAACCGGAAGCGGCATGAAAGCCTTGGCAGTCAAAAGTGATTTGAATTTCACGGACTTTCAAGAGCTTATTAGACGCCAATCAAGGAAAGCGCACCCAGAGGGGCAGGAGAGAGTTTGGAGTTATGGGATGACAGACTTTGTTGATCCTCAAGTTCATACACCTGACAGCTTTGCTAACGGCGGTTACTGCGGATTGGCTATGATTGGGTGCGATTGAGGATGATTTAACATGAACAAAACTAATAAAACTTGGGGACTGTCTCTGAGTGTAACAATAAAGGAAACGTATGCGTAAAAGCTCAAAGACAATGATGTCCATGACGGACGACCAAATTCACTTTCATTTAGACTTCGTAGATAAGTATATTAGCGGCGGTAACGCGGCTACTGCGTCTGTTGTAGATCAAAATGCTAACGTGGAGCATAAGACAATCGCTTCTCTAATTGGGGAAGTTCACAAGGGGGAGGACATCCAATTAAATAGGCGTTTGGTGCAAGAACAGCTCGTAGAGACTTTTGGACCGAATCAAGGACGGCGATTAGCAAAGCAATACATTCGAGACCTTGAAGATCACTTATGTTACTGTCATGATGAGCAGCATCTTTTAAAACCTTATTGCTGTGCAATAAGTCTTAATCCTATGTTGCAACACGGCACTGCTCCATTAGGTGGGAAAAGTGGGCCTCCGAAACACCTACACTCCTACGTTGGGCAGACAGTTACTACTATGATGGGTATTGCAGCTCAGATCGCCGGTGCCTGCGGGGCGCCTGGTTTTTTACCGCATTTCGACGTCTTCGCCCGTGCTGACTATGGAGAGGACTACCTAGAGACCAGTGAGAATGAGGTGCGGCAGGCCCTAGAGACGTGGCTCTACGCCATCAATGAACCAGTAGGGACTCGCAACTCTCAGTCGATATTCTCTAATATCTCCGTCTTTGATCAGAGTTATTTTGATTCGTTATTCGGTCTGACGTATTACCCGACATTGCCGGAACTCAAACCTAATTGGGAAAGCTATAATAAGCTACAGGCTTGGGCATTAGATGTCATCCGAGAGGCTAATACTCACGGAGTGCTTACATTCCCGGTAAAGACTGCCACGATACTTCATAAAGACGGTAAGCCCGTAGACGAGCAATTCGTGGATATGGTCTGTGATGATCTAAGCAAGGGGTCTCTAATGTTTCTATACATGAGCGATAGCGTTGATTCACTTAGTTCATGTTGCCGATTACGCTCAGATATTTCTACCCACGAGTTTACACACTCTTTGGGAGCTGGATCTATCTCTGTAGGCTCTAGTCGTGTGATTACGCTTAACATAAACCGGATTACACAGGAGAAGAAGAATCTCAAGAGTGTCGCTGATCGTGTTGCTAAATACTTGGTGGCTCATCGGAAGCTTTTGGAGAAGATGAATGATGCTGGTATGTATCCGATATACACCCAGGGTTACGGGGACTTGGACAGAAGCTACCTTACCATTGGGACAAACGGAGTGGTTGAAGCTGCTGAGTCTCTTGGGATCCCAATCCGCCCAGATGGAGAATATCCTGGGTTTGTAGATAAGATCTTAGCTACGATTAACGCCTCTAATGCTGCAGCAGAGTCGGAGTACGGGTATCGATTTAATTTGGAATTCACGCCCAGCGAGGGTCTCGGGTCAAAGAATGCCAAGTGGGACCGAGAAGACGGATTACGAGTGCCTCGAGATGCGTATAACTCTTATCTTTACCCCGTAGAGGACAAACGGCTTAACGTCGTTGATAAGTTCCGCCTACATGGTAAGGATCTAAGCGAAGCGTGTTCCGGCGGACAAGCACTCCACCTGAACCTAGATGAAAATCCAAGCAAGGAAGGTTACAGAGCCTTGGTTGACCTGGCTATTAAGACTGGTTGCTCTTACTGGTGCACAAATGTGTTACGCACCTGCTGTGAGGATTGTAATCATGTCAGCTTTGAGAAATTAGATAGCTGCTCTGCGTGTGAATCTACTAATATCTCCCACGCTACTCGCGTGATCGGGTATCTTAAAAAGATTACATCCTTTAGTGCTCCACGTCAAAAGGAAGCAGCCTTACGTGTTTATCACAAAGAGGTCTCGGATTCTGAAGAGTAACTTGAAGAAACCTCTTGAACTCTTCGGTGGTTTGAGTTACTGTATTCCCCTAACACTAATCAAAAGGAATACATATGCCTAAGCCCAAGACTTACTCCGTCGAGGAACTGAGAGAGTTGCATTCATACATACAGCGCGGAGAGTTTAATACGCTCGCCGCGCTGTACCGCCATTTGTCTGCCGACTGGCCAACCTTAACCCCGAAAGTCCTATCATCAATGAATCGGGGGGTGGAGTATTCTCTGCCAGACGAGTATCAATACCCAGTAAACCTGAAGTATGTCAAACAGTCTCCAAAAACTATGACGTGTTCAGCTCCAGGATGCATCAAACCAGGAAGGGCTATTTGGAAAGGTGATTGCCTACCTTACTGCAGCAAACATTACATGAACCTCTGGAGATATGGAGAGATCAAAACACAACCTACCATCTTTGACGATAATCAAGTCATCAACCATGGAGACTACAGTGAGATCGTACTCATGGATGCAAAGGGGGTTCCTCGCGGGACTACGTTTGTTGATAGTTCCAGAGTGGGTGATTTAGTCCCTAAATATAAGTGGTATTTGACAGACTCTGGACACGTACGTCCTTACTGTGCCGGGACACTAGAGTCAGGCCACAAGATTCGACTACATAGATTCTTGCTGGGAGAGATTCAAGAGCTAACTCCTGGGATGCATATTGACCATATCAACGGAGATTCTCTTGATAATCGACTAAGTAATCTCCGCGAAGTTACATCTCAGGAGAACTCGTGGAATATGCGTCCAGATAAACAGCTGGGAGTGCAGAAGTACATACTTCACCCGTCTGGGCGAGTCAAATACAAAGCTATGATTACTGTAGACTACCAAGGTATATGGTTAGGTAGCTTCCAAACTGAAGAAGAGGCTATAGCAGCTCGTAAGGC
>JAOZSE010000126.1 GCA_029939835.1 Pontiellaceae bacterium
GCCTTTTTCTATATCAGACAACCCGCGAGGTTACAAGAGAACAGAATAGTTCCACGGCTCTTCGTCACTTTGAATGGGTCATAGCCAAAAAAGCTTCATATTTTCACAACCGCTGTCGCCCTCCAACCTCGGAGCCTCTCTGCCTCCCTCTAACGAAGCGGGTGTAGAAATCTTATAATACCCGCGCCTGAAAGCGTCTTGTCGCGCCGTAATTTTATGAAGGCGGAAGCGATAAATAATTTTGCAAAGCAAAATAGTGCCGGAGGCACGGTTCAAGTAGCGAAGAGCCCTTTTTTAACCCGCAACTCCATTAATCCATGCGCAGGCCGCAGTATGGAATGAATACTGCTTCTTTTAAATCTGTACATTTGGAGTAAACAGAACCATATTAATCATGACTAAAACGGTCTGGAGGTAGAGAATGGTATTGGCAGGTGACAAAGTACCGATGTTTAGATTGCGGGCCGACCGTGGAATGCTTTTGGCGGCGTTCCTCGTTTTTGTCGTGGGCGGACTTCTTTCGCTCTATTTCTTTTCAGAAGACGCCTATTTAGAAGCCTGTCGCGGCCCGTTTGTGTTAATTTTTACCGTCTGTCTCGTCGCTATGCTTCTGATTGGCGCCACGTCACGGTTTTGGTTCCGGCACCTTTGGCATCACCGGACCGGCTATAGATACGGGTAAGGATCAGCGCAACGTTTCAGGGCGCCGGAGTTGTTCACGGAAGGGGTCTTTCACAAAATTTCCCGATTTTGACATTTACTTTTGAGAAAAAGACAACCATTTTAATAAGCCATTCAAGTGCGCAAGGGGATTAATGATTTTGTTGGGTGACAGAGTGCCGATGTTTAAATTGCGGGCCCACCGCGGGCTGCTCCTGTCGGCGGTTCTTGTTTTGATCATGGGCGGGCTTCTTTCGCTCTATTTCTTTTCAGAAGACGCCTATACCACCGGAGCTTCTCGCGGCTCTCTTTTCCTGATCTTGACCATCGGCGCCTTCATCATGCTTGTGATTGCCGCCACGGCGCGGTTCTGGTTCAAGCACCTGTGGCACCATCGCCCCGGCTATAAACGCGGATAATCCCATTTGCCAAAACTTGTCGGTGTATATTCTCACTGTGGCGCAGGCGCCCCCGCCTGCGAAAGAATGGCAGACGAGGGCGTCTGCCCCACAATAATACCAAAATATAGCCCGGAAAGTTTTATCAATTGGCATAGTTCCACCTGCCCGCCGATTGGGCCATTGACTTTGCCCGCGCATTCCGCATAATCCCGCCCCTATTATTCAGAAGCCAGCGTAGCTCAGTGGTAGAGCAGCTGATTTGTAATCAGCTGGTCGGGGGTTCGACTCCCTCCGCTGGCTCCATTTTTATGAAAGCCTTCCTCTACATTTTGCAGTCTGAAAAATCCGGGCGTTTCTACGTTGGTTCTGCAATAAATCCTGATCGCCGGTTATCGCAGCACAACGCCAATGCAGTTGCGGCAACCCGCAACCAAAGAGGAGTCACAAGATGATGGACAATTGGCACAGGCACTGCTTGCTCAGTCGTTATGCATTTAAATGCGTTACATACTGAACAAGGAGTCCTGCAATGAATGCCGCCGCGTATCAAGACGAAGTAATGACGGAGAACACGATCGGCCATATTTTCGATGGCACATTCCATAGTGCTCAGACATGGCCCGCGCGGCATAAAAACTACCACATAGGCGATTTGACAGCCCCGCAGCAATGTGAGATAAACACGGGCAATAAGATTATGGGATCGGAATTTTTCAGAACATTTCTTCTGGATGTAAAAAAGCGGGGAGCATCCGATCTCCTGCTGACGGCTGGGGCGTCCCCGCAAATCCGCATCAATGGAACGCTGGAACAGTTGGCTTCACCGCCGCTCCACAAGGACGAACTACAACATCTTGTGGAGGAGCTTCTCAGTGAACGCCAGCAGATGATGCTCGAGAGCTACAAGGCGATCGATTTTTCACGCGACTTTGAAGACATCGCCAAATTCCGCTTCAATATTTATTTCCAGCGCGGCGCACCGGCGATCGCGGCACGAATTATCCCGGATGAAATACCCTGCTTTTCCGAGCTGGGCCTGCCGAAAATCATTCAGGAGTTTGCCAGCCGTCCGTCCGGGCTCTTTCTGGTGACGGGGCCGGCGGGCAGCGGCAAATCCACCACGCTGGCGACCATGGTGGACTATATCAACCGGCACCGGAAACTGCATATTATCACGATCGAAGATCCCATTGAATATGAGCACCACCATATGAACAGCATTGTGGATCAGCGCGAGGTCGGCAGCGATGCCGAGTCGTTTGCCGATGCGCTGCACAGTATGTTCCGCCAGTCGCCGGATGTGATTATGGTCGGTGAGCTTCGCGATTTGGAAACGATCCATCTGGCGCTGACGCTGGCGGAAACGGGCCACTTGATTCTGGCCACCCTGCACACGCAGGACACCTCGCACGCCATCAGCCGCATTGTGGATGTCTTTCCGGCCGAACAGCAGCAGCAGATTTATTTCCAGCTTTCGCAGGTGTTGCTGGGCGTGGTGGCCCAGCAGCTGATTATGACCAACGACGGCTCCAAGCGCGTACTGGCCTGCGAGATCATGCGGGTCAATTCCGGCATCCGAAGCTTGATCCGCGAAATGAGAAGCGAGCAGATTTACAGTATGATTCAGGCAGGCCGCTCGGAGGGGATGATCACCATGAACGAATCCCTTCGTGAGCTGCTGGCACTGGATCTGATTCACGAGCAGGCGGCATTGTCCAAAACCACGAACCCCAAAGAGCTGCTTCGACTGATCGAAGCGCATGTATGAAACAAATAAGGAGACCGGCATGAAGCACAGGATTCAAACTAAACAGCGGACAAAATGGCTGTTGGTACTGTTGAGCGGAATTGTATGGGTCGCGCTCAGCGCGACAGCGGTTGCACAGACCGAACCCGCTGACGAGCCGGCGGGGGATGGCACCATATCGGTTGAAACGCTCACCGAGGCGCAGGTCAAAAAAGAGCCTCCGCCAGCCGATTATGTTTCCATCCACGTGGATGGCGGAACCATCCGGCAGGTGCTCAATGCGTTTGCCATGCAGACGCAGCGCAACGTGGTCATTGGCCCGGAAGTGATCAGCGACGGCGTCAGTATCCACCTGAACAACGTGCGGTGGGATGAAGCGCTCGACGTCATTCTCAAACCTTACGGCTTCGGTTATCGCCGGGTCGGCGACACGGTCGTGGTCAGCAAGCTGGAAAACCTGGCCAGTCTGGCAGCGGTTGAGCCGCTCGAAACCCGCGTGTTCACGCTGCACTTTCTGGATGCGGGCGACGTGAAAGAGCTTATAGAGGGGCAGCTTTCGTCGCGCGGCTCGGCCAGCGTGGTTTCGGCCCGTGGGCAGAAGGGGTGGCAGTTTGCTTCGCAGGGCGGCGGTGAATGTTCAGACACCGCCACTGTACTGGGCAAGCTGGAGCGGATGGTGGACCAAAAAGAGGAGAAGGGACAGGTTCGGAGCAAGACGCTGATCGTGACGGACGTGCCCAGCAGCCTGGCCCGCGTGGGCAAAGTCCTTGCCGAAGTGGATAAAATGCCGCGGCAGATACTGATTGAATCACGCTTTATGGAAGTGAATGAGGCCCTTTTAAAGAACGTTGGACTGGATTTTCGAGGGGCATCCTTTACTTTGGACGGAGGCAATGTCGGCCAGATTGTTGCGGGCACCCCGTCCTCGTTGGCGCTGGGGGATAATTCCTTTAACGCGCTGGGTTGGGATGCCAGTATGGAGGCGACTGCAATTATTAACTTGCTGCAGAAGGACGACGATACCAAAGTACTCTCGGCTCCGCGCATTCTGACGCTGAACAATCAGGAGGCCACCATTATAGTCGGCCAGAAATTTCCGATTATTAAGACTGAGATCAACGAAAGCAGCAGCACCAGCGCCCCGACCAAGTCCACCGAGCTGGAGCGCTATGAAAGCACCGGTATTCAGCTCAACGTCGTTCCGCAGATTTGTGACGACGGCAACATCAACATGATCGTTCATCCGTCCGTCAGCACCGTTGTCGGGTTTGAAACCATAAGAGCCAATGACGAGATTCTGGTGCGCTATCCGGTCATTAACACCCGCGAAGCGGAAACGCAGATTATGGCCAAAGACGGCGAAACAATCGTGATCGGCGGCCTGCTCGAAGAGCGGACGAACGAAGAGGTACAAAAGCTTCCGCTGCTGGGCAGTATTCCGCTGTTCGGACGCCTTTTCCACCGGAACACGGCCGACAACGTGACGATAGACCTGCTGATCTTCCTTTCCGCAACTGTCGTGGACGAAGACAATTACGACATGATTCTCGCCGAAGAGGAGGAGCTGATCGAAGACGAACCGATGATGGAATATCCGATTCAGGAAATGCCCGATCCGGAAGAAGCGAAACCAACGGCAACAGCGACGGTGCTGGAAGATCTTGCGGCGGCGAAAGAGGAGCCTGCCACTGTCGTGGAAGAAGCGAAACCAACGGCAACAGCGACGGTGCTGGAAGATCTTGCGGCGGCG
>JAOZSE010000127.1:0-2575 GCA_029939835.1 Pontiellaceae bacterium
CGACAGCATCTTTATAAGAGCTGTTCGCGTCATCTCAAAGTTTGATGTTCTTGCCGGCGCGCAGTATGTTTCGGACAAGACCGTCGAACAGCTGAAGCAATTTTTGCCAAATCCCCGCAGGTTCTTCAGGTAAGTTCCATAAAGGAAATCGCGGGCTTGTTCCCCATCCTTTTCGGAGCTGAGAATAATGTCGACTGCCCGTTTACAACAAAGACAAAAAGCGGTACCATAGCCAAGGGTGTTGATTTTCTTTCAACCGCCGACGCCGACGGCAGCCCGCTGGTTTTCCTAGCCAATACAAGTCAGCAAAAGAGAACATTCGCCATAATGGCCAGGGAATCAAAAGGCCTGAAGTTCACGGACTTGATTACAGGCAAGGCTGTGGATACTGACAACATCGCTCTGCAGCGAAATGAAGTTATGCTGCTGGGCGTTGAGTAAAATTGTTATAGCCTCTTGATACGGGAAATTTTGAGCATGGAAGAAATTAGAGTTGGGATAATCGGAATTGGGAGCATGGGTACTGCGCATGCAAAAACGCTGGTTGAGGGAAAGGTGCCCGGGGCGGTTTTGAGTGCTGTTTGCGACTCGAACCCAGACCGGCTGCAGTGGGCTGGCGAACAGTTTGGGGAAAAGGTTGGCCGATACGAAACGCCGGAGGCTTTGTTTGCAGCTGGCGTGGTCGATGCAGCTATCATTGCCACCCCGCATTACGACCACCCGTCTCTGGTCATTCAGGCTTTGGGTCATTCCCTGCATGTATTGAGCGAAAAGCCTGCTGGGGTTTACACTCGACAGGTCCGCGAGATGAATGCTGTAGCGTCAAAAAGTGATCGGATTTTCGGCGTGATGTTCAATCAGCGACAGCGTCCTGTGCATCAGAAGTTCAAAGACCTGGTAGAGTCCGGAGAGATCGGCGAGATCATGCGAACCAACTGGATCATCAGCAACTGGTATCGGTCTCAATATTACTACGACTCGGGAAATTGGCGAGCGAGCTGGCGTGGGGAGGGTGGCGGCGTGCTGCTGAACCAGTGCCCGCACAATCTCGATTTATGGCAGTGGATATGCGGAATGCCCAAGCGGGTTCGAGCCTTTTGTAGCTTTGGGAGATATCACGATATCGAGGTCGAAGATGATGTAACAGCCTATGTTGAATATGAAAACGGCGCGAGCGGGATTTTTATAACGAGTACGGGCGAAGCTCCGGGAACCAATCGGCTTGAAGTTGTTTGTGACCGCGGCAAAGTGGTCATGGAGAATGACCAGTTGACCTTTTGGCGAACCCGCCAGGGTGTCGCGGAGTATACCCGCACAGCTAAGGAGCTTTTTTCTGCGCCTGAAACCTGGGTTTGTGAAATTCCCATCAATGGCGAGGGCGAAGAGCATTTGGGCGTGCTGAAAAACTGGACAAACGCGATATTGAAGGGAGAAACCCTGCGGGCTCCGGGGGAGGAAGGCATTGATGGGCTGGAGCTTTCCAACGCGATTCTTTTGTCGGCGTGGACCGATGCCTGGGCGAATCTTCCTGTGGATGAAGAGCTGTTTTATTCGGAGCTGCAGAAGCGAATCGAAACCTCCCGCTACGAGAAAAAGGTGGCCTCCGCTTCCGCGGTTGCCGACCTTTCCGACACCTTCAACTAAGAATAACTTCGATGCGAAAACCCTTACGAGTTGCGATAATTGGATGCGGCGTGGTTGCTCCGGTTCACATTGAAAGTTTCCTTTCGATGGACGGCGTTTGCCTTACCAGGCTGTGCGATATCCGCCAGGCTGCGGCGGAGGCTTACGCCAGCCGATATGGCGTAAAGCAGGTCTCTACCGATTATCGAGAGGTCTTGGCTGCGAAGGATGTTGACTGCATCAGCATCTGTACGGATCACGCGTCGCATGCTCAAATTGCCATAGACGCCCTCGAAGCGGGAAAACATGTTCTTTGCGAAAAGGCATTGGCTGCGTCGGCGGACGACCTCCAGGCGATGCGATCGGCGGCGGCTCGTTATCCCAATCAGGTATTTTCCGGAGTCTTTCAGCATCGGTTCGATCCGGTCTATGGCCTGGTGAAACAATGGGTGGAGCAGGGTCGGTTCGGTACGTTGTTGACGGCGGGCGTTCAAATGCGTTGCCAGCGAACGGATGCCTATTATCAGGCGGACGACTGGCGGGGAACCTGGGCGAAGGAGGGCGGCTCGGTGTTGATGAACCAAGCGATTCATTATCTGGACATACTCGCCTGGGTGGTGGGGAGAGTGGACTCGCTTTGCGGAACATACGCCAACCGCACGCATAAGGACAGCATCGAAACAGAGGATACAGCCGTTGCAATCATGCGGTTTGCCAATGGCACGCTCGGCACGGTGGAGGCTAGTTGTTCGAGTTTACTGCATTGGGATCCGATGTTTTTTGTCCATGGAACCGACGGGCTGATTGAAGTTCGTAAAGACCAGGCTGCGCGAATTGAATTTGAAGACCCAGAGGTAAATGCGTTGGCTAGGCATTCGTTCTCGTCGGCTGCCGATGTGGAGCATCTGCCCGGAAAGAGTTATTACGGCACGGGCCATCGCGCCCTGCTAAC
>JAOZSE010000127.1:2585-4536 GCA_029939835.1 Pontiellaceae bacterium
GAGGCTGTGCGCGAGGGCCGAGAGCCGTTCGTTACCGCAGCTTCTGCCTGTGTCGCAGCCGACTTGGCTATGGCAATTTATCAGTCTCACCATCAAAACAAATGGGTTACGTTGCCCAACAATGACGAAACTATGGAGAAATAAAAATGTATCTGACAGGTTTTGCAGATGAAGCGGGAAATGATATTGACACGCAAATTAGAGCGACGAAAGAACTAGGCTGGGAGAATATCGAAAGCCGAAATGTGGACGGCAAGAATCTTCACGACCTTTCCGACGCGGAGTTTGACGTTGTCTACGGCAAGTTGGCTGAGGCTGGGGTGAAGATAAATTGCTTCGGCTCAAACATTGCCAACTGGGGCAAACAGATAACCGACCCGTTCGATTCGTCGCTGGAAGAAGCCCGCCGAGCGATTCCCCGCATGCAGAGGCTGGGCACGAAACTCATCCGCATTATGAGCTTCGCCGTGCTGGAAGACCGCAGCCTGGACGACCAGATGGAAGAGGAGCGATTTGCCCGAGTTCGTGAACTTTATAAAATGTTCACAGATGTCGGCATTACGCCCGTTCACGAAAACTGCATGAATTATGGCGGGCTGGGCTGGGCTTATACGCTGAAACTTATCGAAAACGTGCCGGGGCTGAAACTGGTTTTCGACACGGGAAACCCTCCTTTTACAGACGATAAAACCAAACCCAAGCCATACCCCAAGCAATCCGCATGGGATTTCTATAGCCATGTTAAAGAACACGTCGCTTATATTCACATCAAAGATTACAAACACGACCCGAGCAAGCAAAAGAACGAATGCTTCACTTTTGCCGGCGATGGCGAGGGCGACGTTCGCCGCATCGTCAAGGACTTGCTAGCCAACGGCTACGACGGCGGCATCTCCATGGAGCCTCATTTAGCAGTGGTTTTCCACGACGAGACCGTCCAGTCGGAAGACAAAGCCAGGTACGACAACTACGTCGAATATGGCAGACGATTCATGAAACTTTTAGAAGAAATAAAGTAAGACGGCTCAAAAGCAAAAGGAATTAAACATGTCAGAATCTAAGTTAGGCGTAACATTGTATACGTTACGGGATTTTTGCCAAACAACGCCAGCTGTGGCTGAGACGCTGAAAAAAGTCGCAGCTATCGGTTATAAGGTTGTCCAGCTGTCCGGCATTGGTCAAGCAGTTGACCCGCAGGATCTGGCGAAGATTATATCGGACATGGGTCTGACCGTCGCGGCTACGCATGTCGGCTGGGATCGTTTTTTGAACGATCTCGACGCCGTCATCGAGGAGCACAAGCTTTATAATTGCACGCACGCAGCTGTTGGCTGCCTGCCGCAGGATTACTGGTGCGCCGAGGGCTTGGATCGTTTTATTGACGAAGCTATTCCCGTCGCGGAAAAACTTAACCAGGCTGGCCTGGATTTTTCGTATCATAATCACAGCCACGAGTTCGTTCGCTACGGCGAGAAAACCTGGCTGGAAATGCTCTACGAGCGTACCGATCCGAAACTTATCAAAGCTGAGTTGGATGTATATTGGGTTCAGCATGGCGGCGGCGACCCTGCGGCATGGATACGCAAATGTGCCGGGCGCGAGCCGATATTGCATTTGAAAGATATGCTGATCGTCCCGCAGGCGGAGCAGCGTTTTGCGGAGATTGGCGAGGGCAATTTGAATTGGCCCACGATACTCGCCGCAGCTGCCGAGAGTGGCGTGGAGTGGTATATCGTCGAGCAGGATGACTGTTTCGGACGCGACCCTTTTGAGTCGCTGGCGATGAGCTATAACAATCTCAAAGGCATGGGGCTGGCATAATTCCAAAGACCAGATATGCTATTTGCAACCATCCCAGCTAAAATCTGGCCACCCTGTCCCTACCGAAAATCCCATCCCTACAACCTAGCGGTTAACAGGCAGTCGCTCTACGGTTCGTGGGCTTCTCGCG
>JAOZSE010000037.1 GCA_029939835.1 Pontiellaceae bacterium
GGAGTCAGGAGTCGGGAGTCAGGACCCAGCAACTCGGACCCGGTTGTTCCACGTGGAACATTGCTACCTTCTAATTTCTTCCTTTTAGCCTCTGATGTCTGCGTTCGGGCGCCTGAGCCCTGAGCGCTAGCCGTTTTTCTCGCGGAATGCGAGAAAAACGGCGGCGGCTCATCACCGGGCTGAATGTCCATTTTTGTACAATCAATGCTATCGCGGTGAATCCGTGGCGGCGTGCCGGTTTTGAGCCGCCCAAGTTTAAATCCCAGCTTTTCCAGTGAAACAGACAAGTCGTTGGCGGCAGCTTCTCCCCAGCGGCCTTCCTGAATGACTTTTTGTCCGATCAAAATTCGTCCGCGCAAAAAAGTTCCTGCGGTCAGTACGACGGTTTTTCCTTCCAGCTTTTCACCGGAGGCCAGCTCAATACCGCGCAGCGTCCCGTTTTCCATCCAGATGCCGGTTGCGAGTGCTTCGAGCACATTGAGGGTTTCCTGCTGCGCCAGCACGGCCTGCAGGCGGGCGGGATAAGCCAGCTTGTCGCATTGGGCTCGATGCGCCTGCACCGCCGGGCCTTTACGCGTATTGATGGTCCGAAACTGAATGCCGGTGTAATCGGTATTGCGCGCCTGTTCTCCGCCTAATGCATCTAACTCGCAGGTAATATGGGACTTAGCGATTCCTCCAATTGAAGGATTGCAGGACATACGACCGATAAAAGTCTTATTTATACTTAGCAGAGCTGTCTTTACGCCCAGCCGCGCGGCGGCCAGTGCCGCTTCGCATCCGGCATGGCCGCCGCCGACCACAATCACGTCATATTGCCTTTTCATATAGAGCGCGAAATAATGCCCCCGCAAACAAAAAATTGAAAGGAAGAAACCTGCGGGCCCGTAGCAAAAGAAATAGAAACTGTTTCCCGCAGAACACACAGAAAGCACTGTGGAATGTTTTTCCAACTTCTGTGACTTTCTGTGTGTTCTGTGGGCCAAATCCTTTATTCTATTGAAATGAATCTATTTGAGGAGATTCCTGAAAATGCGCCAGAGGAACTCATAACCGAGCTGTTGTTGGCCGATGGTGTGCGCATTGAGCAGATTGTGTCCTTCGGGCAGCGTTCACCGGACGGATTCTGGTATGACCAGGCTGAAAACGAATGGATTCTGCTACTCGAAGGAAGCGCGAGTCTTCGCCTCGAGAAGGAGAAAGATCCGGTTGAACTGGGCCCCGGCGATTACCTGAATATTCCGGCCGGATGTCGGCATCGGGTCGAGAAAACCGCTGAAAACGGGCGAACGGTTTGGCTGACTGTTTTTTATCCGCCTTCGCCAAAGGCTTCCGCCGACGCTTTTCAAGCTATGGCGGACAAGTTGGCGTGAGAGGGAAAATTGAAGAAAATGAGCCAAAAGGGGTCGTTTTTGATCAGAAAAAGGGAGTTTTGATCAAAAAATGAAAAAAAGGGACGAAAGAAAAGAGACGGCTGCGGAGCATATTGCCAATGCCATTACGCACGGAGTCGGGCTCGGATTAAGTGTGGCCTGTCTGGTTCTGCTGGTTGTTTTCGCGAGTCTGCGCAAAGGGGCGTGGGAGATTGTGAGCTGTTCGGTGTACGGCGCCATGCTGGTCGTGCTTTACCTGGCCTCAACGCTGTACCACAGCATTCACACGCCGCAGGCGCGGCGCGTTTTAAACATCATTGATCACGCGGCGATTTATCTGTTGATTGCCGGAACGTACACGCCGTATTTGCTGGTGCCGCTGCGCGGCGGGCTGGGGTGGTCGCTGTTCGGCGTGATCTGGGGGCTTGCCGTCCTGGGCATCGTATTTCAGGCGGTATTTATCAGTCGGTTTAAAATTCTTTCGACGCTGACGTATCTGGCGATGGGCTGGATGGTGATTGCGGCGATTGTTCCGCTGATCCAAGCGCTGCCGTTGGGCGGGGTGGTCTGGCTGGCGGCCGGCGGGCTGTGCTACACGCTGGGGGTTGTGTTCTACGTCTGGCAACGCCTGCCGTTTACCCACGCCATCTGGCATCTGTTTGTGCTGGCGGGAAGCCTCTGCCACTTTTTCGGAATTTTCTTTTTCGTGGCAAATTGATCAAAAAACGGCTGTTTTTTGATCAAAACAGATGATTTTTGTCAAAAAGAGCAGTTTTTCCAGAAATCAGCTCTGAGCAGCTTTATCAGTCTGCACTTTCATTTTGAGCTCAACGTCGTGTTCGTAGAGGGCGTTGAAAACTTCGTCGAGAGCGCCTTCCATTACCCGGTCGAGTTTATAAAGGGTCAGGTTGATGCGGTGGTCGGTCAGGCGGTTTTGCGGATAGTTGTAGGTGCGGATTTTTTCGCTGCGGTCGCCGGAGCCAACCTGTGAGCGGCGGGCCTCTGCCTGTTCGGCTTCTTTCTCCCGTTGCTGGTCTTCATAGATTTTGGCGCGAAGAACCCGCATGGCTTGAGCCTTGTTCTTATGCTGTGAGCGCTCGTCCTGGCATTGCACCACGGTTCCGGTGGGGATGTGGGTGATGCGAATGGCCGAATCGGTGGTGTTGACGTGCTGGCCGCCCGCGCCGCTGGCGCGATACGTATCAATCTTCAGATCCTCGGTTTTGATCTCGATATCGACTTCTTCGACTTCGGCGAGTACGGCCACGGTGGCGGCGGAGGTGTGGACGCGGCCCTGCGTTTCGGTTTCGGGGACGCGCTGAACGCGGTGCGTGCCGCTTTCATACTTCAGCTTTTTATAAACATCCTCGCCCTCAACCGAAAAAACAATTTCTTTGTAACCGCCAGCTTCCGAAGGGCTTACGTCCATGACCGAGGCCTTCAGGCCGTTGTCTTCGGCGTAACGGCCATACATGCGAAACAGATCGCCGACAAAAAGAGCGGCCTCGTCGCCGCCAGTGCCGGCCCGGATTTCAACGATCACGTTTTTGCTGTCGGCCGGATCGGGCGGGAGCAGGGCGATTTGCATTTCTTTTTCAGCGGCGGGGAATTTCTCTTCTGCCTCGGCCAGTTCGGACTCAGCCATTTCACGCAGTTCGGTATCGGCCTCTGCATCAGCAAGAATGGTTTTACTTTCGGCAATGGAGTCCTGCAGGCCAACCAGCGTTTCGACGTGCCCCGCGATTTTTTTCTGGTGCGAGTAATCCCGCATCAGCGCCTTCATCCGGTTGGGATCGGCGGCTACACCGGGTTGCGACATCTCCGTTTCGAGTTCGGTGATGCGCCTCTGCAGGTTTTCCAGATAGGCTTGATCAATCATTTGGAACTCCGATGCGGGATACGAGATTCGGGCCGCGAGATGAGTCTCTTCCACTCAGGATATTTATTTCTCCATTTAGATTCGGTGTATCCGCCGAATCTAGGCACAAAAAGGCCGGGCTCCCAAACAGAGTCCGGCCTCGCAAATTTTTTTGTTATTTGCCGCCGTAGCGTTTGCGGAAGCGATCCACGCGGCCTTCGGTATCCACAAACTTGGCCGTTCCGGTGAAGAACGGATGGCAGGCGGAGCAGAGGTTGACGTGCATTTTGTTCACGGTCGAACGGGTTTTCACCACGTTGCCGCAGGCGCACGAGATTTCTGCGTCGGTATATTCAGGATGAATGTCTTTTTTCATTTTTCCACAGTCCTTGCTAAAAGAGCGGGCCTTTTAATCATAACGGGCTGATCACTGCAAGCCCTTTTTACCGGCATATATAATAGGTTTCCTCGCCGCGCACCTCAGTCTGCAACCGCGCGTCGTTCAGAAGCGGAAGCAGCGCCCCCGGCTTTACCCCGAACATTTCTGCGAGCTGTGCCGCCGTGGCCGGATGGCGGCGGATCAACTCGATCAGATTTTCGGTATTCAGCTCTCCGCCGGACTGCGCGTCCGTGGCAAACGAAGCAATGACTTCGGCGCGCGGCGTAAAGAGGCCGCAGAGCGCTTCCAGCTTTTCGGACGCGACCGGGTGAACCGACGATTCCGCGGGCGGACGCACCGCGGTGTTTAAATGAATTTTATCGGGATGGATTTCCGAGGCCAGCGCCGCAATGCGCGCCACCTGTTTCGGATCCGCGTTGATGTCATCCATCAAAAAAACCTCTATCCACAGCTCGCCGCTGAATTCCGTGCGAAAGGCGCGTTCACCCGCGACGAGTTCCTTAAACGTGAGCCCGGGGGCAGGGCGGTTGATCGTTTTAAACGACTCGTCATCCCACGCACTCAGACTCACCTTTACGATATCGGCTCGCGCGGTTTCTCCCCGAACATCGGGTCGGTGGAGCAGGGTGCCGTTGGAAAGCACGATCACCGGAATGTCCGTGCGGGCCTTGATAAAATCGATCAGCTCGCCGAGGCGGCTGTAAAGCGTCGGCTCGCCCGAACCCGCGAAGGTGATGACATCCGCCGCGCCCTCTTCAGCCAGCCAACGCTCCAACTCGGCGCAAACCTCGTCGAACGGAACAAACTCGTCGCGTTCGGTTGCGAGGTGCGTCGTGCAACCGAGCTGACAAAAGACGCAATCGAATGAACACCGTTTAAACGGCGTCACATCAATTCCGAGCGAGCGACCCAGCCGCCGCGACGGCACCGGCCCGAACAAATATTTATATTTTTCACTCATCGTTTTTCCAAGAGTTGGAACTTTTTGAAGGAATTTTTCCAACCCTTGGAAAAAGTGTAAGCCATTTTTCCAACCCTTGGAAGCTATTGCATGGCGGCTTGCCGTTTTTTTCCAAGCATTGGAACTTTTTCTTACAAGACATGGAAACGGATTAATTCGCGTGCATTCGCGTTCATTCGCGGTTAAAAACTCCCCCTTATGAGCAAGATTGGAATCATAGATTACGGCATGGGAAATCTCGGTAGCGTTTCGAACGCCTGCAAATTTCTGGAGCTGAATGCGGAGATTATCACCGCGCCCAGCCAGCTGGATTCGTGCCACGCGATGATCCTGCCGGGGGTAGGGGCGTTCGGCGACTGTATGGCGCACCTTGTGGAACACAACTTTGTCGATGCCATCCACAGCTGGATCGATTCCGGGAAACCGTTCATGGGCATCTGCCTCGGACTACAGGCGCTTTTCCAAGGTTCGGAAGAATCGCCCGGCGTTGACGGCCTCGGGGTTTTCGAGGGAACCGTGAAGCGGTTTTGTGGAGCAGGCTTTCCAGCCTACTCCACCAACGATGAGCAGGCTGGAAAGCCTGCTCCACAATTGAAAGTTCCGCAAATCGGCTGGAACGCGGTGAATCAGGCGCGGCCCGACTGCCCGATGTTCAACGGCATCGACGACGCAGCCTATTTCTATTTTGTACACTCGTTTTATGTGGCGCCCGCCGATGAGTCCATCGTCGCTGGGCAGACCAACTACGGTTTGAACTATTGTTCGGCGGTCTGGAAAGACAATGTATTCGCCGCGCAGTTCCATCCTGAAAAAAGTCAGGCCGTCGGCCTGCAGATGCTCAAGAATTTTGGAGAGAAGGATTAAACGCAACGATGCAAAGAGCGCTGAGAATCGCAAAGGAAATCCTCAGCGAAACTTTGCGAACTCGGCGGCTTTGCGTTGAAGAGAGCCTTCGTGGCAGGAGTTATTTTATGATTACAATTATTCCAGCGATTGATTTAAAGGGCGGTAAATGCGTGCGCCTGCGGCAGGGCGTGGCGGATGACGAAACGGTTTATTCTGATTCGCCCGTCGAAATGGCACAGCACTGGGTAAAAGAGGGCGGCGAGTTCCTGCACGTCGTCGATCTCGACGGCGCGTTCGAGGGCACACCGGTTCACGCTGAAGTGCTGCGCGAAATCTGTGCGGCGATTGATATCCCAGTCGAAATCGGCGGCGGCATCCGTACGGATGAGGATATTGAAACGCTGCTGGCGACGGGCGTAACGCGGGTGATTCTCGGCACGCGCGCCTGCGAGCATCCCGAAGGTTTGGCGCGGCTGGTCGAGCGCTTCGGCGGCGAACGGATCGCGGCCGGCATTGATGCGCGCGATGGAATGGTTCAAACGAAGGGCTGGGTCGAGACGACGGACGTTGAAGCCGGCGCGCTGGCGCAGCAGGTGGCGGAGGCCGGGGTCGGTACAATTATTTACACGGACACGAGCCGCGACGGCATGCTTGACGGTGTAAACGCTTTTGAAATGGGTAAAATCTGCTCCGCCGTTTCCTGCGAGGTCGTTGCATCGGGCGGCGTTTCGAGCGTTGAGGATATCAGGCGGCTTACGGCGCTCAACTGCGAAAACCTGACCGGCGCGATCGTCGGCAAGGCGCTTTACGAAGAGACCGTCACGATCAAACAGCTGGCCAAAGCGGCCAAGGCGTGATGCGGGATCCGAGATTCGGGATGAAATAATTCCAAACCTTGGAAAATTTGATGCGGTTTTTTCCAATGCTTGGAAATGCTCGGGTCGCTTTTTCCAAGGTCTGGAACTAGCACATCTCGCAACTCGCATCCTGCAACCCGCATCACGCATTTTTAATGCGTTTGCGCTTGAAGGGGTGGGGTCGAAACGCCATATTGCGCCGCTTCATTTCTATAGAAAAAAAACGAGGCAGAACAATGGGCAGAGAAGTAGATTTAGCAAAGGTTCGCAACATCGGCATCATGGCGCACATTGATGCGGGTAAAACGACGGTGTCCGAACGCATCCTCTATTACACGGGGCGTTCGCATAAAATCGGCGAAGTGCACGACGGCGCGGCCACGATGGACTGGATGGAGCAGGAGCAGGAACGCGGCATTACGATTACATCGGCTGCGACCACCTGCATGTGGAAAGACCACATGATTTCGATCATCGACACCCCCGGCCACGTGGACTTTACGATGGAAGTGGAGCGCGCGCTGCGCGTTCTCGACGGTGCGATTGCGCTCTTCTGTGCGGTCGGCGGCGTACAGCCGCAGTCCGAGACCGTCTGGCACCAGTCCGAGCGCTACAGTGTGCCGAAGATCGCGTTTGTCAACAAGATGGACCGTATCGGCGCGGACTTCTTCGGCGTGGTCGAAGGCGTTACCAATCAGCTTGGCGCCAACGCCGTACCGGTCGTGATTCCGATCGGCGCCTCCGACAACTTCAAAGGCGTCATCCACCTGATCACCATGAAGGCGCTTGTCTTTAAGGAGGACGACAAAGGCGCGGAGTGGGACGAACTCGAAATTCCCGCCGACCTGCTCGAAACCGCTAAAAAGTGGCGTGCCAACCTCGTTGAAAAGTGCGCCGAGCAGGATGAAGAGCTGATGGAAAAATTCTTCGAAGAGGGCGACCTTTCCGAAGACGAAATCTGGGGCATCCTGCGCAAGGCGACCTGCGCCCGCGAAGTGGTTCCGGTTTTCTGCGGCTCCGCGTTCAAAAACAAAGGCGTGCAGCAGCTCCTCGATGGCGTCGTCAGCATTCTGCCCGCGCCGAACGAAATTCCGCCGATCATCTGCACGAAGAATCCGGACAACCAGCGCAAGGTGGACGATAACGAAGTATTCTCCGCGCTGGCCTTCAAAATTATGTCCGACAAGCATATGGGCAAACTGACCTACGTCCGGCTCTACTCCGGCACGCTGGAATCCGGCGAGAACGTCTGGAACAGCACCCAGCAGAAAAAGCAGCGCATCGGGCGCATTTTGCGCATGCACTCCAACCGGCAGGAAGCGATCGAAAAAGCTGTGGCGGGCGACATCGTCGCCGTGGTCGGTTTGGGCGACACCAAAACCGGCGATACGCTTTGCACCCGGGAGCAGGAAATTCATCTTGAAGCCATGGAGTTTCCGGCTCCGGTCATCAGTATTTCCATTAAACCCGAAACGATGGCCGACAACGAAAAACTCGGTACAGCGCTTCACCGCCTTGCGGATGAAGATCCGACCTTCACGGTTGCGTTCGATCACGAAACGAGTGAGACCATTATTTCCGGCATGGGCGAGCTGCACCTTGAGATCATCGTCGACCGCCTGAGGCGCGAATTCGGCGTGGTCGCCGAAGTTGGCCGCCCCGAAGTGGCCTACCGCGAAACCGCGACCAAGGTTATCGAGGGTGCCTACAAACACGCCAAGCAGTCCGGCGGACGCGGGCAGTTCGGTCACGTCAAACTGGTGCTTGAGCCGCGCGACCCGGGCGAAGGCTTCGAGTTCGTCAACGAAATCGTCGGTGGACGTATTCCGCAGGAATACATTCCCTCAGTCGAGAAGGGGATCATTCAAGCGCTCGAAGCAGGCCCGTTTGCCGGCTACCCGGTCGTTGATATGCGCGTGCGCCTCATCGACGGTTCGTATCACGACGTCGACTCCTCCGACTTTGCGTTTCAGATTGCGGGGCGCCAGGGCTTCAAACAGCTCATGATGAAGGGGCACCCCGAACTGCTCGAGCCGATCATGTCGATTGAAATCACTACGCCCGATGAATACATGGGCGGCGTCAACGGCACGATTTGTCAGCGCCGCGGCCGTATCGAATCAATGGACGAACGCGGCGGCATGAAAATCGTCAAGGGCTACGTGCCGCTCTCCGAAATGTTCGGCTACTCCAACACGCTGCGCTCGCTCACGCAGGGCCGCGCTTCATTCTCCATGCACTTTGAGCACTACGAAGCCGTGCCGTTCTCGATCGCCGAAGAGGTCGTCAAAAAACGCCGCGAAGAAGGCAAGGTCAAAGGCGGCGACGAATAAAACGTCGTTTCGCACAAAGAAAAAAGCCGCCCCGGATTCCGGAGCGGCTTTTGTCGTTTTGAGCATAGTATGTGTTGATTTATTACACTTACTATGCTCAAATATCAGCATATGTTGGAGTTGAGAGACAAAATAAAGGCCGAAGAGTTTGATTATCAAACGTTAATGGATGCTCTTTCGCACTATGCGGAGCCGCGGAAGCGGGTAACGGCACTGCTTCGCTCCGAAGCGATTATTCGTGTCAAAAAGGGGCTGTATGTATTCGGCTCCGCGTACCGCCGCCGGCCTTGCTGCCGCGAACTGTTGGCTAATCTGATTTACGGCCCGTCTTTTGTATCTCTGGAATATGCACTGGCCCGTCACGGGATGATCCCTGAGCGGGTAGATGCGCTGACTTCGGTCACCACCGGTCGACCGCACCGGTTTGAAACGCCCGTCGGCCTTTTTGTGTATCGACCGACACCCGATCTTTCCATGGGGATGCGACGGGTTGAAGAAGGCGGGGTTTCTTTTCTGATGGCGGGCCCCGAACGGGCGTTGGCCGATAAGATTCGCGATGATCGCGGCAGTGCGCTTCGGACGCAGCAGGAGCTGGAGGCCTATTTGGTTGAAAACCTGCGGATTGAAAAAGAGCATCTTTTGCAACTGGATGACAATTTTTTGAGCGAATTGGCCGGGACGCTGAAGTCGCGCAAGGCAGCACTTCTGGCGGTGCTGATTCGTTCGCTGAGGAGGGCGGCATGAACGACGCTGTAAAACAAATGCTGGATCGTTATGAATGCGAAAGCGCCGGAGATTATGAAAATGCTCTCCGTGAAATTTTTCAGGAGTTGGCACTGCTGGGGCTTTGGCGCGCAAAGTTTTTTGAAAAGGCGGCCTTTTACGGGGGAACGGCCCTGCGCATTCTGCATGGAACGGATCGTTTCTCCGAAGATATGGATTTCTCCCTTTTGCACCCTGACGCCGGGTTTGATTTCAGTCCTTATTGCGCTTTCCTGGAAAAGGAGCTTTTGGCCTGGGGCTTTCCTGTACAGGTGCAGGTAAAACAAAAAACGGCTGATTCCGCAGTCGAGTCCGCATTTCTTAAAGCGGATACCATGGAGCAGTTTCTACAGGTAGAAGCTCCTGAGCGGGTAGTAGCCGGCCTGCATCGCGATCAGATCCTGCGTATAAAAGTTGAGGTGGATACGAACCCTCCCGGCGGATTTCAGACCGAAAGCCGATATTTGCTGCAGCCCATACCGTTTGCAGTGCGCGCCTACAACCTGCCGTCGCTTTTTGCAGGCAAAATGCACGCGTTGCTTTTTCGCCAGTGGGGGCGCCGCGTGAAGGGGCGCGACTGGTATGATCTGGTCTGGTATGTCGCCAAAGGCATTTCGGTCGATTTAAACCATTTGGAGGAGCGAATGCGGCAGACCAGCCACTGGAGCGATGACGAAGTACTTTCGGATGAAGCGCTTAAAAACCTTTTAGCCGCCCGAATTGCAACGTTAGATGTGGACGCGGCAAAAAAAGATATTGAGCCTTTTTTAAAAAGGCCCGATGCGGTCACGGTCTGGTCGCAGGACTTCTTTGAACAGATCGTCGCCGGAATCCAGACCTGTTAACTTTCGTTATTTGCCCCGGTCGTCGGCGATCACCTTTTTGATGAAGTCCACGTAAGCCTGTGCGCCGTTCTTGCGATACCCGGCGCGCTCAATCACTTTCCCCTCCGGGTTCATAATCAGCACCGTCGGAAACGAATGCACTTTGTAGCGCTTCAGCAGCGCCCCGTGCTGTTGGGCGAACTCTTTATTCGTGGCCCGGCCCGAGCTGTTGTAGTCGAGGAGGACGCAGATCAGGCTTTCTTGTGCGTAATCAATGAACGACGGCTTGGAGAGCACCTCTTTTTCCAGCGCTTTGCACCAGCCGCACCATCGCAGCCCGCTGAGATTCACAAAGATATACTTGTTTTCCGCCGCAGCCTGCTCCAGCGCCCGGTCAAAATCATATTGCCAGATGCCGGGGTCTTCCGTGGTCGCCGCTTGAACGACGTCCTGATCGCAGCCTGTAAGCATTATGCCGAGCACGATTAATCCAGCCAGCCAACCTGTTTTCATAATGTTCTCCTTCCGGCGTTTATCATACGGCACCAATAAAACCGTGCCAAGCCTTGAGGGCCATGGAGACATCCCGTATAAGAGACCGCATGGACTTTATAGCGTTTGATCTCGAAACTACCGGCATACAACCTCGAACCGACGCCATTGTCGAAATCGGAGCGGTGCGCTTCAACGGCGCCGAACCGGCCGAAACCTTTTGCACACTCATCAATCCCGGACGTCCCATTCCGCCCGGGGCCTCCGCCGTCAACGGGATCACCGACGACATGGTGGCCGACCAGCCCGGCGTTGAAACCGTTCTCACCGATCTGGCCGACTTCTGCGGCGACCTGCCGCTGGTTGCCCACAACGCGCCGTTCGACTTCAAATTCCTCCTCAAAACGGTTGAAGAGCACAAAGCCCGTGCACCCAAAGGCGTCGTGCTCGACACCTGTGCGCTGGCCCGCATCGTCTTTCCCGGCATGCCGAACTATAAACTCGGCACACTCGTCCGCCGCTTCGGCTTCCCGAGCGGCACTTTTCACCGCGCCGAAGAGGACAGCGTCTATTGCGGACGCCTCTTCGCCCGCATTGTCGAAGCGCTCGAAAAAGCGGGCCAGCCAGCCACCGTTCCTGCGCTGCTCGACCTCGCCCAACAGACCCTCATGCAGTTTCCTCAGTTCGAAGCGCAACCCGAGCAGCTCGGGCTTTTTTGAGGCCTTTTGCCGGGGATTATTTTTGGGCACATTGTTTGGCAAACAAAGGATTCACTGTATGCACTGGTTGCGAGGAATGATGAAGCAAGCGGCGGGGGTGATTTTCACACTGCTGATCGGGTGTAAATCAGTCGGCCCGGCTCCGTGTTTGCAGACCCCTCCATTGCGAATTGTTTGCATCGGCGACAGCCTGACCGTTTGCGGCGGCCCCGGCGGACGGTATACCGATTATTTGGCGGCATGGCTTGACGGGCATGAAGTCGTCAACAAAGGAATTTACGGCGATACGCTGGGCGGTGGGCGAAAGCGGTATGAACAGGATGTTTTGGCTCTGAACCCCGATATCGTGATTATCGAACTGGGAGCTAATGACTTTTGGCAGGCCCGGCGGCCGATAGACGGACTGGCCGCCGATTTGGAGTACATGACAGCTGCGGCGCGCAATGCAGGCGCACAGGTTGTAATTGCAAGTTGTTTTGGCGATGCAGACGGTTCCTCTCCGGAATTTCAGTCGCCTATCCAGCCCCGCTATGCCGCAGGCATTGCCCGTTTCGAGCGGGATATTGCCGTCCGCTACGACGCTTTTTATGTGCCGAACATGCAGGCGGACATTAAACCTAATACCCGCACCGAGTACTGGGGAGATGACAATCACCCCAACAAAACCGGCAATGAATTTGTTGCTCGACGCATATGGATCGAACTTCAAAAGGCGCTCGAAAGGACCTGTGCGCAGCCCGAGCAGCTCGGCCTTTTGTGACGCTACCTTTCTGGTGAACGGGGGGTAATAATGCACATGGATCGCTACGAGGGCTATCAGGTCAAAACCTTAGGGGACATGTCCGCCGACGAAATTAAAAAGCACATTTCGATGACCGCTGAAGCACTGAAGAAAGTCTGCGCGCAGGGCGTTGATTGCATTCTTGCCAATCATGCGCTGCTCCGTCCGGCAATTGCCGCGCGGGCAACACAGGGCGCGGACATTCCGTATGATGTCAAGCTGCATGGCAGTGCGATGGAGTTCGTCCTGGCGCCGCATCCGGAAAAAATGAAATACGCAGTCGAGGGGCTGGCCGGTGCGCGGCGGATTACTGCCGGAACGGACTATGTCCGCAGCAGGGTTCTTGAACATTTTTCATGGGACAACACCGCAGCCCGGATTGCAAATTTGACGGAAGCCTGACGACAGAGTTTCCCCAACCCATTGGAAGAAAACCTTCCAACGTCGGTAAAAACTTTCTACGCTCCGGGATTGATAAAAAAGGAGAGCATTATGCCTGCAGGATTGGCCGATAATTTTTCCGATGAAGAATGGGCGCGTCTTAATGAAGAAACCATCGCGCTGCTCAAGGAGCGCGGCGCGGTTGTTCCGGACAGTTTCAAAAGTACCGGCAAGCCGCAGATCCGCTACTGGAGTTTTTGCGACGATGAATTCAGCCTGGATGATTTTAAGGGGCGGATTGTTTTCAAGGAAAACGCGCAGCTCGACAACTCTCCATATTCACCTTTTCCGCACGGGCCGTGTCGGCTGACCGTGGCCAAAACCGCACCGGGGAAAGTCGGGTACATTGAAGTAGGCGAGGGCACGATACTCAACGGCACAGCCATCACCAGTTATGAAAGTGTGAAAATCGGCAAAAACGTGCTCTTCGGTCCTGAGGGGGTAATTCTCGACGGCGACGGGCATCCGGCCGACCGCCGCCTGCCGGACAATGCTGAAAATAAAGCCAAGTGCACCGCTCCGGTGGTGATTGGCGATCACGCGTGGATCGGGCTTGGCGCGATGATTCTCAAGGGCGTGACAATCGGCGATTATGCGGTGGTGGCCGCGGGTGCCGTGGTTGTGAAAGATGTGCCGGCGCATGCCGTCGCGGCGGGCAACCCCGCCAAGGTAATTAAAACGTTCGAATAATTTTCGGAGAGGAACTATGAAACGAAACCTGATTTTAACCGTCTTGCTGTCCACGGGCCTCTGCGTCGGCGCGGCGGAATCTTACACCAATGCCTACGAAGCCATCGCGCTGTTCACCAAAGTGCTCGAAGAGGTGCACCGCAGTTATGTGGACACGAATGAGGCGGGGTATGATTCGCTGATCCGCCATGCGCTGAGCGGCATGCTTCAGGACCTCGATCCCTACAGCCAGTTTCTGGACGAAGACGGGTATGAAGGTATGAAAGACGACACCTCCGGCCACTTCGGCGGAGTCGGTCTGGTGATCAGCATGAAGAGCGGCCTGCTCACGGTGGTTTCGCCGATGGAGGACACGCCGGCTTTCCGCGCCGGGCTTCTTTCGGGCGACATCATTATCGAAATCGACGGCGAAGAGACGCGCGCCATGAGCCTTTCGGGCGCCGTTAAAAAAATGCGCGGCGAGCCGGGAACGGACGTGACGCTCAAAGCACTTCGTCCGGCCACCCACGAAGTGAAAGAGCACACCATTACCCGCGACGACATTAAGGTCGCCAGCGTAAAAGACGCAAAAATACTGGAGGACGGTATCGGCTATATTCGCATTACGCAGTTCAATGAGCCGACCGCAGACAAGCTGAAGGAGGAGCTCGAAAAACTGACCGAGCAGGAGATGCAGGCGCTGGTGCTGGATCTGCGCGGCAATCCCGGCGGACTGCTCACGTCCGCGGCGGGCGTCGCGGAGCTTTTCCTGCCGCGCGGCGAGCTGATTGTTTTCACCAAAGGGCGCACGGAAAAGGGGCGGCAGGAATTCAAGTCGTCCGGCGGCACGCACTACAAGGACTTCCCGATCGTCATTCTGGTAAACGGCGGCAGCGCCAGCGCATCCGAAATTGTGGCCGGTGCATTGCAGGATCATAAACGCGCTGTGCTGGTTGGTGAAAAAACATTTGGCAAAGGGTCGGTGCAAACGGTGTTGCCGCTGGAAAACGGCGCGGCGGTCAAGCTGACTACCGCCAAGTATTACACGCCCAGCGAGCGCGTTATTCACGACAACGGCATTGAGCCGAACATTACCGTGGAAATGAATCCGGAGGATCTCTTTAAAATCCGCCTGAAACAGGCGCAGGAAAACGGCGAGGCCGATAAAGAGCTGCCGACCGATCCCGAAGTCCGCGATATCCAGCTCGACTACGCCCTCGGAACCCTCAAAGGGATGATGATCCAGCAGGAATGGATGAAATGATCCTTCTGGGGATAGAAACATCCTGCGATGAAACCGCCGCCGCTGTAACTGTTGATGGCGCGGTGCGCGCCAACATCGTCTATTCGCAGATTTCAAAGCACGCGCCTTACGGCGGCGTGGTGCCGGAGATTGCCTCACGCGACCACGTCAGAAAACTGCCGGGAATTATCGAGCAGGCCCTGCGCGAAGCGGACTGCACATTCAGGCAGATCGACGGCTTGGCCGTAACGTACGGCCCCGGCCTCGCCAGTTCTTTGCTCATCGGCTGGTCCGCCGCGCGCGCGCTGAGCCAGCGGCTTCATATTCCGCTCAGCGGCGTGCATCATCACGAGGGGCATATCTATTCCGTTTTTCTCGGCGAGGAGCCGCCCGTGCTCGAAGGAGCGTTCCCGATGCTGGTGCTGCTCGTCTCCGGCGGCGACACCAAACTGGTGTATATGAAAGCCCCCGGCTGCTGTGAAATCGTCGGGCAGACCATTGACGACGCGGCGGGCGAGGCGCTCGATAAAGGCGCCATGCTGCTTGGCCTCGGCTATCCCGGCGGCCCCGTCATTCAGAAGACCGCCGAGGGCGGCACCCCGCAGGCGGTACGTTTTCCGCGCGGGCTGGATCGCGCGGGGGGTGATTGGAAATTCGCGTTTGACCGCAAACTCTGCTTCAGCTTCAGCGGGCTCAAAACCGCGCTGCTCTATTACGTCCAGAAGCACCCCGAAGCGCTTGCAGATGAAAACACTAAACGCGATTTGGTCGCCAGCTATCAGGAGGCCGTAGTCGATGCACTCACCACCCGCGTCGAACGCGCACTCAAAAAATACAGCTGCGCATCCTTCGCCTGCGCGGGCGGTGTATCGCTCAACAAAGTACTGCGCGAAAAACTCGGCAAACTTTCTGAGACCACCGGGGTTCCGCTGCGGCTGTCGTCGCCAAAACTCTGTACCGACAACGCCGCCATGATCGCTGGCGCCGCATCCATCAGACTCGCGCACGGATACCCGCCCGTCCTTCCGGAAGACGTGAATCCCAATCTCGCGCTGGAAAATTGGCCTGTCGAAAAGGCGTAACCAGAGCAGATAAAAAAATTCGCGGCTGTTATCGTAGACGAGGCTTCCAGCCTCGTTTGTATAAACAAAACGTGGGGGTCTTCTGAACGAGGCTGGAAGCCTCGTCTACGATGAACAACGGAACCGAAACCCGCGGAGCGGAGCGGGTGAAGGGAATCGAACCCTCACAACCAGCTTGGAAGGCTGGGGCTCTACCATTGAGCTACACCCGCATTGAAAAGGGGCGAGAAAGGTATCTGTCTATACACTCGCCGTCAAGGCCGCATCGTTCCAGATGCGCTGTAATGTCCGGATCACCTTTTCCGGCTCAGGGCTTTGCATGATAGCGCGTACGGCGCAGAAATTGACCGCTCCCGCACGCAGCACGTCCGCCAAATTGGTTTCATCAATGCCGCCGAGGGCGACGCAGGTCAGCGGCGAATTTTTAATGATGCTTCCGGCGCGCTCGACACCAAGGTCAGGATCAGGAATCGCTTTGGTTGGCGTCGGGAAAACGGGGCCGACACCAATGTAATCGGGGCTGAGCGCCACGGCGGCCTCGGCCTGTTTCTCGCTGTGCGTGGAGAGACCGAAGATTTTTCCGGGCGCATCACAGATTTTTCGGGCTTCGGAAAGCGGCATGTCGTTCTGCCCGAGATGCACACCGTCGGCATCCACCTCTTTGGCGATGCTTACGTCGTCGTTGACGATAA
>JAOZSE010000128.1 GCA_029939835.1 Pontiellaceae bacterium
TTATTTTTCCAAGGCTTGGAACTTTTTGTCGAAATTTTTCCAAGGGTTGGAAAAAGACGATGCCGAAGGAAGGCGAAGCCCTGAAATCCGGCGCAGCCGGTTCCAATGTTTGGAAAAAAACTATTGGATGTCGATGATCGTTCTCAGAACGAGCTTGTCTCCCGCCCGCCGTTTTTTGAACCCCGACCGAAAGCCATCAACCTTTGATTGGCATCCCACATAAGGATCGGGGTAGATAAAAGGAACCGCCTCTAATTCCGGAGGCCCCTTGATTAACTTTAAATTTTTCTCCCATGCCGAGTCATCATAGTCTATTTCATGCCAGCGTCCGGAAGGGTTCACCACGCATCGCCACGACGAATCGATCCCCGTAATCTGTTCACCCTTTTTGAGGAAAACCTGCACCCAGTCCGGCCATTGATCGACCTCGGTTTCGACAGCCACAACGTGGCGCCCCGCCGAAAGGTCGAGGTGTTGCGCTACGGTTCGCTGCGGGTCGGCGCTTTGCACGATGAGGTTGCCATCGATGTAGAGCTTGGTCTTTTTACTGGCGAACAGACCGACAAGCATTTGAGTGCCGCGCTCCGGTTTTTGATAGGCGCGAAGCCGTTGCTCAAGGGTGCTTTTAAATGTTGGTGGATATTTTTGTTTTCCCAATGCGTAGCGAAGCAGTTTCTCCGCATTATCAAAGTCGTCGAGCCGCTCATAGTCCCACAGCCGAGTCATCAGGGATTGTGCCTCAAATTTATCCGGCGGAGCCGGAAAAAATGCAGGTCGAACAGAGCTGAACGCGGCGGAAGGTTTTTTCAGGTAATAAAAGGCAACGCTGTCAAACGTTGCATTGTTCTGATTATCCGGCCCGCGCTCAAAACTCATCGCAAGCTCTTTGCGAAACGTGACCGCATCGGAAAGATGAAAACGATATTGCACAGTTCGGAAGGGGCGCTTCATGGGCAACCCGTAGAGCGGGGAACAGAAAACATTCCGATAATACCAGCCGCCGTTAAAATAGTCCTCCAAACCGGTTCCTTGCCAAAACGGCTGTTTTTCCCGATCTCTGGTGATCGTTTCGTCGGACTCCAGCACCCAGAATCGCGGTTCGAGCGATGCCACTCCCAGCAGACAACCGGCAAGCCGCCCCCGCCCCTCCGTTTCTAAAACCCTATGCGGTCGCCCGTGCGCCGCACCGGAACTTCGGCTCCACGCGCAATGGAAATAGCCGTGGCTGTCCGCAACAGGGTTGTCATCTTTTACGATGGATATCTGTCCGGAAACGGAAGATGAACCCACGTTTTCCAGTACAACCTCCGCCGACGCTCTAAACGGCATGGGAAAGCGATTCTCGAAGCCCGTTTCGTCCGCCGAAAAATATAGGGTATTCAGCTTTTTCGGCTCCCACATCTGCCCAAAAAAATCGCCCAGCGGAACGCGCACAGAATCGGCTTCTGATCCGTCCCATAAAATCCGAAGCCAAATCTTCCGCAGAAGCCTCTGACGCTGATCAAAGGTCATTCCGCCCCACCCGTCCAGCTCAACACGTAGCTTGCGAATGGTTCCACCAGAATCGAGCGTAATGCCGCTTGTTTTTCGTGGGTCGATTCTAAATTTTTTCTGATAAACCGATCCGTTCGGACATTCCGGCTTGTTCAGACTTGCGCCCACCGAGTCTGCAACAAAGACCACTGCGTCCGGAGCCGGGAAGGTCGCAGATTCCACCATTCGACGCTTAAACGAGGTGGCGTTAATCTGATAGTACAACTTGCGCTTTTTAGGATGATAGTCGTCATTACTCACCATGATGCGAAGGCGTTTGCTGTACGGAATTGGAAAGTAGGAGGTGAAACAATTCTGATCCACCATCGAAAGCTGCAATGGAAAGCCACCGCTCTGGCTGTAAAACTCACCGACGGACATTTCCAGCCGAGGCTCGATTTCATCATCGAATATAAACCGGAAAATAGACTCTCTACCCACCCCGGTAAACCAGAACCGGGTCATCACACCCGGCCCTTTTAAATCAGCCAGAGTCAACCAACCCTCCCCGTCCAGAACAACACCGCCTCCGTAATCATTATTTCCGCCGGTTCGGTCGTAGGAGGTATAAATTTCCGTAGAGGGAGTTGAGAGATCGGCAATGGACTCCGGCACGTACAGATCGCGGATAAGCTGTTCCCATGAAACCGTTGTCCGTTCCCCGCAGGAGGTCAAAAGGCAGCAGACTATTGCGAGCGCGAAAAAACATTTCATTTCGAAAATCCTTTTTTGACCATTCGGATCAATGCGAATAGAGGAATCATAAATCGGTAAAACGGCAACAGAAGCCGCATAGCCGCCAGACGGAGCCTACCATTCCATGAACTCTCTGCGGCATAGTCTTTCGGATAGCTGACTGCGTGCGCGGGATCGTGTTTTTCATAAACGGAGACGACGGTCTCATAAAGACGGTTTGCCGAGTGCCGAACGGGAGCGTTATACCCCGCGAGGAAGTTCTGCATACGCTCTGCATGGCCGAGATATTCCTCATCTGTCATTTCTTGAAGAAACTGATCCAACTTTTCGAGTGAGGAGAATTTTCGGTAGTCGATGAAGCAGTCCGGCGGAATGAGTTCTTCGATGTTGCTACATCCGTAATAAACCGGAACCGTCCCAGAGGCCACGCAATCGAGGATTTTCTCCGTCAGGTATCCCTGAGTCCAAAGCGGATGGAACGTGTTTTCAAAACAGAGTGCGTAGCGGTAACGCGCGAAGGTTTCGGCTTTGTCCGCGCAGACGCCCCGGTAGTTCGGTGTATCCATCGGCGGCTTTCCGAAGACATCCATCCGGGTGCGGGCGTGATGATGGAACCAGCGGGAAACCTTGCGGCGCTCCGAATAAATTTCTTCGGCAGAGAGTGAATATTTATCGCCGCAAATTTGACAAATTGCTTTTTCGCGCGTTGCCAGATTCGGCGGTTCCGTCAGCGGTGCCACTCCGTAATCGGAGCAATAGGGAAGATCATAGTAAGCTCCGGCTTCGAACGTAAAGGCAGATGAGGCCTCGGTCAGATAGGTGTTCCAGCTCAGGATTTCATCGAACTGTTTCCAAACCCTCTTCGTGTACTGCATTGGATCAATGGCGGGCGGTTCATACATGTAGAGGATTTTCAGTGCGCTGGGGCACACCTGCTCATGAATCCGGTGCCTGTATGTGTAGTGGTTAAAATAGACCACCGCATCCGCATCGGCCTGAGGACGGCTGCTCCAGGTCACTACATACGACCCATCCGGAGCCGTAATCGCCGGAAGGATGTCCGCCGGCATATTGTTGTTTTGATAAACGATGTTAATCCGCAGCATGGCGTTCCTTTCGCCGCAACAGGATCGTGATGAGAGAAGCAAACAGGATGAGGTAGCCGGTGCATTGCATATAGAAGAAGTGTTTCGAGGGAGCGTAGCGAAGCTCAACGGTATGTTCGCCAGCGGGAACGGGAACGCCCTGACAGATGTAATCGGTTCGCTCGACGTTCACTGGGTTGCCATCGATGGTTGCCTTCCAGTCGACATCCCATTTTTCTGCGACGCGCAACGTGGCCGAGGCCTCTGCTCTCACGCGCAGCTTCACTTTGCCGGGACGATAAGATTGCACCGCCGCTTTTCCAATTTGTGCCCGAGGCGGCTTGCCAACTGAGGCTAAAGCCTGCTCGTCTGAAAGTTGACCGACCGGAGCAACCACCGCATAGCGCGGCGAACTGTTCAACAGTTCGAAAACTGCATGTTGCCCTTTAACAGACGGAACAACCTTGAACTCACCCGGCTTAGTCCCTTGGGCAAGATCATAAGCAAACACTTTACGGGCCTGTCCCGCCAGTTGCTTCTCTGCGACAGTCGGCCCCAGCAAATATTTAACGGCGGAGAAACGCCACATATTGAGCGGGTTGCGCTGTCCGGCCTCAAGAAAGGCTTTGTAGTCATTCGCCATGCGCGGCATGTCGGAAAAATTGAAGGTCGGGATTTTATTGTAGGGCAGCAGGTAGGCGGTCCAGATGCCGTAAATCCCCTGCTGCGAAAGTAGCGCAACCCGCTGATGCCCCAGATTCTCTTTCAGAAAATCAGTCAGCTCATTGGCCTGAATGTAACTGCGCGGCATCTCCTTCACGTAATGCTTCGACAGCTTCACAGCATCGGCCGCAACCAGAAGAATGATCAGAGCAGCAACCACCGTTTTCCAATGTTTGGAAACTTTCTCAGCCTGCTTTCCAATGTTTGGAAAACTGAATAGCGCGAATACAGCGGTGACAACCGCCGCCATAAACGAGGCATGCCAAAGCGCTGTAATCTTATTTTGAACAATCACCCGCGCCGCATCCTGCGGCCAGCCCAGAGCCATGAATTCCGAGACTCCCGACGTCCGGTTCATTGAAACACTTAAGGCACACAAAACCAAAATCCCCAGTCCCGCCGTAAGCACCCAGAAGAACCGCTTGG
>JAOZSE010000038.1 GCA_029939835.1 Pontiellaceae bacterium
ATCTGCCGGAGATCACCGGCGACTTCGAAGAGCACGGGCTCGATCTTTCGAACCTTTACAATCGCCTGCCCGTTCCGCTCGCATGGCTCGACGAAATGCAGTTTTTCCAAACCTTGGAAAAAAAGATGCGCGCCTCATGTGAAGCCTATGGACGCCCGTGGAGTGCCGCGGTTCTGGAAGAAGCCAGGGCCGCGATGGTTCAGAAAGGCATGGTCGACTTCGGCATTCTGGACGAGGAACTGCAACGAACGGTTATCCGCAAAGTGAAAGACAACCCCTCCCTGATGGACACGGTGCTGGAGAATTCCACGGACGCCGTGGAAAACAACCGCAAGGTGGTCGAAACGGCGTACTGCCCCAAAGCCTACGGCGAGCGGCTCCTTTCGATTTATCAAAAGCTGGCGGGAGAACCTTCCGGAACAGTTGACTATGCTGACGGAGGCCGTATTCTGGATGCATTCCTTGAACCGAAACGATTCAATTTATTGCGAACATGAATGAACTAATTACCACTATTAAAAATCTGAGCCGTCCGCTCGAACCGCGGCCGACCGGACTGCCGCTACGTCTTGAAGCGCTCGACGGCGTTGAAACCGTCCTTTTTGACCTGTACGGCACATTGCTTATCTCCGGCTCCGGCGATGTCGGCACCGCCGCCGCCGTTGATAGCGCCGAAGCGTTGACGCGGTCGCTGATCGTTGCAGGGTACGAAGGCGACCCCGAACGCGCCGGGCAGCTCGGCCCGGAACTGATCCGGCAGGAAATTGAGCGCCGGCACGAGACCGCCCGGACGGACGGCATTGCTTTTCCCGAAGTGGAAATTTCCAGGGTCTGGCAAAAAATCATGGAAGAGTTCCAGAAACTGGACATTCTGAAGCCGGATGAAAGCCCTGATAAAATCCTGCGCCTGGCGGTGGAATATGAGTGCCGCATCAATCCGGTCTGGCCGATGCCCGGCGCGGCCGAAACGATTGAATTTTTCAAGGAGCGCGGCCTGCGGCTCGGCCTCGTTTCCAATGCGCAGTTTTATACACCGCTGATCATGAAGGCGCTCTTTGAAAAAACGATTGAAAAACTGGGGTTTGATCCGGCGCTTTGCGTCTGGTCCTATAAGGCGCTCCGCGCTAAACCATCCATTGAACTTTTCCAGACCTTGGAAGCCGAAACTGATCTCAGCAAAGCGGTCTATGTCGGCAACGACATGCTCAACGACATCTGGACGGCCTCGCAGGCAGGGTGCCGCACGGTGCTTTTCGCGGGTGACCAGCGCTCCCTGCGCCTGCGGGAAGAGGATAAACGCTGTAAAAAACTTCAGCCTGATGCGGTGGTTGACGATCTCAAGCAGATCACGGAGCTGGTATAAAAAATTTGGACTGCGCAGGCTTGCCTGCGCCCTGTCAGCCGAAGCTTGCTTCAGCTATGCGCGGAGCAAGCTCCGCGAATGAAAGCGGCGGCACGCGACTTCAGGAGCGAGGCTTGAGTTTGCGAAAGCAATGACCAGAGGGAGTGGCCAACCCGCCGCACTCCACATCATTTATTTCCGTCCGAATTTTTCGCGGTATTCGGGAAGGCTGATCATGGGCGGGCGTTCTTCTTCGAAGATTTCGTGTTCAACCTGTTCGTAGGCTTCGCTGTGCGCCTGGAACTGGCGCAGTATTGAAGGCAGTTCCGGCAGTTCGTGCAGTACGCCCAACGCTTCGGTTCGCCGCAGGAAGGCGCGCAGGATACCAAAGGCCATTTTGCCGAGGTCGCGCGTCGCCTGATTGCGATGGACGCGCTGATCGAGATCGGTCTGTGCGAAGGCCTTCAGGCCCCATTTATCGTAGACATCAATGATGTGTGAAGTTTCCACGCCGTATCCAATCGGGAAGGGAATCGCTTCGAGCACTTCGCGCCGCACGGCGTATTCACCGGAGAGCGGCTGAATCAGCCCCGTGAGCTCGGGAAAGAAGAGGGAGAAAAGCGGACGAACGAGAATTTCGGTGACGCGACCTCCGCCGGAGGGGCGCACGCCCTGCGAAAAGGCAAGTGGACGGTCGTAGAATGCCTTCACGTATTTCATTTCGGGATTGTAGATCAGCGGGGCGATCAGCCCGTACGCAAACCGCGGATGGATATTGGCAATGTCGGCATCGACGTAGCAGATGATGTCGCCCTTGAGCTGATAAACGGCTTTCCAGAGGTTTTCGCCCTTTCCTTTTTTCGTGCCCTGCTTCGGCAGGATGTCGGAGGAAAGATAAACATCTGCGCCAAAGGCGGCGGCAATTTCGCACGTTTTATCGGTGGAGCCGGAATCAATGACGGCGATTTCGTCGAGCAGCGGGTAGCGATCCATCAGCTCGGATTTAAAGATGATGATTTCCTTACCGATGGTTTTTTCTTCGTTGAGGGTCGGCAGACAGAGCGAAATGGTCAGGCCCTGTTTTTCCTTGGCCTCAATCAGTTTTTTGATGTCCCAGAACTGGCCATGGTGGAAAGTGTTCTTTTTAATCCATTCATTCAGCTTCATCACAAAATCCTCCATCAATGGCCAGCAGGACGGCAATGAGCTGGGTAAGGCCGGTGAACATGGGTTCGATCTGCACGGTTTCGCGTTTTTCGTGCAGATGCTCGCCTTCGGTTATGCCGAGGGTAATCGCGGGAATACCGTGATTGATCATGGAAGAAAGCTCGGAAATGCTCGGCGTAATGTGAGGGGGCAAACTAAGCGAGCTCATGATTTCGCGGGCCTGCTTGACAAGCGGATGACCGATTTCCAGTCCGGCGACTTCACGGCGCGCAACAATATCGAGGGTTACTTCCGAGGCGGTCTGGGACGTGACGTCTTCGATAATATCCTCGAGCTCGGAGGCGATCTCCTGCACGATCTCAGACGATTCGCTTCGCACCTCGAAGCGCAAGGTTGCCTCAGTGGGAATGATGTTGAATCCCGCTCCGGCCTCGACCGATCCGAGCACAATGGAGGTCTGCGGCTTGCGCGGGAGCGGGATGCCGAGAATGCGGTTGATGACTTCGTTGATTATCAGAATGGCACCGGTGGTGCCGCGGCGAATCCAGTCGTATTCTTCGGGCACACGGCAGAAAATTTCGCCGCGCAGCATACCGGCGGAAGCATAACTAAGGCGACCGAGCTGTACGCCCTCCACGCAGAGACCGGCAACAATCGGCACTTTGTTGTTGTCGAGAAAGAAGCGGATGCCTTCCAGATCGCCGCGGCCCAGACTGCGCGCCGCGCCCATCAGCACCAGCCCGGCATCGAGCTGCAAGTCCAGCTTCTCGAGCAGGGTCGGCAGTGTGGCGAGAACCGCCAGCCCAAGACTGTTATCCGCAATACCCGGCCCCGTAACCCGGTCGGCGTGCACCGAAACGGTATGGTCTCGTTTTTTGGAAAAAACCGTATCGGCATGCGCCAGCAGCAGGATGTTACGGTCGCGGCTGCGGCCGGGCAGCATGCCGAAACCGCTGCCGCATTCATCGGAAGAGGTGTTCTGCAGCCCGCATTCGCTGAAACGCTGCATCAAAAAATTCACGCGCGCCTCTTCACCGAACGTGGGCGCAGGAATTTCACCGAGCATAACAAGATTAGCCAGCAGCGTTTCCCGCAGGGAAACGCACACCTCACGGATCGCGGGCAGGTCGCGAATGATCTCTTCAATGCTGTTATAGGCTCGACTCATGTTTATTCTCCGACTGGCGAACGTCTATCTATAAGCCAAAACGGCTCGGCCCGCAAGACCTGCGCGGCTTTTGTGTTTGATTATGAAATCCGCACCGTTAGACTGGCGTGAAATCCGGCGGGATCTCTCCGCCCGGAAAGGAGGGTATGAGCGAGCGCATTGGATTTGTATCGACCCGTTTTGCCGGCACGGACGGTGTCTCGCTGGAAAGCGCGAAGTGGGCCAAGGTGCTGTGGGATTTTCAGCATACCTCGTTCTGGTATGGGGGCCTGCTGGATCGTGATCCTTCCGCCAGCCATTGTGTACCGGAAGCACACTTCGAACACCCGGAGAGCAGCTGGATCAACCAGCGGATCTGGGGCACGCTTCACCGCGACCCGCTGGTGAGCCGACGTATCCGCGAAATGGCCAGCTACCTCAAGGCCACGCTCTATGATTTCACGAGACGGTTCGATATCTCCATTCTGGTGGCGCAGAATGCGCTCACCATTCCGATGCACCTGCCCCTGGGCGTGGCGCTGACGGAATTCCTGGCCGAAACCCGGATGCCCGCTATTGCGCATCATCACGATTTTTACTGGGAACGCATCCGTTTTTCCGTCAACGCGGTAAACGATTATCTCGACTTCGCCTTCCCGGCGCGCAGCAGCAATATTCAGCATGTCGTCATCAACGAAGCGGCGCAGGAAGAGCTGGCGTGGCGCAAAGGGGTACCCTCCCTGCTGGTGCCGAATGTATTCGATTTTGAAGTCCCCGCGCCGGAGCCGGACGACTACTCCAAAAACATCCGCGCCGAGCTCGGCTTCGCGGCAGATGACATCATTATTCTGCAGCCGACACGGATCGTACCGCGCAAGGGCATTGAACATTCCATCAAACTGGTCGAGGCACTCGGGAATCCGAAATGCAAACTGGTGATCTCGCACGACGCGGGGGACGAGGGCTACGAATATCTCCACATGCTGGCGGATCTGGCCACCGAATCCGGCGTGGATATGCGCTGCATTTCCGGGCGCATCGGCGATGTCCGCAAAACCACTGCCGCGGGCGAAAAAATCTTTACGCTGTGGGATCTCTATCCGCACGTGGATTTTGTGGCCTATCCGAGCCTCTACGAAGGATTCGGCAACGCCTTCCTGGAGGCGATTTATTTCCGGCTGCCAATCCTCATTAACCGCTACTCCATCTTTGCGCGCGATATTGAACCCAAGGGCTTCCGCATACCGCTGATGGACGGCTTCCTGACCCGCCAGCTGATTGACGAAGTCCGCCATCTTCTCGAAGAGCCCGAATACCGCGCCCACACGGTGGAACACAACTATGCCGTAGCGCGCCGCTTTTTCAGCTATCCCCTGCTGCGACGGCGCCTGAGAACCCTCATCACCAACATAACCGGACTGGACTGATGTTCATCAAACCGCTTTCCAATGAAATCCTCGAACGGATGCGCCGGCACTTCAACCGCCTCTACGGCCCGGCGCGTGCAGCCCAGTGCATTCAGCGCCTCGCCGCGCTGACCGGACGCTATGGCGTGGGATACGGCCCGCTCAAAGCCCGCCCTCTTTGGGACGAAAAAACGGCCGTGCTGATTACGTATGCCGACACCATTCAGTGCGAAGATGAGCTGCCGCTCGTCACCCTCACGCAGTTCGCCAAGACCCACTTCGACGGCGTTTTCAGCGCTATCCATCTCCTGCCCTTTTTCCCATGGTCCTCCGATGACGGCTTTTCGGTGACCGACTACCGCCAGGTCGATCCGGCCTACGGGAACTGGCAGCACATCCGCGACCTTGGCCGGGAATTCGACCTGATGTTCGATCTTGTGCTCAACCATATTTCGCGCAAAAGCGACTGGTTTAAAAACTACATCACGGGTATCGCCCCCTACCGCGACTATTTCATTGAGATTGATCCCGGCACCGATCTCTCCGCCGTGGTGCGGCCGCGCAGCCTTCCGCTACTCACCACCGCCCGCCGGGACGGCACCGAAAAACAGCTCTGGACCACCTTCAGTGAAGACCAGATGGATCTGAACTTCGGCAATCCGGATGTTCTTTTTGAGTTTCTCGACATCCTGCTTTTCTACATTTCCACCGGCGCGAAAATCATCCGGCTCGACGCTATCGCCTACCTCTGGAAACAGCCCGGCACCGCCTGCATCCACCTCGAGCAAACTCACGTGATCGTCAGGCTCATGCGCGACCTGCTCGACATGATCGCCCCCGGCATCATTCTCCTCACCGAAACCAACGTGCCGCACGAGGAGAATATTTCCTATCTCGGCCAGGGCGACGAAGCGCATATGGTCTACCAGTTCAGCCTGCCGCCGCTGCTGCTCCATGCGCTGACCACCGACAATGCGACCTTTTTGACCGACTGGGCAAAAACAGCCTCCGACTGTCCCGCCGGATGCACAACCCTCAACTTCACGGCCTCGCACGACGGCATCGGCGTGCGCCCGCTCGCCGGGCTCATCCCTGACGGGGAATTCGACGCGCTCATCAAAAAGATTAAAAAGCTGGGCGGACACATCTCTTCCAAACGCAACGCCGACGGGACCGAAAGTCCTTATGAGCTCAACATCACCTACTTCGATGCACTCGGCGGCGATGACCTCCAGACCGACCGCTTTCTCTGCTCGCAAACCGTGATGCTCGCACTTAAAGGCGTTCCGGGCGTCTACTTCCACAGCCTCACCGCCACACCCAACCATTCCGACGGCGTTAAAGCCACCGGCCGCGTGCGGTCCATCAACCGGAAAAAATGGAACATCGAAGACCTCCGGAAAACACTCGGCGGCCGGGGCCCGGCGGCCCGTATTTTTAATGAATACCGCCGGCGCATCAAAATACGCGCGCAGCATGCCGCCTTCCATCCCGACGGCGCGCAACGTGTAATTGATTTGGGTAATGACCTTTTCGTATTCATCCGCACCGCGCCCGGCGGCGCTGAACCCGTAACCTGCATCAGCAACTTTTCCAAAGACCGGAAAAAAGTACAGCTGGAGGGACGCATCCCTGAGCTCAGCAGCACCGCGCCCTGCATTGATCTGCTCAGCGGCACGCGCTTCAGCGGTGCCGGCAAGCAGATTACACTCGACCCCTGCCAGACGGTCTGGCTTACAAGCTAAATGATAATGAACCGGAGATAACTCATCACTCATCAGTCATTACTCACCGCTTTCTCCGTCCTTGGCGGGTTGGCTCTTTTTATCTTCGGCATGAACGTTATGACCGGCGGACTGCGGCGCTTCGCGGGCGCGGGGCTCCGGCGAATCCTTTCCAGGGCTGCCCGTAATCCCCTCAATGGTCTCGGCCTCGGAACCGTCATCGGCTTCCTCGTCCAGAGCAGCGCGGCCACCGTCATGCTGGTCGGCTTCATCAATGCGGGACTGATGACGCTAAGTCAATCGGTGCCGGTCATGCTCGGTGCCAACATCGGCACGACCCTTTCGATGCAGCTGATTTCCTTTAAGCTGGCAGACTACTGCTTTATCGCCATCGCCCTCGGCGTTCTGCTGCACGCCGCCGCACCGCAGGCGCAAGTGAAAAACGCCGGGCGGGCATTGCTCGGTTTCGGCCTGCTCTTCCTCGGCATGTCCACCATGAGCACGGCTATCGCACCGTACCGCGACGCATTTGTTCCGCTCTTTGCACAGATAGACGGCTCAACACCGGGCGGCATGCTGCGCGGCATCCTGCTCGCCGCCGCCGTCACCGGCATCATCCAGAGCAGCGGTGCCATGATCGGAATGACCTTTGCACTGATTGAGGCAGGTGTGATCACCGACCTGTCCGGCGCCTTCCCGATCATTATCGGCGCGAACATCGGCACCTGTGTCACGGCCCTGCTGGGAGGCATCGGTACACATATTGATGCACGCCGCAGCGCGATTTCACACCTGCTTTTCAATATATTCAGCACCGCCGTCGCGGCCTGCGCCGCGCCGCTGTTTTACCGCTGGATTCCGCTGCTGCCCGGCGGCCTTGTCCACCAGGCGGCCAATGCCAACACCATCAAAATGGTTATCACGGCCCTGATGGTGCTGCCATTCGTGCCGCTGCACGTCCGGCTGGTTCGCAAATTGACGCCATCGCGTAAAGCGCCGCCGCAGCCGAGTTTTCTGGACGAAGCCCTTATTCCCGCGCCTGAACAGGCTATTCACGCAGCCATGCGTGAACTGCGCCGCATGACCGAGCTCTGCGGCGAAAGCCTGACGCTCGACGAACAGCTGCTTGATGCACGGAACGAGCGTGCAGTCCGCACCATCGGACAAAATGAAAAAACAATCGATGCCGTCAAACTGGCCTTCCGCGACTACCTCGCGCTCATCACCTCCCGCTTTCTCTCGCGGCGCCAAGCCGTGCTTGTGCAGCACCTTGACCGATGCATGACGGAAATCGAACGGATCGGAGATCACATCAAAGTCCTCTGTCGGCTGAATAAAAAAATTATCCCTTACACCCGACACGCCTTTTTCGGAATATACCGGAACCAGCTCAAAGGGCTCTATGCTCAGATCAACCAAATTCTCAACAACCTGAACACGTCACTGGATCCCGAGCATGAAAACTATGAAGAAATGGCCGAAACCGTTCTGTCCGCGCGTAAAGGCTATCTGCAGAAAAAGGATGCGGCAAAAACATTCATCACCGACCACGTCGGCCGCGATGAACTGCCGCCCCTCCTTGGAATCTATCTGAACGAATACCTGATGACCTTCAGCAAAATCGCCCGGCACTGCAAAGCCATTGCCGGCGCCCAGCAAAAGCCCTTCTTCTGGCTCAAACACAGCAAACTGAACCGTCTGTCCGATGAATACTCTGAAGAGAAAATCCTCGAAGAACTCGATACCGACGAATACCTCGATACGCTGTAGCGCGTTTAACACCATCAACTAAAACAAAGCAGGACAGGCTGGAAGCCTGTCCTACGTTGGAGATATGTGCCGAACTGTTTTAAGCGTTGGTATAACGAATAGAAAGGCTGGGTAAACGAAGAGATCAATGATCGTCCGTGCGGTCAATCCCTGCCAGCTCCTCATTCAGGCACTCCGGGCAGTACCCATGAGAAAAACCCACATCGATTTTTTCCGAAATGTAGGTCTCTATTTCTTTCCATTCTTCGGGCGCTTCGGAACTGTCGTTCCCGATTCGAACCTTGTTGCACTTTGAACAAATCGGGAGGATGCCCTGTATCGTCTGCTGCACTTCGGCCAGCAGCCGCGACTGAACGGCTACTCCGATGAATACAAACAGAGCCCCCAGAAGAAAGATGGTGCTGACGAATACTTCACTGAGCAGCGAATAGCGAAAAACAAATGCGGCTATAACCCCGATATAGCCTATTAAAAAGAACACCATCAGCCCGCGATGAAAGAGCAGATACGTTTTGATCCGCTTCCGGTGGCGTTCAGGGATAAACGGCAGGGTCTTCATGAGACCCCCGGCCTGAACAATGCTGACCAGCATGATGACGGCGCCGATAAATATCAGTACGCAATTTATTATTGCCTGCATGCCCATAAATCAATGCTCTTATATGCCAACCGACCCGCAAAACCCAGCATGAATATTATACGTGTAACGGCTTTTTTCTGCGCAGCACGGGGTGGTAATCTCCTTTCATAACAAATGAAAACCGTAAACATCCAAACCACGTGGGGAACGATCACGCTGACGTTGAAAGACGAAAAGGTGATTGGATGCGCCCTGCCATTTCTCAAAAACACACCGCGCGTGTCGTTTAAGATGGAAGATATTAAATCGCTCGAAGCTCTGACTGCGAAGTTCCCGACGGCCGGAATTGCGGACGGCACGGACTTCCAGAAAGCGGTCTGGCGGGAGATGGAAAAAATTCCGCGAGGGCAGACGCGCACGTATGGCGAGATCGCGAAGGCCATCGGGAACCCGAAGGCCGTGCGCGCGGTCGGCTCGGCCTGCGGCGCAAACCCGGTTCCGCTCTTCATTCCCTGCCACCGGGTCACCGGCCAGAACGGACTCGGCGGCTTCGGCGCCGGCCTGCCGTGGAAAAAGCTACTACTAAATATGGAGCAAGTTCGATGGCCATAATAAAATATTCTGTGTTGAAATCTTGCCGAAAAAGGAAAGGTACCGACTGATGCGCCGAATAAACAAACACGTCTTGCTGTGCCTGATCCTGTCTGGATGGATGCCGGGCTTTGCGAAGGAAAACAGCGCGGCGATCCAGATGCTGACGGAAAAGCTCAATCAGCCCGTTCACCCGCAATTCGCCGCGCTGAATTTCGATCTGCTCGATCTGCCGATCGCGCCGGGCGGCCCGCTGGCACTGGAGGATGCCCGCCAGCCCGGGGTCTTGGTTGATGTGGATCAGGAGCTGGCCGGAGAGGTCGTGGTGTTGCTCGATATCGACACCAAGGAACGGCACAAGATCTGGTCTTCAGCGGACGAAAACTCACCGGCGGTAAAAGACTGGAACCGCATCATGGAGGAATATGAACCCAAAGGTGTGGTCTTTTTAGCGGTCTGGGCGCAGCAACGAAATCAATCCGTGGAGCAACAGCGCGCAGAAGCCCTGGCGTACGCCGCGAAAAACGGCCTGACGGGCTATCTTCTGCTCGATAAGCTCACTCCCAAAACGAAGGTGCCGCAGGGATCTCGACGAAGTCTCTTCACGACCTATGCGAGCAGCCGCCTGCCCGGACACCCTCCGGGCAATCAGGTGCTGATCCGCAACGCTGAGGGAAGCCTAGTCTTCAAGGCGCGCGAATCGAGACTCGGCTTCGGATACCACACCGTCCGGCATCTGCTCGACCGCCTTCTCGATCCCGCCTACGACACCGCCGTCCGCAGTGAGTTCCCCGGAAAGTCCCGCGCGCTCCCAGTCGTGAAAAAGAAAAGCGGCGGACTGCTCTATTCGGAGTCGTTCGATCACTACGCCGACAATCACACCTTCAAACTCGAACCGCGCTGGGGCTTCACCTACGCCAAACAAAGCCGCCTCGACATCCGCCCCGACCTCGTCGAAGGCCAAGGCCGCGAAGGCTCCAGTGCCATCGACCTCCACCATCACTATTCCTGCCTGAGCCTGATCCCCTACGGACTGCAACACCAGCTGCCCGCCCCCCTAACCGACGGAACACTCAGTTTTTATCTCAAACGCGGAAAAGGGAAGGCTTTGCCCAAACCCAGCACTGGATATCGCGCTGCGCCCGGCGCGACGGCTTACCGTTCGCTCTGCATCGGCTTCGGCCAACCCGAAAGCTACGAACCGGCGGGACACATCTTTGCCACCGGCGACTGGATGAACGAAACCTTTGTCCCGAGCTACCGGATCGATCAGCCCGGAGCCGTCGCCTACGCCCGAAACGCCTGGCAGAAAGTAACCGTCACCTGCAAACCGGGGCGCAATGCCGCCATCCGCATTGACGGACAACCCGTCGGCGAACTGAACTCCGAATCCATCGACTGGTTCGGCGTGCGCCTCAGCAACGAAGGCAAAACCTGCCTCCTTGACGACGTTGAAATCTTCTATAAAGGTGACCCGGATGCCCTGCAAAAAGCGCACGCCGCCGCCTCGAAAAAGAGTATATCTCCAGTGACGCCGTTCACCGCCGAACAAACCGCCCTGCTCACCGCCGCGCGTGAACCGCGCCTGAAAGGATCGGCCGCCGCAACGCTTCCTGCCGGGGCGGTTTCCCGCCCGGACATCGGATACTGGGAACCGCCTTACCTCACCTTCGACCACCCGATCCCCGCCCGGCCGCTCGTGCTCGAAAATCTCCTAAACCCCGGACAATTCGAGGATCTCGTTGAAAAACATCGCGGAAAAATCATCTGGGTAACGCGCTTGCGCAAAGGCGACCACGGTAACGAGCAGGCGATTCGACCGCGCACCGCCCTGCGCAGTCCGACCGTGTTCAACCGCGTCTATAAACTCGCCAAAGAATACGGACCGAAAGGTGTGGTCGTCATCGGCGTGGGTGCCGTGGACGGCGGACACCGCGACATGGCCACCACCTACGAAGACCGCGTGATGGACACCATGGAAACCATCATTGCCAGCCGCGACCTTCAGGCCGAGCTGGGCATCCCCAAAGAGCACATCATCTACGGCTCCTTCCCCGAGGTGTACGACGAAATCGTCGGCGAACGCTTTCCCGGACAGCTTCGCCTCTGGAACGAAACGATTCGCGGGAATCTGCTGGGCGGCCAGTTCGCCGGTATGGGAACGGACACCATCATCGACCCGCAAGGCCGCATTGTCTATCGCGGAACCGGTCCGGACGGCAACCAGTACTGGAAAGCCCGCTATGTGCTCGACCGTCTGCTCGACCCCACCTTCGAACTCGCCTGCCGGCAGGAATTCAGCAACCCGGAACTAAAGCACCATAAATCGCCGCTGCTTCCGAACGCCGACATCACCGCCAAAGGCGTCACCTACCGTGACGGCTTCGAAAACTACATCGATACCTACGACTTCGGCCTCCAACCCTGCTGGGGCTTCACGTACGAAAACTATCCCAACGAACACACCGCCGCCCTCTTCGAGGGCAAAGGCCGCGACGGCTCCAAAGCCATTCTCCTGAACAACTATCAGGAAGCTGACAAATTCTGCGGCAACAAAGCCGGAACCATCGGCGCACGCCACAAACTGCCCGCTCCGCTGACCGACGGACACGTCCGCTTCTACGTCAAACGCGGAGAACACGTGAAAGCCGCCTACTACGGGCAGCCCCCGCTCTACCGCTTCGGGGTCTGCTTCTACGATGGCGAAGGTGCCGCCCTCGAATCAATCACCACCCTCGGCGAGTGGCAGAACGAACACTTCGCGATTGTAAAAACTGAACCCTTTAAAAAATGGAACGCCTATAAGCGAAACATCATGAAAGGCGACGCCATCGTTAAAAAAACAGAGCAGAAAATGGCAAGAGATGACTGGCAGGAAATCCGCATCACCTGCAAGCCGGAGGCCAATGCAACCGTCTCCATCAACGGAATCCCCGCAGGCGAACTCTCCGGCGGAACTGTCGGCGCGGTTGAATTCCGCCAGGAAACCTGGAGCGGAACCTGGGTGGACGATTTTGAAGTTTTCTACCGGGGCGACGGCGACGCGCTGCACAAACAACACAAAGAAGGAGCCGGGTTATGAAAAAATTTCTTTTTGGAATGATGCTGGCCGGGTTGATAATGGTTTCGCCATCCGGGTACGGACAGGAAGAGCTGGCCGCCTTGCGCATCGCCGCGGAGGACGGGGACATCGCGGCACAGGCGACACTGGGCTCCTGTTATTACAACGGCGACGGCGTTGCAAAAGATCACACCGAAGCGGAGCAATGGCTTCGTCTAGCCGCCAAACAAGGTGATGCGGGATCTCAGGCTCTTTTAGGCATCCTCTATTATGAGGGCACAACGATTCTTCAGGATTACGAAGAGGCGGGAAAATGGATTCGCCTGGCCGCCAAGCAGGGAAATCTTGATGCGCAACGCTATATGGGGCTCTGTTATTTCAACGGCGCCGGGGTCTCGAAAGATTATATCGAAGCGTACGCATGGTTCAACATCGCCTCGGCTCAAGGGGACAAAAAAGCAGTCAGTCTCCGGGAGAATTGCCTGAGGAAAATGAAACCAAAAAACGTTCTGGAAGCGCAACGGCTCTCCCGAAAATATGCGGAGAGATTTTTAAAACAGACAGACTGACATCGACTGGCGGGAGCGAGAATGAATAGGCTGAACCATCAGCCCTCCTGAAAGAATTCATTGCCGGATATCCATTAAGAGCAGGAAGAATATGAAAAAAGCGGGAACGCCTTACGCCTGCCATATTTTTGTCTGCTCGAACGTACGCGACAACCCGGACAAGCCCGGTTGCGGCGCGAGCGGCGGTGCGGAGCTGAAGGCCAAGCTCAAGGAAGCGGTGAACGCACGTGAATGGAAAGGCAACGTTCGCGTTTCGACCACGGGGTGCATGGGACTGTGCGGAACCGGCCCGAACGTTCTGCTTCACCCACAGGGCGTTCACTTCTCCGCCGTCACAGAACCCGATCTGCCCACAATCCTCGAAACTGTCGCCGGACAGGTTCGTCAGTAACGTCCGTAGGTTCGGGCGGTTTCCACCATGGCATGCAAATTTTCATCGGGCGTGTCACGCCCGCACTGGTCGCCGGTCGACAGAATAAATCGTCCGCCTTCGGCGGCATCATCCATCGCCTTTTTTGAAGCGGCAATGACGTCGTCCACACTCCCACGAAGCATTACCTCGGTGGTATGCAGGTTGCCTTTCAGGATAATCTTATCACCGTATAGTTTTTTCAGCTCGGCTAGGTCGCAGTTTCCCATGGGCGGAATTTCGAGCGGATCGATCACCGTCAGGTCCGTTTCCTCAGCCATGATCTTAACCAACTCGGCTTCCGGCCCGCAGGAATGAATATGAGTTGGAATGCCCGCGGCATGCGCCAATTCGATTCCGCGCTTGACGGCGGGCAATGCGATTTCCCGAAAAATGTCGAGCGACTGAAAGATCAGTGTTCCGGACGCGCCGACACACAGGAAGTCGGGCAGCACATCCATGGCCATAATATTTTCAAACCTTTTTTCCACATCCATTACGCGCTGCTTTGCAATCTCTTCGTATTTTTCGGGATAATCGTAATAATCGTAAATATCCTCTTCGCAGGTCAGAACGGCGGACTTGGTCAGCCAGACCCCGATCAGCCCCTGATCGCCCAGCATCTTTTTGAGCCGCGCCATTCCGGCGGGCCCCAGATCAACCGGTTTTACATTTTCGAGAGGCTCCCAGCTTTCCGGAACAGGCGGTAGATTGATGCTTTCGGGCTTCACGTACTCGCTGGGCGGATCGGCGACGTAATAGACCATCACGCGTTCGTCCCAGACGCGCTCACCGTTTTCGAGGTGCGAGTCTTGCGTCACGATGCGTCCTTCATCGCGATAGACAATAAAGGTTTCTCGCTCCGGCAAAGCCGCAGCTTCTTCCGGAAAGGTCAGCGGGAAATAACCGTCCATCAGCGCATCAATATCGAAGTGTTTTGCGCACTCGATATAGGCCTCCCAACAGGGCGGATCGTTGTAGAGATAAATATCCCAAAACGGCTTCCCCGTTCGCTTGGCGGGAATCATGTTCGAAAAATCGGGCGAAACCGGAACACAGTCCGGGAGCTTCCCTTGCATAATCAACTGAAGGCGTTCGCGTGAGGTCATATGGGTCTCCTTTTAACCCATCATTTTATCTAAATATTTTGATTCTTCTGCCTGAATACTGACATATACTATCACTATATTGATATTCAGGGCGCTTTATGACACAAACACTCCATTGGAATGATTTTTCGCTCGAAGACGAGGCCTTTCACGTTGCCGGACTTTCTTCGGATCAAAAACAGGAAACAGGCGAACACACACACAAGGGCTTTGCCGAGTGCTTCCTCGTCGTGTCCGGTCGGCTGCGCCATCAGGTCAACGGCAAGGAACAGGTTTTACGCGCTGGGCAGTTCATCATGATTCGCGAATCCGATACCCACAGCTTTCGACCCTTGCGCGGCGAAAGCTTCACCTTTCGAAATATAGCCTTCCGCACAGAATCGCTCACATTTATTCGAAACCGCTACTTTCCAAACCAACCCGACTTCTGGGGCGGAAGCGAAGAGCTCCCCGCTGTATGGACACTCATGGATGAGAATCTCGAACGGATGGAGCATCGCTTTTCACGTCTGACAACCCAGCCGCGTGAACGCATAACCATTGAACAATTTCTGCTGGATCTGTTAACCGACAGGCCCTCGCAGAATCACCGAACCGCCGCACTGATGCCGGACTGGTTGGAGCTTGCTTGCGAAGCGGTGCGCGATCCCGTCCACTTCGTCGAAGGAATTCCAGCGCTTTTCCGGCTGGCAGGCCGCTCCCCCGAACACGTGTCGCGCGAACTCAAACGCTGCACGGGCGAAACCCCGACGGAACTGATCAACCGCCTGCGGCTCGAACAGGCCGCGCGCCGCTTGCTGCTCTCCGGCGAAGACATTACGACCATTGCCTACAACTCCGGTTTCGAGACACTGAGCTATTTCTCTGCCCTCTTCAAAAAACGCTTCGGGCTCTCGCCACGCGACTACCGCAAAAAGAACCGCGCCGCCGTCTTCGGCGGTGCATCCTGACTTTTCATTTACACGAGGCTTGCTTCTCCTATCAAAACAATTAAAAAGACTCCTTCTCAAACAAAGGAACTGCCATGCGCTACGGACATTTTGACGACGTTAATAAGGAATATGTAATCACCCGCCCGGACACCCCGGTGCCGTGGAGCAACTACATCGGAAATGCCGAGTTCGGTGGACTGATCACCAGCATTTCAACGGGCTACACCTTTTATAAATCCGCCGCACAGGGTCGACTCACCCGCTACCGCTTCAACGAAGCCTCCGCCAGCCAGCCGGGTCGCTTTGTTTATCTGCTCGATTCCGAGTCCGGAGACTTCTGGACGAATGCGTGGCAACCGGTCGGCAAGCCGCTCGACCAATTCGAGTATGAATGCCGCCACGGCTCCGGCTACAGCATCATCAAATCCACCTATGCCGGCATCGAAAGCGAAGTCAC
>JAOZSE010000039.1 GCA_029939835.1 Pontiellaceae bacterium
ACGAGCGGAACGCATGGTGCCTCAGACTCAACCAGGTGGATTCGAGGTTATAAAACAGGCTCATTGACGCACCACCGTTCCATCGTGCAGCTCGATGACGCGCTGAACCTCTTTTTCATATTCCGCGTTATGCGTAACCATAATAACGGTGCGCCCTTCCGCAACCAGCTCATGAAATATCCCGAGAATTTCATCACCGGTTTTTTCATCCAGATTTCCGGTGGGCTCATCGCCCAGAAGAACTGCGGGGTCATTCGCCAGTGCGCGTGCGATCGCGACCCGCTGGCATTGTCCGCCGGAAAGCTTCGAGGGGCTGTCGGCCAACCGGGAGCCCAGACCGACGCGATCAAGCAGTTGCGCGGCGCGCGCTTTCATCTCATGACGCTCTGCACCGGCAAAGCGCATGGGCATGCAGACATTTTCGAGGATGGAAAAATGAGGAAACAGGTTGAAGGACTGAAAAATGATGCCGACCTTCCGGCAACGAATGTCCGAACGTTCGGCATCCGAAAGCTTAGCCACATTGCGACCTTCGAGCAGATAGTCGCCGGAGGTGGGTTCATCGAGAAGGCCCAGCATGTTCAACAGGGTGGATTTGCCGGAGCCGGATGCGCCATAGATGGCGACGAAGGTTCCCTCTTCGATGCTCAGGCGGGTGGGCCGCAACGCATGCACCGCATTCTCACCGCTGCCGTAAACCCGGCTGATCCCCTGCAACTGGATTAAACTCAATTACAGCTCCTCTCTCCCGAGGAGTATACGATCGCCTTCATCAAGCCCCTCGAGAATTTCCACGAAACTGCTGGAACTGCGCCCGATGGTTACGTTGCGCTCCTTCGGTCCTGCTATTTTTTTTACACGACAGACCACCTGCCCCTCTTTGACGAACAGGGCTTCCACTGGCGCATAAATAACGTTGCGGATCACATCTGAAATCAGCTCCACCTCCACGGTCATTCCCGGGCGAAGCGGAGCATCCGTTGAATCCAGGTGTATGACGGTCGGATAGATTTTCGGACTGGTTCGATCCCAGAAAATCAGATGGGACGGCAAGTCGGAGATACTGCGAAGTTCTCCTGACAAGCGAACATTCGGAAGGGCTTTAATCCGTATTTCAGCCCGCATACCCACCTCGACTTTCGACCGGGCGGATTCCGGGATATCCACCTTAACGACGAGCTGGCTTAAATCCGGAATGGTTCCGATCAATTCAGAAGGTCTCATCGAAGCCCCGACGGTGATGTCCTTCTGCTGCTGATGCCGGCGACGCGGATCGGGGTTGCCGAAGGAGACGACCCCATCCACCGGTGCGACCACCCGGAGCATGTCGATATTTTCGTGGAGATCTCCCATCTCCCGGACGAAGCTTTGTAACAATCGTTTCTGTGTCTTTATTTTCCGCTCCAGCTGCACCCGCTGCGCGGTGGAGTTCACCAGCTGCCTCTGAAGCCCCATCTCCGTTTTGACCAGATCGCGCTCCAGCTTACGGGTGCGCTGAGGAAAGGTGTACTGTTTAAAAATCCGCAGGTTGTAGGCCGCCTTTTCTTCATCGCTCTCCAGATTCTCAATACGAAGCTCGGAGCTCTCAACCTGCTCTTCGAGCTTCTGCCGGGCGGCCTCGTCGCCCATGGCGGCGGCCAGCAGTTTCGTTTTAAGTGATGCGAGATTAAGCTCCTCCGCACTCACATCCTGCCGGGCGGCATCCAGATTCTGCTGGAATGTCTTTTTCTCCAGCGGAGCGTCCTCGTTGATATATTTCTCAAGAACTTCTTCGCTGACCCGATGGTTATCCGTCGCCGTTTTGATTGAGCTGACAATGTCGGCGATTTTCATCTGATAATCCTGTTCCAGAATCATGAGATTTTTTTCGGCCTCTTCGATTTTAATTTCCTGCGCCTCAACCATGTCGAGATAGTTTTCGTCAGAAAAAGAAACGATCAGATCCCCCTTTTCAACCTGAGTCTGATCCTCAACCACCTCGATAATATCCAACCCCTGCTTCGAAACGGCCGGAGCCTTTACTTCATAGCGTTTCACGGCATCCAATGTGCCGTTTACGGAAATCAGCACATTAAAGTCGCCTCGACTCACGGTGTAAACCTGATCCGGCTGATCCTCGCTATCGCTGTTCTTCCCGCATCCTGCAAAAAGAAGAAGCATCGCCCCGGCAGAGGCGAGCAGCAGATTGGAATTTTTCGACAGCCGTTTCATAATCTTTCTCGGCCCTATTTAAAGAGCCGTTTCAGGCCGCCCCAAATGGACGTCTTTTCCTCGGGCAACGCCTCGCGGGAAAGTTGCACCTGAGCCTTCAACTCTTCCGGAATTCCATTCGCCTCAATGGTGTCGATGGCCAGATCGGCCGGATCCAGAATTTTCACGGTCAGGAAAATAACCAGCTGCGAACGGATCGACTCGCTGCTCGTCGCACGAAACAGGGCTCCCAGAATCGGGATACTTCCAAGAATTGGAACCTGACGTTTGGTTTCAATATTCTCCTCCCGAAGAAGTCCGCCGATCGAAACCATGTAGCCGTCGTTCATCTCCAACATCGTGCTCGCGTTGCGAATAGCGATCACTGGGTTGCGCCCGGCGGCCGACTCTTCGTAGCGAATGATGTTCGAGACCTCCGGGCTGACTTCGAGCACGACACGATCTTCAAAGATGGATTCCGGCGTGACCCGCAGCTTAATCCCGACCGACTTATATTCTACAGAAAAGCTGGTGCCGCCCGATCCGACATTCGATTCGGTAATCGGAATATCTTCGCCGGACAGAATGCTTCCGGTGTGTCCGCGCCGCATAATCAGCGAGGGCGACGAAAGAATCTGAGCCGTTCCATTGCGCTCCAAAAATGTAAGGAATGCGGAGAAAAGAGTCTGCTCGTCGGGATCGTAATACATATACGAAGAGGAGCCGCTCAAGCTGGCCGGATTCCCGCCGGAGGGAACGATGGCATCCATCATGCGCGTGACAAACGCCGAGGTGATATCTGCATCGATAACTCCCGGTGCATCCACAGAACCGACCATATTCGCGAATTGGTTATATTGCAGGCTGATGTCTTTTTCGAAGCCGTCGGTAATCTGAAATTCCACCACGCTGGCGCTGACCAACACCTGCCGCACGGGGCGGTCGATAGAGACCGCAATTTTTTTGAGTTTTTCCAGATTCACACGGTCATCGGAAATAATCACCAAATCCGAGTCCTCGCAGTCGGCGAGTTCGCCGTGTACGGAAAGGAACGGCTCCAAAGCCCGGCGGAATGCCTTGCCGCCGATATGCTGGCACTCATAGACAAACAGATCCAGATCGCTGGAATCCTGCTCCGAAAACTTCATGGCCAGATCGGAGAAACTCCCCATAATTTCGTCAAAGTTTTCCCGGTTCCCGTTTGTGACCGCCGAAGCGCTCTCTGACGAAACCCTTTCTTTCCGGAGGGGCGGCTCTTTTTTCTGTGGCGGCTGTTGAGCCAAAGTTGCCAAAGAGACTGAACACAAAACAAACAACAAGAGTTTTTTCATAAAGTACCGCCTAATCCTCGTAACCGTTCGGGTGAGCTTGATGCCAGCTCCATGCGCTTTCGACAATGGAGTGCAGGTCGGCATATTCCGGTTTCCAGCCTAGAACGTCTTTCGCTTTGGCGGAGTCGGAAACCAGACGGGCGCAGTCGCCGGCGCGACGCGGCTCCAACATGGCCGGGATGGGGTGCCCCGTTACTTCGCGAGCCACCTCAACCACTTCTTTGACCGAGTAGCCATCGCCATTCCCCAGATTAAACGCCCCTTCGATCTCAGGCTCAAGTGCAAGGATGTGCGCCTGTGCGAGATCGCGGATGTGAATGTAATCCCGAATACAGGTTCCATCAGGCGTGTCGTAGTCGTCGCCGAAGATAAAGATTTTTTCGCGCTGGCCCATCGGCACCTGAAGAATCAGCGGAATGAGGTGCGTCTCGGGTTTGTGGGCCTCGCCATATTTTTCAGTCGCGCCAGCCGCGTTGAAGTAGCGCAAGAAGACTGGATTGAGGCCATGAATCTTCTTCGCCCATTTGAAGAGATTTTCACACATCAACTTGGATTCTCCATAAACGCTTTCCGGGTGCTGCGAGAGCGTTTCGTCCATCGGAATTCTTTCCGGCGTGCCGTAGGTGGCGCAGGTGGAGGAAAAGATCAGTTTTTTCACATCGTTGGCCACCATGGCTTCGAGAAGGTGAAGCGCGCCGCTGACATTATTTTCAAAAAACGGAATTGGAATATTCATCGATTCGCCCACTTCAATATAGGCGGCGAAGTGAATGACCGCATCCGGCTTGACGTCAGCCATGGCCGTTAAAATATCGGTATTGATCCGCAAGTCGCCCTGGATAAATTTTGCCCGGGAATCGATTGCCGCACGGTACCCGCGCTCGAGATTGTCAAATACCGTTACCTCATGTCCTGCATCGCAGAGCATTTCGGTGGTCACACTTCCAATATATCCGGCTCCGCCAGTGACTAAAACTTTCATTCCTCTTCCTCTCTCAATGGACGTTCGAAATAAATTATTCCCTCCCTCGGGCAAACAGTCAGTTTATAATCCTGCAGCAGGCGGGCACCGATGCGCACGCCGCCGGGCGATTCGGACACGGCGACACCGGCAATCGCCAGCTGTTCACCCAGCCCGATGGTGGAAACCGGCGTCGCACCGTCTGTTGCGACCTCAAAGTCACCCGCCGGGTCGATCAGGATCAGCGTCTCTTTGCCATCAATGCTGCCGCGCACAGCACAAGCCCCGGCGTGTTTAACAAGCGGAACTGCAGTGATGAGCTGCCCGGGATTCGGGGTGTAGGCCGCATCAGTGGCAAGCAGAACCTTCGCGCCGGAATAATCGAACTGGATCTGTTCAAATTTTTTGAGCAGATCCCAGCCGACAACCCCCTTGGGTCCCGGCTTTTCGATACCACGAGCAAGCGTTCCGAGCTGGCCGTCGGCCAGCCGCACATAAATGAGCGGGCTGGAAATATGGAGCTGGCCAAGGCGCAACGAGGGAATGATGGAAAGGCATCCGGCAATTTCTTCGCCGGGCAGTCGCGCCATCTTCGCTTTGCGCTCGCCAACCGGCTTCGCGCCCAGTTTTTGAGCGGTGCTGAATTCGAACCAGCTTTTCGAGGCGGTGAAATCGAGCAGAACCGGCCATTCAATTCCAAAGTTTCCGGTCAGCATGACGACCGGACGCAGCGGCTCTTTGATACCCATTGGCCGCGCTTCGACCTGATTGGGATGCAATCGTCCTCCGCCGCGATATTCAATCCCGCCAGGCGTCTGATAGATGCTGAGTCCATAAATGCGCGGATCGCGCACTTTGGCGAGATAAGCCGACTGCCGCTGCCAGGAAACGGGCCTGATTTCCATTTCAGTGGTCTTACAGGCCGCCGAAAGGAGCAGTGCCGCAACCGGAAGGAGAGCTGCTTTCAGAGTCTCTTGCAAAAATGCCGCTTTCCTTCGGGTAAGCGGCACTACATTCAATGTAGCAACATTTACCCGAAGGGAAACGTTCTCTTTGTTGAGGTTTTGCAAGAGGCTCTTCAATGTATTTTCTCTCTTCATCCAATTATCCAACCTTCCAATATTCCATCAATCCACCCTTTCGCCCTTCCGCCCGGCCAGCGATGGACGGCGTCCGTCGAGTGTATCGAGCAGGTAATAGATATCATGGCTGTCATCGGAAATCGAACAGATGAACAGGCCTTCGGAGAGCGTAAAACGCACCCGCATCCACGCGGGGAACGCGGAATGTTCAATCTGCCAGACGGGCCATGCAGAATAGCTCCGGACGGGCTGGACGCCTTCGGGCGGAAAAAGCTCCATCTGCCAGCGCAGGGCAACGGTGCGCGGCCCGGCCGCGCTGACCAGAATGAAGGTGTCGCGCCGGTCGCGACCGCCGAGCGGCACGGCGGCCAGCGCCGTCGGCCCGCTGAAAAATTCCTGCAGTATCGCCGGCAATTCCGGCTCCTGTCCCAGATGCTGGAAAATCTCCCGCGTGGCGGGCAATGCTTCGAGCAGCGCCCAGTTGATAGAGCGTCCGGTATAAACAAACGAGGCGTGCTCGGGCACCGGAGCGAGCCGGTTGAGCGCGGCGGGCGGAACATAGTGAATCCATCCGATGACCGTGGCGGTCAGCAGCAGCGTCAGACTGCTGAGAATAATAAGACGTTTCATATTCTAACGGCCCCGGTCAGATCGTCGACCGCCGCAACACCTTTGGCCGCCAGCCGGCTTTCGATCCCTTCGAGAATGCGCACCGCCGTGGATGGATCGGTGAAGTTGGCCGTGCCGACCGCCACGGCCGAGGCGCCGGCAATGATAAATTCGAGGGCATCTTCCGTACTGTAAATGCCGCCCATCCCAATGATGGGAATATTAACCGCCTGCGCGGCCTCCCAGACCAGCTTGACGGCGATGGGCTTTATGGCCGGGCCGGAAAGCCCGCCCGTCCGGTTGGCGAGCTGCGGCTTGCGCGTTTCGATATCAATGGCCATCGCGGGATAGGAATTCATGATGGAAAGGCCGTCGGCGCCGCACTCTTCGGCGGCAAGGGCAAAAAGTTTGATGTCGGCCACATTGGGCGCGAGTTTAACGATGATAGGTTTGCTGGTTTTTTCGCGAACTTCCTCAACGACCGTCTGGAAGAGATCGAGATCGGTTCCGTAGAGTGCCCCGCCCTCTTTGACATTGGGACAGGAGACGTTGACTTCGAGGGCATCAATACGGGCCGGGGCGTCCAGAATGTCCGTGACGCGGCCGTATTCCTCGACAGTTTTTCCCCAGATGTTAACGATAAGCGGAACGCGGTAGTCTTCGAAGAAAGGCAGGTATTTTTCGATAAAGCCCTCCGCGCCGGGGCCGGGCAGCCCGATGGCGTTGAGCATGCCGGAGGCAGTCTCAAATGTGCGCGGGGTCTCATTGCCCGTATGCGGCTCGGCGGAAATGCCCTTAACGGTGACCGCGCCAAGGCGGTCGAGGTCAACCAGGTCGGCATATTCGGGGCCGTAGCCGAAAGTGCCGGAGGCAACCGTCACCGGATTCTTCATTTCCAGCGAACCGATCTTTACGCTCATATCAGGCTTTTTCATTTTTTTATCAACCACGAACTACACGAAAGGGAAGCCCTCTCTATTTCGTATTACTATCCGTCATTTCCTTGTTTTTTGTGCACGTTTTATCTGGCAACCCATTTCTAAACAACAACTTAACAGGGGCAGTTATTCGCAGAATAATGGACGGCAGAATAATCATTTCAAACGCTTTAGTTTGGTTGCTCCGCACCGATCATTCTGCCGTACATCATTCTGCTATCCGGCTGTTGGAAATACTTTTGTTGTCCATCATTTTGTAAACCTCTTTGGTTGCGGCTTTGCCGCGCTACGTTTTCAGTGTATTCCGTGGCGATCTTTCTCCTCTTCTTAATCCTCCCAGAGAATTTCTTCGGCATTGAAGACGGGGCCGTCTTTGCAGCAGCGCGCCCACTCCCAGCCGGTTTCGGTTTTTCGTTTGATGACACAGGTGAGGCAAGCCCCGACTCCGCAGGCCATGTTGCGATCCATTGAGAGCCAAGCCGTGAAGCCTTTTTCGAGTGCGCGGTCGCCGACCGCTTTGAGCATCCCATTGGGGCCGCAGGCAAAAAGTTCTGCTCCCTGCCCCCTGCCTCCTGACCCCTGCTCTTCAAGCCACGGGTCGAGCGCGGCGGTGACGAGACCTTTTGTTCCGAGCGAGCCGTCGTCGGTGGTGACGCGCACGTCCCATCCGAGGGCCTCAAACTCGTCGACACATAGAATGTCTTCGGCGCTTCGCCCGCCAAAAAAGGCGACGCCTTTGACGGGGAGGTTTTTGGCCTGCAAATAGAGCGCGGCGTTGCCGTAGCCCCCCGCGACCAATACCGGTATTTTGTTTTTTCCAACCCTTGGAAAACCGGTGCCGAGCGGGCCGAGCAGAGAAACCTCTTCACCCACCTCAACGGTGGTCAGAGCTTCCGTACCCATTCCGACGGTTGCGTATAAAATCGAAAGTCCTTCCTCATCGGCTTTGAAAACGCTGAAGGGGCGGCGAAGCACGGCATTTTCGAGGCGCGGAACGCGCAAGTGGACGAACTGCCCCGGCTGAACCAGCGGGCCAATGACCGGCGCGGCGAGCTTGAGCAAACGGTATTCGCCCTGAAAGACGCGGTGTTCCAAAACGGTGGTTTTTTCCTGTGTCATCGGGCGGGAATTGTGCGGATTTTCCGAGGGGAGGTCAAAGAAAGATTTTTGCCGCCCGCTTCGCTAATGCCAGAAAGCGGCTAAAAAACAATCCCTTTCTAAACCGTGAGCAAGAGGTTCACGTTTCGGCAGGTATGAAAAAAGCAACGGGAGTTTTTGCAGGTTGGCCACACCTTTCACTGAAAACTTAATCCGGCATGATTCGCGGAATGACCTGCCGACCGCTTTTCCGGTAAACCAGGAAATCTTTATCCAGCGTAAAAACCCGGCTGCTTTCGTGCAGTTCGCTCATTCGTACCAGACAGGCGTCGGCCAGCGACATGGGAATATCGGAATATTTTTTGATCAGCCGCAGTACAGCAGACCGTTCTTTTTCCAGCGAAACCCCTGTTTTGATCAGCCCGGCCTGCATCAGTTCCAGAACTGCATTCTGTTTTCCGCCCAGCAGGAAACAGGCTTCGGCAATCACGGCTTCGCAGGTGAGAAAAGGAGGCCGCAGAAGTTTGAACTGATCGCAGGACCATTGGTGAAAAATATCCCGGGCGTTGCAAACCGCCACCAGCGGCCCGGTGTCCAGAAGTACGGTTTCAATCACGGCCAAACCCTTTCAGGTATTCCTTATTGGAGGCCAAATCCGGCGGCCCGTCTTTTACGCAGCCGATAAAAGGTTTCACCAGGTCATAGCAGGATGTTTTCGACGCTCGCCCCTTCTGATGCAGATAGCTGCACAGGGCATCCCGCGCAACCGCTGATTTCGACCGGTGTTCCTGCCGGGCTTCCGCGTTTAATTCCGCCGCCAGACTTTCCGGAATCTTTAATGTGAGTGTGGTCATAAGAACCTCGTATTACCTTCTGCAAAGATAGTAATACAATTTTGTAAAAGGTCAAGGCGGGTTTATTTCGAATTCATCTGCGCGAGTGCTATTCATCATTCCGATGGCAATCAAAGCCAGTCGGTTTTCTGGGCGGGTCCGGCGGCGAAGCCAGCAGCGGCTGAAGCTGCTCCCAGAGAAGTCCGAGTGTCTGATCATGCTCCAAAAGCGTTTTGTCAATCTCCGCCAGGCGTTTGAGAATCTCCGCATTAGCAGCCAGCCGTTCGCGCATCTGCACAAACGCCCGCACCACGAATACACTCATGGTTGTCGCTTCCGGACTGTTCAACACCGTCGCCGCCATAATCGCGCCATGTTCAGTAAAAACATAGGGCAGTTTCCGGCGACCTCCATGCGAGGCGGTCACAATCTGTGACCGGCTAGTTCCTTGTTCATCAACGACTTCCAAACTTGAAGTCACAAATTGTGACTTCAAGTTTGTCCACTCTGCAGAAGTCAGTTGAAACATGAAATCGGCCGGAAAACGGTCAGCATTGCGTTTCACGGCTTGATTCAGCACCTTGGTCTGTACATCGTACAGCTCTGCCAGATTGGCATCTGAAATCACACGTTGGCCGCGCAGATTCACAATCAACGGTTCGATCCGCTTTCCTTTATCCATACTCGGTATCTCTCGGTTTATTTTTCAGGGATTCAGAAGAGGGAAGTTTATATCAGATTTTAAGAGTCTGAAAAGCACTAAAGTCTGTACGGAGGTTGGGAGGCGAAGGACAGAGCTATCAGCGCAGACGCTTCTTCCTTTTGCGGCCCTTGCGTTCGTTGTCGTTCCCGATGGTCACTGCTTTCGAAAACTCAAGCCCGTCTCCCGCTGGTCGGCTCGCGGCAAACAACCTCTACGGACACAGCAGATCAAAGCCGGTGGCGGCATCCGGACGGCGGGCGGCCTGTGTTCCTGTGAGTTCGGTCAGAATGATTTCGAGCACGTGCCAGATTTTAACGCCGTGGCGCACGCAGCCGGTCACCGTCTGCTGTCCGCGCCCGCAGGCGAGGTGCATATGAAGAACGGGAGAACCGGCTTCATCGGGAAAGAGCGTGCCGGTTCCGGTCACTTCACAGACATCGTCGAGCACCGTTTCCATCGGAACAATGTTCGGCGCGCGCCCTTCTTCCGGGCCGACCACCAGACGGCTGCCGGCATCCGCGCCGCCGAGCGCGGTCAGCATCGCCGCGCGAATGCCTTTGTCCGCGGCAAACCGCTCAATCTCTTCGTGTAAAATGTCGCCGTCCTCCAAACGGATTACGAACACGCGGCCTCTCTGCGCCTCAGAATATTTCACGAGCTCTTCTCCTCCGCCTTGACGGCATTCCAAACCGCGTCGAGTTCTTCGAGCGAGCATTTTTCGATCTCGCGATTTTCCGTGTGCAGGCGATCTTCCAGCGCCTGAAACCGGCGCATGAATTTACTGATGTTTTCGTTGAGCAGTTCTTCGGAGTCGTGGCCGAGATAGCGGCTGAGATTGACGGTCGAAAAAAGCAGGTCGCCAAGCTCTTCACGGATAGCAGCGGCATCCTTGCGGGCCATCGCCTCTTTGACTTCAGCCAGCTCCTCCTCCAGTTTTTCAACCACCCCGCTGATTTCATCCCACTCGAATCCGGCGCGTGCGACGCGCTTCTGCACAAGATGCGCTTTGGCCAGCGCGGGCAGATGGCGCGGGATACCTTCCACCAGCGAGCGCGGTGTTTCTTCGCCCTTTTCTGTTTTCTTGATTTTTTCCCAGTTGCGGATCACTTCGCCGGAAGTGTCGGCCTGCACGTCGCCAAATACATGCGGGTGGCGCCGCACCAGCTTATCGGCAATACCCTGCGCCACATCGTCAAAATTAAACGCACCCTCTTCATTGCAAATCTGCGCCTGAAAAACCACCTGAAGAAGCAGGTCGCCGAGTTCGCTTTTGAGTTCGGAGCGGTCGCCGCTTTCGATGGCGTCAATCACCTCGTAGGTCTCTTCGATGAGATTGGATTTGAGTGAGTCGAGCGTCTGCTCGCGATCCCACGGGCAGCCGCCGGGGTCGCGAAGCGTTCGCATGATTTCTATCAACCGTTCCATGGAGTCACAACGAGTCGTCATGTCTTTGCTCCTGCGTCAACCGCTGATGGACCGTTCCAGCAAAAAAAGGTTTCCAGCCGTTTGGAAACCTTTTTTGTTGAACGCTGAAAAAACTACATGCCGGGGGCGGCGATGTAGCTCTGCAGGTTTTCGATGAGGAAATCTTTTTCGCTCACCATGTATTTAACGAGGTCGCCGATAGAGATGATGCCGGTGACCTTACCCTCTTCCACGACCGGCAGATGACGGATACGTTTGTCGGTCATCAGGTTCATGCAGTTTTCGAGGCTTTCATCCGGCGAAACCGTCGTCAGGTCGGCCGACATGATATCGCCGACTTTGATATCCTCCTCGCACTTCTTCTTCAGATAAATCTTCCGGATAAAATCACGCTCGGAAATGATGCCGACAAGCTGGTCGCCGTCCATCACCAGCGCCGTACCGGCGGAACGCCCGGCCATTTTTTCAATAGCATCGAAAACAGCCGTATCGGGGGATACGGACAGGACATCTCTTCCTTTTTTCTCCAGCACTTTGTTCACAGTAGACATGATGCATCCTTTCGTTGAAGCTAACCCTCTCTTGCATAAGGAGTATAGTGTGCTGTGGAAATGTCTGCAAGCATTTGAAAAAGCTTAGACCGGATTTTTTCAGGATCAGCGATCTTGATTGCTGCGGATGAAATGAGACAATCGCCCCTATGCATGAACTTTCCCTGGCGTGCAGCCTCATTGAAGAAGCCGAAAAGGTGCTGGAAACTGAAAACGCCGAACGGGCGATCCGTTTGACGGTCGGGATCGGTCAGTTTGCGGGCATTGAGACCGATGCGTTTGAATTTGCGTTTCCGATGGCGGCGGAGGGAACAAAACTGGAAAAAGCGGCCATGACGATTGAGGAAATTCCGGCCACCGTGCGCTGCCGCGCCTGCGGGAAAGAGTCGAACCCGGCCTTTCCCCGCTGCGCCTGCGCGCACTGCGATTCGGATGACACCGAAATGCTGCACGGCAGAGAGTTTATCATCAAATCCATGGAGATTGAATAATGTGTACAGAATGCGGCTGCGGCGAAGCCAACGAAACTCACCACGATCACGGTCATTCCCACACGCATGACCACGACCACGCACACCGTGTAGTGGAAGTGACCCAAAACGTACTGGCGCACAATGACCACATCGCGGCGCATAACCGCGAATGGCTGGCCGCGCGCGGTGTTGTTGCCATCAACCTGATCTCCTCGCCGGGCTCCGGAAAAACCCTGTTGCTGGAAAAAACGCTCGAAGCGCTGAATGGAAAAATCAAGTGTGCCGTCATTACCGGCGACCAGCAGACCGACAACGATGCCCGCCGCCTCGCCGGCAAAGGCGCAAAGATTTGCCAGATCGAAACCAAGACCTCCTGCCACCTCAATGCCGAACAGGTGGCCACCGCCCTGCCCGAAACCGTCGAAGACGGCACACAGCTGCTTTTCATTGAAAACGTCGGCAATATGGTCTGCCCGACGGCCTTCGACCTTGGTGAACACTTCAAGGTGGCACTGCTCTCAACCCCCGAGGGCGAGGATAAACCCGTTAAATACCCCGTGCTCTTTGCAACGGCCAAACTGGCTCTCCTGACCAAGATGGATCTGGCCGAAGCGCTCGGGTGGGATCTCAAAGCGTGCCGTAAATACATTCAGCAGGTGCATCCCGGCATGGTCACATTCGGACTGAGCGCCAAGACCGGCACCGGCATGGAGTCCTGGTTTAACTACCTTGAATCGCTGGTATAATCAAAAAGCCGCTCCGGTTTCCCGAAGCGGCCTTTTAAGGTAGGGACGCCTCGGCGAGGCGTCCGCGGACGGCTGGGCCAGCCGTCCCTACCAAAACACCCCGCGGCTTGCCACGGGGTATTTTACAAAACCCTTTATTCCGCAGCCGGGGCTGCAGCTTCTTCTACCACCGGGGCTGCAGCTTCTTTTTCTGCCGCTTTTTCTGCTGCCGCCTGCGCAGCGCCGGCTGCTTTGGCTGCCGCCGCGATATCGGCTTTCATTTTGCTCACGCCGTCTTCCAGCGCCGAGATTTTTGCATCCAGCGCGCGAACCGCTTTTTCAATGATCGCTTTGATACCCGTCAGCGTCTCAGCGGATGCCGTTTTCTGTGCAGCCACTTCGACTTTGCCGGCGTCTACGTCAGCTTTCAAATCCGCAAGCTGCTGATCCATCCCGCTGTAAGTCATTTCTATAACCGCAAGCTGGTTTTTGAGCTTACTGATCTGAGGATCCGCCTGCTGCGTTGCACATCCGGATACCAGCAACACGGCCACCATACATAGGAATACTGTTCTCATCATTTCTCTGCTCCTTTCTTACCTTTTACAATAGCTCCAGATCCGACAGCACGTTGCGCAAGGTCTCCTTCAGACCATCATCCATCGGACAGAGCGGAAGCCGGTACACCTCTTCGATCCGGCCCGTCATCGCCAGTGCGGCTTTGACCGGAATCGGGTTGGTATCAATAAAGAGCGCATCAAAAAGCTTTTCATACTGATTGTGCAGAAGCTGCGCGGCATCCCAGTTGCCTTCCAAAGCCGTGTGTACGAGCGATGCCACGGCGGCCGGCACCACATTAGAAGCTACGCTGATCAAGCCGATCGCACCGTCTTTCATCATAGGAAAGGTCAGGCCGTCGTCGCCGGAGAGCACCTCGATCTTGCAGGCATCGAGCGTCTGGCGGACGCGTTCCACTTTGCCGCCCGCTTCTTTGACCGCGACAATGTTCGGGTGCTTTGCCAGACGCGCCACCGTTTCAATAGCGATTTCACGGCTCGTGCGGCCCGGCACATTATAAAGCACCACTGGCACGCCGATCTCGGCGACCGCTGAAAAATGGCGATAGAGCCCTTCCTGATTGGGCTTGTTGTAATACGGCGTCACCTGCAGCGTCGCGTCGATGCCGAACGCCTTGGCCCGTTCGGTCAGCTCCACTGCTTCAGCCGTCGAGTTGGCGCCGGTGCCGGCGATCACTTTGGCGCGGCCATGCACAGCCGCAACCGTCTGCTCAATCACTTTCAGATGTTCATCCGTGTTGAGCGTGGGCGATTCGCCGGTTGTGCCGACCGGCACAATGCCGTCGATACCGTTATCAATCTGATAATCAATCAGTTCGCGGTATTTGCCAAAATCCACCGCTCCGTCTTTGTTAAACGGAGTAACAATCGCTGTATGGGCACCTTCGAGCATAATCTTCATCCTTACGACCCCCTAGCTTACTCATGCTTCGAAGGCTTGCAAGCCCTCAAAGTCGAGGGTGGCAAAATAATCGTCGGGCGTTTCGGCGCGGCGGATCTGCACCACCCCGCCGTTTTCGCGCAGCAGCAGCTCGGCAGAGCGGAGCTTTCCGTTGTAATTGAAGCCCATCGCATGGCCGTGCGCACCCGCGTCATGGATAACCATCAGATCGCCGATTTCGACCGGCGGCAGCGCGCGGTCGATCGCAAACTTGTCATTGTTTTCGCAAAGCGATCCCGTCACGTCGCAGACAAAGTCGTGCGGCAGGTTTTCTTTGCCCGGCACCGTAATGTGGTGATACGCCCCGTAGAGCGCCGGGCGCATCAGATTGGTCATGCAGCTGTCGAGCCCGACAAACTGCTTGTAGGTGTTCTTTTTGTGCAGCACGCGGCTGACCAGCCAGCCGTACGGGCCGGTAATGATCCGGCCGCACTCCATATTCAGATCAAGCGGAGCGAGCCCTGCCTTTTCTATTTTCTCCTCGTACAGCTTGCGGATGCCCTCGCCGACAAATGCCAGATCGACCGGTTCGTCTTCCGGCTTGTACGGAATACCGATTCCGCCGCCGATGTTTACAAACTCGACCTTGATACCCAGTTCGGCAGAAAGCTCCACGACGAGATCAAAGAGAATGTGGGCCGTTTCGATAAAATAGGTCGCATCAAGCTCATTCGACGCCACCATCGTGTGCAGACCGAAACGCTTTACACCCTTGTCGCGCAAAATGCGATAGCCCTCGAAGAGCTGCTCGCGGGTAAAGCCGTACTTCGCCTCTTCGGGATGACCGATAATCGTATTGCCGCTCTTGAGCGGGCCGGGATTATAACGAATGGAAATCGCTTCCGGCAGACCAGAGCACTCTTCAAGAAAACCAATATGCGTAATGTCATCAAGGTTGATAACCGCACCCAGCTCTACGGCCTTAACAAACTCGTTGGCCGGCATGTCGTTTGCACTGAGGATAATCTCTGCACCCGAAAGGCCGATCTTTTCGGCCAGCATCAGTTCGGGCAGCGACGAGCAGTCCGCGCCAAAGCCCTCGGCCTGGAGAATTTTCATGATGTACGGATTGGGCGTCGCCTTAACGGCAAAATATTCCTTAAAGCCCGGGTTCCACGCAAACGCATCTTTCAGCTCACGAGCGTTGGTACGAATCGCCGCCTCGTCGTAGAGGTGGAACGGCGTCGGAAATTTTTGCGTCAGCTCTTCAAGCTGTTCGCGATTCAAAGGACACTTCTTCTGAGACATTATTTTTTCTCCAACTAAAGATAGGATAGCCATCCTGACTGTCCAGACAGGCTGGAAGCCTGTCCTACATTCAACACTGTCTTCCGGACAGCAAACAGCCTTTTCCCCGAAAGCATAGCGATAGATAATTTTACTGAAAGTAAAATAGCGACCAAAGGGAGTGATTCAACCCCCTGAAATTTAAAGCATTACCCACTATGAGTTGATTCTTCGGCGCCGATGCTATCTAATGCCCGCTTTTAATGCCTAAAAGGCGTCCGTCCACGACGAACAAACGCCTAACCGTTTAGAAAGGATCGAACCATGCGTGTATCAAAATGCTTACTGATCGCCGCTTTTACCCTTGTTGCAATGGCCGGTGTTTCATTTGGTGCAGAAGCCACTGCCAGCGAGAAATTGTCATCCATCATTGAAGTTCAAAAATATGCCCGCGCCATCCACATCATGGCGATGCTTCTGATGGGTTTTGGATTTCTGATGGTCTTTGTGAAAAAGTATGGCCGTTCAGCCCTCACCGCCACCTACCTGCTCGTCAGCGTCGCCGTCCCGCTCTACTTCCTGAAAGA